>JADMKN010000138.1 GCA_015478825.1 Patulibacter sp. | reverse complement strand
TGCTGCCGCGATCCCGTACCGCGTTCCTTGCCTCGATAACGCAGGACGCGAACGAAGGCCTCGGGCAGACTGCCCTGGGGGTACTCGGCGAAGAGCAGGGCCCCGGCGATCGTGAGGGTGTCCTTCGTGGCCAGCCCTCGCGCGCGCAGCAGCTGGTGGCTGTCGCCCGCATCGAGGGCTGCGGCGTAGCTCTCTACTAGGTGCTGATCGAGATCCCCGAAGCCGAGCGCCGGAAGCGGACGTGCCTCGTAGGACGACTGGCCCTTGTCGAACTCGAGCTCCTGACGTTGACGAAACGCGAGCTTCCGGGTCTCGTCGCCGATCCGCAGATACACCTCGTCCTTGTGCGTCGCGTGCACGGTGTCGCTGGTTTCGACACGGATCACGAGCAGGTGATCCGGCTCGCCATCGTCGTTGACGCACGGAACCAGTTGCGAGCGGACGCTGACGGGCGGAACGCAGAAGTCGATGCCCGCTTGCAGCTGTGCATTTCTGCGTCGTGGATCCGCGTCCGTCCCCTCGACGCCGCCGCCGTGGAGGCCGATCACGATGACGCCACCCTCGGCGTTCGCCAGGCCGCAGAGATGGGGCGCGAGGTCCTTCGCCTGCGTCCGGGTCGACTTGCGGTCGAACCATTGGTCCTCGGCGATGTCGCAGAGGAACGCGCCCACGGAGTCGTCCCCGCGGTGCAGTGCGGCTTCTACGGCTGCCGAAGACATCTACTTGAACATATTGCAAGTAGATGCAAGTGGGAAGGGTCAATGATCTCGTCGGCTGTCGCTACTTGCAACCTCATGCGTTCAAGTAGATGCAAGTAGATCGACAAGTAGCGGTTTGCATCAGGTCGGCCTGAGCAATCCAGCTCCGCGAACCCCAAAGGACCGGCTCACCAAGCCGGCTCTTCGGGTCCTTCTCGACGACCCCCGATCGCCGCATCCCGGCCACCGAAGCGGCCGGGACGGACGAGAAGCCGCGACAACATACGCTTCAGGAAGTCGGAGGAGAATGGTGCTTCAATCGCCGAAGGAACAGGCCTACGAAACGCTCAGGCGTGACGCGCACCGGACGGCCACGACCTTGGTCCTCGACGAGCTGATGAGGTATCGGGCAACCGTGTGGTCGTCGTCGACCATGAGGTACCCAAGGCCGTTCTCGCGCAGGAACGGATAGGTCAACCAGAACGCCGTACGTCGGTTGCCATCGCGGAACGACTGAGCCGACGCGACGCCGTGAGCAAGGCGTCCGGCCACGCGCACGATGTCTTCTGACGTCGTCGCCGATGGCCGCTGCGAGAGCTCGTCTAGGACGCCTTGGAGCGGCGAGCGCTGGTCGAGGGCGAAGCGCTCCGGTTGCCCGGCTTCGTCGTGAATCGCCCGGTTGAGTTCTGCGACGTCACGGAGCGACGGGAGACCGGGTGACCCAGCATCTCCATCGCCTTGAGATTCTTGTGGAGGTTGCGTTGGAAGTACTCCGCCGGTTTCATCGTCGGAGTAATCATAGGCGCTGAGACTCCGTATCGCGAACCCCAAAGGGCCGACCCTTCGGCCGGCCCTTCGGGTCCTTCTCGTCAACTCCCGATCACCGCGTCCCGGCCGCGAGCACGCGACCGGGACGGGCTGGGACAGCCGGTGATCAGTCGTCGTTGCGCTTGACGCCCTTGATGCTGACCGTCTTGCGCAGGTTGACCGTCTTGCCCTTCTTGGGCTTGAACCGCACCCGGATCGACGTCTTCACCGTGCGGCCCTGCTTCAGCAGGCGCTGCTGGCTGGACGTCAGCTCGAGCCGACCGCGGACCGTCGCGGCGTTGGCCCGGCGGATCGTCCGCGAGCCCGACGCGATCCGCTTGCCGGTCAGGGTCACCGTGCCGGCCCCGATTCCGCCGACCCGCACCGCGAGGTGCGAGCTGGTGTGCGAGGTCGACGCGATCTGCGGACCGCAGTCCTCGACGTCAGCCGTGATCGCCCGCTTGCTGACCCGGTTGGTGTGGCCGGTGTACTCGATCTTCGTGTTGGTGTTGGCGCCGCAGATATCCGACGTCGCCTTCAACACGCCGTTCGCGCCCCCGTTGATCTTCAACGTGAAGTCGTCGAGCGCGACGTCCGGCAGCTCCTTGAACGTCGTCACCAGCTTCTGCTTGCCGATCGGACCGGTCACCGACGAATCGGCGTGCAGGTCCATCAGCACGCCCTGCCCCGCGAGCCGGATGTACAGCTTCGGCAGCGTGGCGACCGTGCGACCGCTCTCGGTCGTCCGGGTGCCCTTGACGAAGTAGACCGGCCCCTCGACGGGAACGTCCAGCAGCGGCGTCGTCGCCTTGGCGTGCCCGATGATCGAGTCCGCCGGGCAGATGCCCCGGCCCGGACCCTCCGGCGGGCACAGCTCCTTGGCGTTGGCGGGATCCAGCGCGACTGCCAGCGGCAGCGCCACCTCGACCTTCTTGAGGTTGGCGTTGCCGGGCACCGCGCCCAGGTTGGCCAGGACGCCGGGGTGCTTGTTCTTCTTCAGCTCCTTCTTGTCGGTGAACGTCATCTCGAGCTTCGGATCGAGCTCCTTGGACGCGCAGTCGCCGACCTGGAACCGGGTCGTGACGTGCGCGTTCTGCCCGGCCGCCGAGCTCAGCAGCCCGTGGATCGTCTTCGGCGCGCACGAGGTCGGGTTGACCATGAAGCCCGGCGCGTCGACGCTGACGTCCAGCCGCTGCAACCGCACCGGCACGCCCGTGACGATGGTGGGCAGCGGATCGCTCACGATCGTCACGTGCGCGTCCTTGCGATCGACGTAGATCCGCTGGCGGACCACGACCTCGCCCAGGTTGAACGGTCCGGCGACCGCCGGAACGACGACCCGCAGGCTGAACGGCGCGTCAGCGTAGGCGCCTTCCAGGTAGACCCGCCCCGGCATCGGGTACGGCGTCGCGCCCGGTCCGGAGTAGGCCATCACCGTGCCGACCTGGGTGCCGAGACGGCCCTTCAGGTTGGCCAGCAGACCTTCCGGCAGCTCCATCCGCACGCCGTTGAGCGCGTGCTGCAGGTCCGGCTTGACGATCGAGACCGCGAACGGCGAGTGCGCCCCCGCGACCGGCATCGCCGAGCCCGCGGTGAACCCGGGCGCGAACCCGAGCATCCCGGGGATGCAGTCGACCTGGAACGTCGAGTTCAGGTTGACCGACTGGCCGGCCCACGAGGTCAGCTCGGTGCTGATCATGTGGGGACCGCAGGCCTGGGGCATCGCCAACGGCGCCCGCGAGCCCGACTTGAACCGCAGCTTGACCCGGTCGACCGGCATCTGCGGGTTGTTGTCGAACGTCGTGACGAGTTGACCGGTCACCTTGTCGACGCGGATCGAGCCGGGCAGCCGGATCGACAGACCGCGCTCCTTGTTCTCGAGCACCAGCGCGATCCGGAACATCTCGCCCGACTCGGGATCGAACGAGTTCTGCGACCGGATGTAGACGCCGCCCTTCAGCGTCTCGTCGAGCACCGGCGTCGTCGCTTCGACGTCACCGATCTTCGACGACTCCGGGCAGGTGACCGGGTCGTCGCTACCCAACTGCAACGCCGGATCGGTGCACGCGGTCAGCCCCGCGGCCCCACCCGGATTGATCGACATCCCGGGCGGCAGCGTGACGACGGCCTTCTTCATCGGCGGCGTCCCGATCCCGTTCGGATCGTCGTTCTGCGGCAGCTTCAGGTCGACGCTCAACCCCGTCGGAGCATCCGGCGTGCTCGTGTCCGGCTTGACCTCGGCCGCCGGCGTGAACGTCAGCTTGTCGCAGCCTGTGACGGGCGGGGAGAGGGCGAACGTCTCCTGCCACACCGACCTGTTCTGCCACGAGCGGGCCTTGAACTCCGTGCGCGGCTGGGTGCCATCGCAGACCGAGGGGTTGCGCAGGAAGGCCCGGGGGGCGGCGCCGCTGGATTCTCCCCCCAAATTGCTGCAAACAGGGAAGCCTGAGATCGCGAAGCACATTCTCCCGCGGTCCGCATCGTGTCGCTGATCCGCCGGAACGCCCCACAGGGTCATCTCGGTCCGGATTAGCGGGAACGCCGTGCTGATATCGCTAATCGTCGTGCGTACGCCGTGGTCGTTCGCGCGCACTCCACCGATCACGTGGGTCCCTCCGAAGGCGAACACGACGAACGCAAAGTCCGCTAGGTCGCCTTCGCGCGGCACCATGTTGTAGACCGGGTACTGATGACCGATGGTACTTCCCGCCTCGGCCGGCGACCCCCCCTTCTCCCCGAAGGTCAGCTTAACCGTCCCGACCTGCGTCGAATGCGGGCAGAAGTCTGCCCCACTTGGGGCGATCGTCATAGCTGACCGCGGGCATTTCGGCGTCGCGTTTGGATCGCCGACAAACCCAACCGGCAGGTCAACCTGGATGTCCTTGACGTTCTCGTCGGGCAACGTGACCCAGTTCGCGGTGCCTCCCGACGGCGGCGTCGTCGTCGAGTTCAGCTCGAAGCTCGTCGTCGCCTGGAACGGCACTGCTCCGGCCTGGGTCTCCGGCCCGAGGATCGTGCCTCCGGCGTTTGCCTTGTTGGTCTCCGCGCTCACGCTGCCCGGGGCGAACCCGAACGCGGCGCGGGCCTGCGAGACGCTCCCCAGCACCACAACCGCGCTGGCCAACAACACCAGCAACGCAACCGCCAAGCGGCGCGCACCGGTCGAACCGACCGCCATCTCACGGCCCATCGCGGCCTCCGTCACTCCGTCACCCTGCTTGAAGCGCAACGACATCCTCATCGCCCGCCCTTCCCGTCCGAAGCCACGGCAACGGACACCGCCCGCTCACCCGACCTCGACTCTTTCGAACGCGACGACGACTTGGCCTTGCGGAACGTCATCCGCACCCGCGTCGAGCGCGTCTTGCCCGCCTCCGGCGTGAACCGCACCGTCACCCGCACCTGCACACGACCACGACGGTTCAACGTCCGCTTCGCACGCGACGACAGCCGCACCGGAATCCGATATGCCGTCCCCGACCGCTTCACCGTCCGGGAGCTGCGCCGCAGACCCGAACCTGACGTCCGAACCGTGCCCTCACCCGACACGCGCACCCGCACATGCCCCGAACTACCACGGACGGTACGGCTGCCCTTGACCAGAGAGACCTTCGTCGACGCTGAGTCGCCCTTCTTCTGGGCCGGCGGAGCGGGGATGTTCCCCGCACCAACGAATCCCGCCGTGCCCGGGAGCAACACGCCCGGCGTCCCGTCGACACCGCCCTGGCACGCGTCGCCCACGCAAGGCGCTTCATCGCCGGTCGGCTGGGAGAATCCGCCGCCGATCCGTGCGACGTACAGATCCTGATCGCCGTTATCGAAGTCCTCCGGCAACAGCGAGTCGTTCGTGACGAAGAAGACGTCGCGACCGGACGCGGTCGCCCCGGCCAGGAACGAACCCATCGAGCCGGTCCCCCCGGAGATCAGCCGCAGCTCACCGTTCGCATAGCGGTAGACATCCGATTTGTCGTTCGTGTCCCGCGCGACGAGCCGGTCGACGGACTCGAAGAACACCATGCCGTCGTTGGTCACGTTCCTCCGCGGTGCGAGGTCCGCAGGGCGCCTAAGCTGGCTCTGCAGCGACGCGTGGCCGGCGGGGGTGACCCCCGCGACGCACGACACGCAGGTCACCGACAAGTCGGCCAAATCGTAAAGGAAGACCTGGTCGGTCGTGTACCCCGCCGGACGGTGTAGGCCGACGGCCTTCGACCCATCGGCGCTCACACTGACCGACACGGCAGGGTTGAAGTTGTTTCCAACGTACGGCCCCACGAGGCGGATCTGGCCGCGGTCGTACGCATACAGCTTTCTGCCACTGGCGGGCGCACCCGGAGCCAGCACCCCGTTGGCCACGAAGTAGATGCGCGAACCATCGTCGGACATCCCCGCCAGCTGCCGGCCTTGGATGTTGGCCGCCGCCGCGGTCAGCGCCGGGGTCAGGAACCGCAACGTGCCGCTGGTCGCCGTGCCGTCGACGACCGGACCCAGATCGTACGCGTACAACCCACCTCCCGTCGTCGCGTCGTCGGTCAGCATCTCCGTACTCATGAAGTACGCCGTCCGACCGTCGCGGCTCGCGCCCATCAACTCCGGCTGGCGCCGCGTATCCGCGACCGTCCGCTGCGACGCAGAGATCATTGCCGTGCGACTGCCGTCGATCCGGGCGTACAACTGACCGGCGTCGTCGGTCACCGTCGAGCATCCCGCGACACCGTTGTTAACGCCGCTGTTGAAGAAGATCACCCGACCGTCGCCGGAAATCGTTCCGATGGTGTCTCCGTTGCTGCCCCCATCACCCGCGATTCGCGCACCGCACGGGTTGATCAGCGAGCCATCGGCCTTCAGGCCGACCACCCGCAACTGGTCGCCGACTCGTTCATAGAGCCCCTGGCCGAACGCCCGGCCGATTTCCAACGGCATCACAAGCGCTTCGGGTGTCGAGAACACCACGTGGCTAGCGTCGGCGCTGGTCGCTTGCAGCGCAGCGGTAGCCGTAGACGTCTTGGGGACACCGTTGTGCGACAGCCACGTCGTGCTGGTGCCGTCGAACCGGTAGAGATCCGCTCCGTCGTGGTCGTTCGGGTCGCAGTTGTTGGTCTCCGCCGCCTGGGGAACGCTGACGCTAAAGTCCAGCGACCAGCCCTTTGAGGTCCACGAGTCTCCGACCTGAGGAAAGCCGCTCTGGTCGGTGCTGCAGATCGCGGGGGTCATCGGGCGGGGCTTCCAGCCGTCCGTCTCGCGTGTTCCCACGAAGGTGCTGATGTGACCGTTGAGTGCCCCCGGCAGGGGCGTGAGCGTCATAAAGAGGGCCTGATCTCCACTCTCCGACGGAAAGATCAAGGGACTACCCGGGACGGTCAACGTGTAGGCCGTCTTCTCCGCCGGCGTCACCAGCTCGTACGCCCGACAGTCCGGCAGCAGGGCCGACGGCCCGACCCGGAACTCGGCGTTGGCGCAGTTGTCGGCCGCGACGGCTGAGGACGCTCCCCCGCCAAGCATGAGTACTGCGCTCCCGATGGTGGCCGCGGCGACTCCGGCGGCACGGCGACCGAGGGCTGCTCGGTCTGGCTCGGTCGGACGATCGACCGATCGCCCGCCTCTACGGCGGTTCAACTGTTCTCGCAACACACGCTCTCCCCTTCGTTTTCCTGCGGTCCCCCGGGGTGCGTACGGCGCACCGTCTGCACACGGGGATACCGACCTAGGCCTATGGCCCGCAGTGGAGCGATACAACCAGCCGTCCAGTGGGTTGACTATTCCTCGCCGGAACCTTTGAATTGAGCCATTTCACGGCGAGGATCGACCCAGAACACGCGGCTTCGTACGGTGGTACGGTCGGTAGCGATGGAGAGCACCACGTCCCCACGCCGCCGGGCGCTACCCCGGGCCGCGGCGGCCCTCGTCGTCGCCGCGTTGCTCGTCCTCTCGGGACCCGCCGGCCCGTCGGCGACGTCCGCGAAGACCCTCAAGGCAACCGAGAACGCGTCGCTCCGGCTGCAGAAGAAGAGCGGCACGATGTTCCGCCACCGCGGCAAGGTGACCGGCACGGTGTCGGGTCCCGCCTACTCGCGGATCCGCCTGAAGGGCCTGACCCTGGACGGCACCGTGACGGTCAAGTCGAAGCACGGCAAGCTGCACATCCGGATCAAGGGCAAGGCCCGATCGGGCGGGATGAAGCCGTTCTTCGAAGGGACCGCGAAGATGTCCGGCGGGACCGGGCGCTACCGCAAGGCCAAGGGCAACGGTCGCTTCACCGGCGTCGTCAACCGGTCCAACTGGTCGGCGAGCATCCGGGCCGTCGGGTCGCTGACCTATTGACCAGCCAGCAACCACTCCGCAGGGTCCTTCGCACCGGCGCGCTCGCCGGTGCGCTCGCCGCCGTGGCCGCCCCGCTGGTCGCGCCGGCCGTGACGTCCGCGGCCACCACGAAGGCGAAGAAGCGGCCGTCGCCGATCTCGTTCACGGCCAAGCTCGGGTCCGAGGCCCGCCGGGGCGGCAACGGGTCGCTGTCGCTGCGGATCGCGATCAACCCCAAGCGGCTGGACGCCACGATGACGCAGCTACGGGTCTACACCCCCAGCGCGCTCGACCTGGCGCTGAGCGGGCTGGGCCTGGACGAGTGCAGCGTCGCGCGCGAGCGGTTCGCCGAGGTGATGGTCTCGACCCCGACCCCGGTGACCTGCCCGGGCAACGCGCTGATCGCCACCGGCTCGGCGCGCGCCGAGCTGCGCTTCAGCACCGACGAGGTGATCACCGCCGAGGGGTCGGTCGGGCTCTACGCGGGGGCCAACCAGTCCTCCGACCCGGGGCTGGTCACGATCGTCGAGAGCCGCCACCCGGTCGCCACGCAGTTGCTGTACTCCGGAACGCTGTTCGACGCGCCGCGTCCGTACGGGATCGGGATCCAGATCCGCACCCCGCCGTTGCCGGCGATGCCGCTCGACGCGACCACCGCGATCACCCGCATGTCGCTGACCATCGGCAGCCCCTCGATCGTCTACACACGGCGCGACAACGGCTACGACGTGCGCTACCAGCCCGCGTCGATCCCGATTCCCCGGTCGTGCCCGAAGCGCGGATTCCGGTTCTGGGCCGAGCTGCGATTCCGCGACGCGCCTCGGCGCACCGCGGTCGCCTACGCGCCCTGCCCGCGCCGTTCGCCGCGGGGCTGAGCAGCGTCACGCACAGCGTTCGGTTTACAGCCGTGCCGGCTGTGCCATATGCTCGTATCCACTGTCCGACGGCGATAGTGGTGCTCACGCAGTGTCCGTACCCACGAAATATGCAGTTCTTGGCCTGATCGCACGTCAACCAACGTACGGCTACGCCCTGATGCAGCAGCTCCGCAACTGGGCGATAGACCCATCGACGGTGCGCACGTCGTCGGTCTACACCGCTCTCACCCGGCTGGAGCGCGAACGGCTGATCGAGCAACGCGGGTCCGCTCCGGCCACCGCCAGCGAGCGCCAACCACGGATCACCTACGCCGCGACGCCCGCCGGCGAGGCGCGCCTGGACCGCTGGTTCGAGAGCAAGCCGGCCTCGTACGAGGAGCTGCGGATCCGGATCGCGCTGGCTCGTCCCCAGGACATCGACACCCTGATCCACTTCGTGATCACCGCCGAGCGCGAGTGCCTGGACCTGATGCAGGATCTGGAAGTCCCGTCGCTCGACGCTGCGACGGTCCAGCGTCAGCCGTGGGAAGCCCTCTGCGGCGCGATCCTCGGATCGCTCGACACCACCGAGTTGGCGGCACGCAGCCGCTGGCTGCAGGACGCCCGCGGCGCGCTCGAGGCGATCCGCGCCGAGGCGGGACCGAAGCAGCGCTAGAGCGCGCGCAGGCGGTACGCCGTGCGCCAGGTCCGCAACGCCGGGACCAGGGTCCGGGTCAGCGCTCCGCCGGAACGCGCCAGGTCGCGGCTGCAATCGCGCAGCTCGCGGTCGCGCGCGCTGTCGCGGGACAGGAACATCGCGATCATCGCGCCGACGATCACGGCGTGCCGCTCACCCTCACGTAGCCGCCGGACCTCGCGCATGCTCCGCTCGATCACCATCGCGATCCGCGCCGGGGCGGCCTCCGGCGAGGCGTAGTACCCGACCATGCTCCAGTCACCCGACGCCAGGTCCTCGGCCCGATCGACGTAGCTGTCGAGCATCGTCGAGAGCGCCGCCGTCCAGCGGTAGGCCGCGGCCGCCGCCATCAGCTCGCGATCGGCGTCGCCCGGCAGGGCGCCCTGGTCGGGAGGACGTCCGGCGAGCGCCAGCAGCACGATCACCGTCATCGCCGACGCGGCTCCGGCGGCGTGCTCGAACCATTCGAGGTCGTCGCTGGCGCCGTACTCGTCCTGGGCGAACGCGCGGAGCCGGGCGTCGCGGCGGGAGGCGTCGGGATCGTGGGCGATCTCCAGCGCGCGGACGCGCTCGGCTTCGCGGACCAGCAGATCGCGGGCGGCCGCGTACCGCGGGAGCGCCGCGCAGTCGCGCCGGCAGTCGGCGACGAGCTCCGCCAGGTACCCGCCGTCGTCGTGGTGCGCCAGACCCGCGTAGTAGCGGTCGCTGACCGGCGACGCCGGGTCGACCGCGTCGACGACGGCGCGCATCAGGTGCCCGCTCTCGGTCGCGGCGGCGATCGTGCGCTCGCTGACCGTGTCGAGGTAGTTGGCCATCACCTGGAACGTGACCAGCAACCGCTGGACCGCCGGTCGGCCGTCGCCGGCGGCCACCGTGGCGAACAGGGCCGCCCCGTTGACGTACGAGCGCTTCTCGTGCAGCGCGACGAGCGCGCCCTGCCGCAGGACGGGGTCCGGGATGAGCTGCGCCCGGAGCTGCCACCGCGCGACATCGTCGCTGACCCGGCGCAGTCCGCCGCCGAGCTGCTGACCAACGGCGACGCCGAGCGCCGTGAGCTGCCGCGGCGACCACGGCGCGGGGCCGGACAGCAGGTCCGCCCGGCGGATCTGGAGTGCGCGGACGGTCCTAGTCACTGATTCGCAGCGAGGGTCGGACACGAGCCACAAAGTACCCAGGAACGGCGACGACCAACAGAGCCACCGCGACGACCAGGCCGAAGCTGACCACCGCGACCTGGCCCTGCACGTGCGCGATCACCGGGAATCCGCTGATCGTCTCGAGGCCACGGCTGAACAGCACCTGGCCGAGCAGCGCGAAGACGGCGCCCGCCAGGCAGCCGCTGATGAACAGGGTTCCGCTCTCGACGGCCAGCGAGCGCCACATCACCCCCGTCGAGTGGCCGTCGAGCTTCTGTCGCGCCACCGACGCGCGCCGCTGCCACAGCAACGCCGCCATCGCGGCCGCCATCGCGAAGACCGCGACGACCAGCGTCAGCGACGAGATCTGCGACAGCCGCGTCAGACCCGACCGCGCCGAGACCTGCTGGCGCTCGGCACGCTCCGCGGCGGTCTCGACCCGCAACGCGGTGCGGGATCCCAGCGCCGCCCGGACCCGGGCAGCCACCGCCACCGGGGCGGCGTCCGGGACGACCTGGACGTTGTAGGCGCTGATGTCATCGGTCCGCCATCCCCGGCGGTAGTCGCTGGGCGCCACCGCGATCGCGCCACCGGACCAGCCGAGGTTGGTGGTGATCGCCGCCACGCGGAGCGGGAGCGGCCGGGACGAGGGCAGCACGAACGTGTCGCCGATGCCGACCTCGAGCGCGTCGCTGACCGCGCGGGAGAGCGTGGCCCAGCCGCCCGCCTCCAGGCGCCGGGTGGTCGTCTCGACGTCGCCCTCGACGATCTGCGACGCCGGCACCGGGACGGTGGGCCCCGGCGACGGCGCCAGCACCCAGACGCGGCGGTCGACGACGTCGAGGAACCCGGAGCGGTACCCGCGCAGCGAGGCGACGCCGGGCACCGCCTCGATCTTCTCGGCCTGGGTGTCCGGGAAGGGCGTCGTCGCGAGCAGGCCGCCGGGACCGCTCGGCGAGACCCACAGGTCGGACGCCCCGTTGAGCTCCACGCTGACCTGGTCGAGTCCGGCCTGCAGGTTGGTGCGGGCCCCCTCCAGGGCGACTGCGCCGAAGACCGCGATCGCTCCGGTCGTGGCGATCGCGAGCGACCGGGCGCGCCAGTCCTGGGCTCGGAGCTGGGGCAGCGCCAGCTCGACCGCGACGATCGAGCGACCGCGCCGACCGCTCAGCCACGCCAGACCGACGATCACGCCGCTGATCACGGCGGGCAGCAGCAGGATCAGGGCGAGCACCAGCGCGATCAGGCCGGCCAAGGCGATCCCCGGCGCCACGATCGTCACCGCGACGGCGAACGCGAGCAGTGCCAGGCCGAGCAGGGACGCGCGTCGACGAGCCCGGCCGACGGCATCGAGGTCGGCCACGTCGCGGTGCGGGACCCGGTCGAAGATCACCCGGCGCAGCGGCGCGAGCACGCCCAGGGCCGCGGCCAGCATCCCCCCGGCCGCGGCGATCACGACGCTCGACACCGTGACGGTGCGGCTGTCGCCCATCGGGAACGCCCCGGCCAGGAAGCTCACGTCCGAGCCGAACCCGCGGCGCGACAGCAGGTCGCCGAGCACCAGGCCGATCACCACCGCGACGCCGCCGAGGACCAGCGCGTCGAACAGCAGGATCCGGATCACCTGCGACGGGCGGTACCCGTCCAGTCGCAGATCAGTGGCCAGCGCGCGACGACTCGCGACGGTGACGAGGATCGCGCAGAACGCGAAAAGGAACCCGATCAGCGCGCTGACGACGCTGGAGATCGTCGTGGCCTGGTTGGTCGGCTCGGCGGCGGCCGCGAACAGGTTGGCCTCGTAGGTCGAGCTCCGCACGTCCATCCGGTCGCCCGCCAGCGCCTGCATCTCGGCGCGGACCTCGGCCACGGCGCCGGGCTCGGCCTCCACCAGCACCCGCGTGATCCGGTCCGGTCGGCGGGCCAGCTTCTGCATGTAGGGCAGCGGGACGATCGCGATCGCCGTGTCCTCGAGGTCGCCGAGGTCCTCCTGGCTCATCACCGCGATCGGCACGCGGACCGAGCGACCGGCGATCTGCATCCGCGCGTCGTCGCCGAACCGCACGCCGATCCCGCGGGCGATCGGCGCGGGCAGGCCGACGGTCTCCTGCTCGGCCGCCTCGGCCGGGGTGAAGCCCTCCAGCAGCGGGCCGCGCAGTCGTACGGTCCGGGGGTCGGCCCCGAACGCCGAGACCGGCCGCTCGCCGCGCGGTCCGATCACGTTGACCTCGACCTGCAGGATCGGGGCCGCGATCCGCACGCCGTCCAGCGCCTGGATTCGTGGGACGACGGTGTCGGGCACGCCCGCGGGGGTGCGGGAGACGAGCTGTAGCTGGCTGTTGCCGACCAACCCGGCGTTCAGTCGCTCGACCGGCCCGGACAGGCTCGTGCTCGCGACGAGCGAGGCGTAGAGCAGCGCGACGCCCGCGGCGATCCCGGCGACCGCCAGCAGCTCCTGCAGCCACCGGTGACGCAGGCGCACCCGGTAGAGCACCAGCACGTTGAGCAGCCACCGTCGGTTCGGGGCCGGCAGTGGGTGGTCTGCGGGGCGGCGTCTCACCGGGGCGTCGGAGCGTCCTGCGGCAGGCGATCGTGCAACACGCCGTCCTCGAGAGTGAAGACCCGGTCGGCGTATCCCGCGGCCTGTGCGTCGTGGGTCACGAGCAGGGTCCCGATCGCCCGGTCCTTGGTCACGTCCCGCAGCAGCCCCAGCGTCTCGTGCTTGCGGTGACTGTCCAGGCTCCCGGTCGGCTCGTCGGCCAGCAGCACGCTCGGACCGGTCGACAGCGCGCGGGCGATCATCACCCGCTGACGCTCGCCCATCGAAAGCTGATCCGGCCGGTGGGCGAGTCGCGACCCCAGCCCCAGCGCCTCCAGCAACGGCGCCATCTCGCGGCGGGCCTTGCGGACGCCGGTGCCGGTGCCCAGCAGCTTCATCGCCGCGTTGTCCAGGGCCGTGGCCCCGCCGAGCAGATCGACGGACTGACGCACGAAGCCGAGCTCGTGCATCCGGTAGTCGGCCGCCTCGCGCTCGGAGAGCTCCGAGACGTTGCGCCCGCGGACCAACACGCTGCCGCGGTCGGGTCGCAGCACCGCCGCGGCCATCATCAGCAGCGTGGACTTGCCCGAGCCGCTCGGCCCGAACAACGCCACCAGCTCGCCGGCCGCGATCTCCAGCGAGACGCCGTCGACCGCGCGAACGGTCTCGCTCCCGCTGACGTAGTGCTTGACGAGCTCACGCAGCTCGAGCGCCACCGGCGCGGGTGCAGGCGCGACGCTCATCAACCCTGCCGGGCGCCGCGGACCGGGAAGTCCACCACGGTCGCCACGCGCGGGCTCCCCCCGGTCAAGCGCCCCCCGGCCAACGACCAGATCGCCTGGGCGCCCTGGATCTCGGTCGCCTCGGCGGCGGTCATCAGCACCGAGATCCCGGCCTCGCCGGCGATCGAGCGCAGCAGCCCCATGATCTCCCCGCGCTGGAGCAGCCCGAGGCCCGCGCTGGGATCGTCGACCAGCAGCAGCCGCGGCTCGCGCACGATCGCGCGAGCGATCGACGCCAGCGTCCGCTCGCCGTCCGACAGGTCGTCCCACGATTCGTCGACGATGTCGGCCGCGCCGACCCGCTCGAGCACCCGATGAGCGCGCCGCTGCCCCTCGCGCCAGCTCACGCGATCGAGCAGCGCCATCGCCGTCCAGTCCTTCATCGACAGCTCGCGGCTCGACGGCCCGACCCGGGTGGCGATGCCGATCGCGGTGTGGAGCAGCGCCCCGGCCTCGCGTCGTGACAACGACGCGATGTCGCGCCCGTCGAACAACACCCGGCCGGCGTCCGGCTCCTGGAGTCCGGCGGCCAGCTCGAGCAGCGTCGTCTTCCCCGCGCCGCGTCCACCCCAGACCGCGCCGATCTGCCCGGTGTCGAGCTCCAGGTCCGCGTCGACCAGCACGTCGACCGCGCGATGGCCGCGCCAGTGGCGCTTGCTCACCGATTCGAACTGCAGCAGCGCGCTCATGATCCGCTCCGTCGCTCGGCCCGCCCGCGCAACGCCTCCAGCTCGACGCGGGCGTCCTGCAGCCAGCGGGCGCGACTCGCCAGCTCGATCGTGTCGAGCTGGACCAGGATCGATCCGCAGAGCGCCTCCCACGAGCGGGGCGCCCCGGGGTCCAGAGCGGGCGCGTCGTAGCGCTGCAGGCGCTCGAGGCACTCACGCTCGGCCGACAGCGCGTAGGCGATCAGGTGATCGACGTCAGCCGGACGCGCCAGCGCGATCCGCAGCCGCAGCTCGTCGTAGCTGCCCGGCGTAGTGGCCAACCAGGCGTCGAGCCGCTCCTCGCCCGCCGGCGTCGCGCCGTAGGTCATCCGCGGCTGCCGGTCCGTGCCCTTCGCCGCGGCGGGACCACGAACCTCGATCAGCTCTTCGTCCTCGAGCCGCGACAGCGCGGTGTAGACCGAAGAGCTGCGGACGGTGGCGGGATCGATCGACCAGCGCCGGAGCTGCTGCATCAGCGCGTACCCGTAGGTTGGGCGGCGCGCCACCAAACCCAGTACGGCGTATTTCGTGGAAGAGGACACGCAACATCACCCCCGCCGTGCGGGAAGCGCCAGTATATGTGACTCAGAGCACATGCGTACGCTCTTCAGGCGGCGAGCACCGGCATCGACGTCGCCCCGGGTCGGCAGTCCGACGGATCGAGCGAGCGCAGCGGGAACGCCGCGTCCGCCAACTCGCCGACGACACCGGGCAGCGTGTGCAGCTCGCCGCGAGTCATCCGCGTACGGATCGCCTCGCGAACGGCGCCGATCCCGAGCGGCGCCAACCGCCGCGCGACCGGCTCCTCGAGCCCGAACCGGACCAGCACGGCGTGCGCCTCGGCGACCAGCTCCTGGACGGCCGCCTCCTGGCTGCGCTGGGCGCGATGGCCGGCCGCGTGCACTTCGAGCAGGACGGCGTCGGCTCGGGCGGGGTCGGCCACCACGTACTCGATGGCCGCCTGCAGTCCGCGCCGGAGCTGGTGCTCGGGCACCCCGTCGGCGTCGATCGCCGCCCGGACCGCATCGACGAGCTGGCCCATGCACTGGTCGTGCGCGGCGACGAAGGCGTCCTCGGGGCCCGCGAACCAGGCGTTGAACCCGCGCCGAGAGACTCCCGACGTCCGGATGATCTCCGACACCGAGAGCGCCCCGTATCCACTGGCCGAGGTGATACTGAGCACCGCCTGAAGCACGCGGTGCTTCTCCGTGAGCGCACGCTCGTCCGCAGCACCACCACCTCGCGATGGTCGACCGGCCCCGCTCGATCCGATCGAGAACGTCGATAGCTCCCACGGACTGCCGGGAGTTTCCATGTTGGTCACGCTCCTGTCCGCTCCACCCTCAGCCGCCGAGAGGCAACGCACCTCGCGGACCCGATCGGCCCAAGCTATTCGCGGCCCCGCGGCCACGCCAGACTCACGGCGAGGTGTTCCAATGCGAGTGATTCTCGGCTGACCCGATCAGGTTTCAGACTTGGACAGCCGCCCGCGAGCCTCCTTCGAAGTGGCCCGGCGCCCGGACCGACCGCCACGGCGACCTGTTGACGTTCTGCCCGCAGTACGAGCACAACCTCAACAGGTCGCCGCGAGGCACCACACGCCGTACGCATCCTACGGACCCGTAGCCAGCCGGGGAATCCTTTGCTACGGTGGCGTAGCTTCACGTCGGAGCGAACACCACCACGCAGGGGGCAGGGATGAGCACCACCACGGCATCGCGGACCAGCGCCGCGGACAAGGACGCCTACGAGGCCATGCTGCACACGCTGTCGGAGGGCTCGGTGCACGTGCACTTCGATCCCTACGAGGACATCGCCTGGGACGCGCCCGAGATGGCCGTCGACCAGCGGGATCCGCGCTGGGAGCTGTCGCCCACGCTCGATCCGCTCGGCGCCACCGCCTGGTACCAGGGCCAGTCCCCCGAGCGCCGGATCGAGATCGGCCGCTGGCGGATGATGAACGCGATGAAGGTCGGCGGCGCCTTCGAGAGCATCCTGATCCGCGGGCTCATGCACTACGCGATGAACCTGCCCAACGGGTCGCCCGAGTTCCGCTACTGCCTCCACGAGATGACGGAGGAGTGCAACCACATCCAGATGTTCCAGGAGCTGGTCAACCGCAGCGGGACCGACGTGCCGGGCATGCGCCCGCTGTTCCGCGCCGCGTCGCCGGTGATCGGGCTGGCCGGCGGCTACCTGCCGGTGATCCTGATGATCGGGATCCTCGGCGGCGAGGAGCCGATCGACCACTACCAGAAGGCCCTGCTGCGCGAAGGCGTTCCGATGCCGCCGGCGGTCCTGCGGACGATGGAGATCCACATCGCCGAGGAGGCCCGCCACATCTCGTTCGCCGACGCGTTCCTGCGGCTGCGACTGCCGCGGCTCGGTCGCGTCCAGCGGGCGATCGTCTCGGTCTCGTTCCCGGTGATCATGCGCTGGCTGGCCGGCGAGATCATGACCCCGCCGCGCGCGTTCCAGAAGCGCTTTGCGATCCCGGACGACGTCTTCCGCGAAGCGTTCTGGCGCAGTCCGCAGTCGCAGGCGATCATGGCCTCGTACTTCGGCGACATGCGCGCGCTGGCGACCGAGACCGGGCTGATGAACCGCGTCAGTCGCCGGGTCTGGCGGCGGATGGGGATCGACGGCGAGCCGTCGAGCTACCGCGGTCAGCCCGACCGTCGCGCCGAGCTGGTGCCCTGATCCCGTGATCGTCACCGCAACGCGCGGGAATCGCTGATGCCCCACGTCGTCACCCAGTCCTGCGTCGGCGACGGCTCGTGCGTCTTCGCCTGCCCGGTCAACTGCATCCAGCCGACCCCGGACGATCCGGCGTTCGAGCTGGCCGAGATGCTGCACGTCGACCCCGTGGCGTGCGTCGACTGCGGGGCGTGCGTGAGCGCGTGCCCCGTCGACGCGATCAAGCCGCACCGTCAGCTCGACGATCACGAGCGGGCGTTCGCGCTGATCAACGCGGCGTACCACCGAACGCCGCGCAAGCGCGCGCTGCTGGCGCCGGTCCGGCCGCCGCTGCGGGTCCGGGACCGCGGCCAACCGCTGCGCGTCGCGATCGTCGGATCGGGACCGGCCGCGATGTACGCGGCCGAGGAGCTGCTGACGATCCCCGGCGCGCGGGTGTCGGTCTACGAGCGGCTGCCGGTCCCCGACGGCTTGGTCCGGTCGGGCGTGGCGCCCGACCACCGGCGCACCCGCCGGGTCAGCCGCCAGCTCGACGCGATCCGCCGCCACCCCGGGCTGACGATGCACCTGGGGGTCGAGGTCGGCCGGGACGTCACCGACGCCGAGCTGCGCGAGACCCACCACGCGGTGATCTACGCGGTCGGCGCGGCGGCGGACCGGCGGCTCGACGTGCCGGGATCGGACGCACCCGGTGTGTTGTCGGCCACCGAGCTGGTCGGCTGGTACAACGGCCACCCCGACCACGCCGACCGCACGGTCGTCCTGACGCACCGCCGGGCCGTCGTCGTCGGCAACGGCAACGTCGCGCTCGACATCGCCAGGATCCTGACGGCCGACCCGAAGTCGTTGGAGGACACCGAGATCGCCCCAGCCGCGCTGGCCGCGCTGCGGGAGAGCCGGATCGAGGAGGTCGTGGTGGTCGGCCGCCGCGGTCCAGAGCACGCCGCGTTCACCCTGCCCGAGCTGGTCGGCCTGACTTCCACGCCCGGCGTGACGGTGGGCGTCGACCCGGCCGAGCTGACCGGCCTGCCGGACGACGATCCGAAGGCCGAGCTGCTGCGCAGCCTGGGGCCGCCGGCGCGGTCCGGACGGCGGATCACGTTGCGCTTCGGGTTGTCGGCCGTGGAGGTTCATGGCGAGGAGGCGGTGAGCGGGGTGACGTTCGCGGGCGCTGGATCCGAGCACCAGCGGATCGCCGCCGGTCTGGTCGTCGCCTCGATCGGCTACCGCGGCCTACCGGTCGCCGGCCTGCCGTTCGACGACGCCACCGGAACGGTCCCCAACGACGAAGGTCGCGTCGTCGACCCCGCCTGCGGCGGCGCGCGGCCGGGGACCTACGTGGTCGGCTGGATCAAGCGCGGCCCGAGCGGCTTCATCGGCACCAACAAGGCCTGCTCCCAGGACACCGTCGCGGCGCTCGTCGAGGACTACAACGCCGACCGGTTGCCGTCGCCGCCGCGGAACGTGTCGGTCGAGGACGCGGGCACCCGGGTAGGCGCGCGCGGACGCCGCCGTCCGCGGACCTGGTCGCGTTGACCGGCATCCCGCTCCGCTGGTCTGCGACGGGGCCGACTGCCGCCGGCTAGGGTTCGGCCGATGGGCGGGCACCGTATACGGATCGTCCTGGCCCTCATGGTGCTTCCGCTGGTCGCGGGGTTCAGCGGCGTGCTGGGGCTCTGGGTCGGGGCGAACACCGGAGAAGATGCCGAACAGGCAGCCTGGTCGCTGCTCGGGGTCCGGGACGGAGGGCGCACGTTGGTCGTCCGGGGTTCGAGCCACGGCGCCTGCGAGAGAACGAAGGTCACCGCCGACGAGTCGCAACCGGACCGGGTGGTGATCGACTCCCGCGTCCTGGCGTCCCGGGGCGGCGGTGGGGTGTGCATCCTCATGCTCATGCCCGGCGAGCGATTCGCGCTACGCCTCGACCGCCCGATCGTCGGCCGCGCCGTGGTCGGCAAGCGGCGAAAACTCGATCCGAGGTACGACCCCGGAGACGCCTTCGAGCCGGTCGACGACGATCGCCGCAAGCGCTGGACCGGTCGGGCGTTCGCCGTCCCTGACCGTCCGCCGCCGAACGTTGTCGGCTTGCGCTTCCGCGACGCACGCCATGCGCTCTGCAACGCCGGGTTCGAAGCCCGTCGCCCTCGTGGCGATGTCCGCACCGGGATGGTCGTCGCGCAACGCGCACCGGTCCGCCAGCCCCCGCCGGGCCACTGGCGCCACCCGACGTGCACCAACGGGATGCTGCCGGCGGTCGATCTGGACGTCTGGGCGCGGTAGACCGCGCGAGCTGCGGGTGGTCTTCGACGACGAGAAAGTCGTCCTCGGGGAATAGCCTGGGACGCGAGCCGCTACCCGCCCGTCATCTGCCCCGACGGAGCGAGCGACCAGGTCATCGCGAACGCCTCGCCGGCGGCGAGGGCGTCCCACCGGCACGCCGCGTCCTGCAGTTCGTCCTGGACGGTGCGCAGGGCGTCCGCGGTGATCGCCGGGAGCCACCAGCGGTCGCCGCAGGCGGTCCGCAGGCCGTCGAGGTCGTAGGGACGACCTTCGAGCGAGAGGTCGGCGACGGCGCGGACGAGCACCTCGGCCTGACGCAGCGACTCGCCGACGCGATCGGTCATCGCGGTCGCCCGGCGGAGAGCGTTCGGCGGCAGCCGACCCTCGACGAAACTCGCGTTCTGGACGGTGCCGCCGCCCGCCAGGACGCCCCACAGTCCCGCGTCGACGCCGAAGTGGTGCTCGACGGTCCGATGGACGATGTCGTGCGGGATCCGACGGACCGGGCCGCCGAGCTTGTTGTAGCTGCCGCCCTCGAGCCGCACGGTCACGCCGTCGCGACGGTGGAGCGACGAGTGGTACCGCGTGCCGTGGCCCTTCCAGACCTCGATCGGGGTAGAGACCGAACGACTCATCCGCCGCACCGTAGTACCCGAACGGCGCATGCGAGGCGCGACCGCACTCGCGGTCGGCATGCATCCATTCGGTCCGCCTCGCCGTTCTCACCCGTATCCGACAACGGTCGACCGGGCTCGCCCGCGCCGACCAGGGACCGAGGGAGCGACATGTCGCACGAGAACGAACAGCACGAGACGCCGACCGACCGCCGGGGGCTGCGCCGCTTGGTGCCGCGGGGCGGGCGCGGGCGTACGCGAGCCGTGATCATCGGGACGGGCATCATCGCCTTCGGCATCGCGCCGCTCGGCTACGCCGCCACCGGCGGCAATCTGACGCTCGGCGAGCGCAACTCCGCCAACAAGGAGACCGAGGTCATCGGCCGCACCGCGGCGACGTCCGGCAACAAGGGCGGCTACTCGACGCGGCAGTCCAACCTGACCTCGACCGGCGGCGGCGCGATCTACGGTTGTCGCTCGACGGCCAAGACGTCTCCGACCGACCGCAAGAACCCCTGTGTCCGGGCGAACAACCTGTCGAGCGGCCTGGCGTTCGAGTTCCAGGCGACCAACGGCCTACTCGGCGGCAACATCAGCGTCGGCAAGGGCGGGGACGCCGCTGTCCCGTTCGTCACCAACGCCACGGGCGTCGCCGCCGGCCTCAACGCCGACCGCGTGGACGGTCACAATGCCGCCGATCTGGTCAAGAAGGCGGTCGACGAGGCCGTCGACAAGGCCGTCGCCGCGGCGCTCGCCAAGAGCCCGCCGACCCGTTGGGCGATCGTCAACGACCAGGGCCAGATCGAGTCGCAGTCCGGCGGCTTCACCGTCGCGTCCGGCTACGTCGGCAACCCGGCCGGGGCGACCGACAACGTCTACATCGATGCCGGTCAGGACCTGACGAACAAGGGCATCACCGCCACGATCGCCCTGCAGAACCAGACCGACCAGAACGGCGACGGCGTGACCAGTGGCCGCGCGCCCGGTGCCGACAACAACCCCGAGTTCGCCGGCGAGATCAGCGCGACCCGCTGCGGCATCAGCGGCGTCGTCGTCTGCGCCCCCGCCGGCACGAACAACCAGAACCATCTCGTCGTCAGCCCGCGCAACAGCGACGGCTCGCCGACCAGTCCCGGCACGCGCAAGCGGTTCTACGTCGCGGTCGTCGGCTGAGCCGACCGGTCGTCACTGACCTGCGGTGACGGAGGCGGCCGTCACCGTGGGTCAACCCTGCAACGCCCGCAGCACCCGGTCGGGACGCAGCGGCAGCTCGCGGAAGCGCACGCCGGTCGCGTGATGCACCGCGTTGCCGATCGCAGCGGGGCTGCCGACGATCCCGATCTCGCCGATCCCCTTGGCGCCCATCGGGTTGAGGTGGCGGTCGTCCTCCTCGATCCAGGTCGCCTGGACGTCCAGCACGTCCGCGTTGACCGGCACGTGGTACTGCGCCAGGTCGTGGTTGAGGACGTCGCCGTAGCGCTCGTCGGTCGTCGACTCCTCCAGCAGCGCCATGCCGATCCCCATGATCAGGCCGCCGACGAACTGCGAGCGCGCCGTGCGCGGGTTGAGGATCCGCCCGCAGGCGAAGACGCCGAGCAGACGCGACACGCGGATCTCGCCGGTGTCGACGTCGACTTCGACCTCGGCGAAGTGCGCGCCGAAGGCGTGGCGCGACCAGTCGTCCTGCGCCTCGATCTCGTCGGTGGTGTCCCAGAGCGCCTCGACCGGCGCGCTCGGGGCCGGAGCGTCGGCGGGCAGGCGCTCGCGCAGCGCCCGGCACGCGCCGTGGACCGCCGAGCCCCACGAGGCCGTGCCGGCGGAGTCGCCCGCCACCGGACCGTCCGGGAGCGCGCTGTCGCCGACGTGCACGTCGACCAGATCCGCGTCGACCCCGAGCGCGTCGGCGGCGATCTGGCCGAGCACCGTGCGGGCGCCGGTGCCGATGTCCGATGCGCCGACGCCGATCTCGAACCGACCGTCGGGATGCGCGCGGGCGACCGCCTCGGCGGGGCTGCGCGCCGCGGGATAGGTGGCGCTCGCGACGCCGGTGCCGACGAGCGTCCGGCCGCGACGTCGGACGCCCGGCCGCGGGTCGCGGTCGGCCCAACCGAACCGCTCGGCGCGCAGCCCCGCCGAGGCGGTCGCCCGCGCGCATCCCGACGGTCGG
>JADMKN010000137.1 GCA_015478825.1 Patulibacter sp. | reverse complement strand
CATCACGATGGGGCGGAGGCGCTTGCGCGCACCTTCGACCACGGCCTCCTCGAGCATCGACATGTACAGCTCGAAGCCCAGCGCCGCGACGTGCCCGGACTGCTCGTCGCCGAGCAGGTTGCCGGCGCCGCGCAGCTCCAGGTCGCGCATCGCGATCTGGAAGCCCGAGCCCAGCTCGGTGTAGTCGGCGAGCGCCGTCAGCCGGTGCATCGCGTCCTCGGTGAGCGCCGCCGCCGAGGGGTACAGCAGGTAGGCGTAGCCGCGCTCGCGGCCGCGTCCGACGCGTCCGCGGATCTGGTAGAGCTGGCTCAGGCCGAACAGGTCCGAGCGATCGACGATCAGCGTGTTGGCCTGCGGGATGTCGATCCCCGACTCGATGATCGACGTCGAGACCAGGACGTCGGCCTCGCCCCGGAGGAACCGCATCATGTGGTCCTCGAGCTGCTGGTCGCTCATCTGGCCGTGGGCGACCTCGAAGCTCATGTCGGGGCAGAGCCCGCGCAGCCGGCTGGCGGTCTCGTCGATCGTCTCGACCCGGTTGTGCAGGAAGAACGTCTGGCCGCCGCGGTCCTTCTCGCGGCGCAGCGCCTGGCGGACGAGCTGCTCGTCGTACTCGCCGACGTAGGTCTTGACCGGGCGCCGGCCCTCGGGCGCGGTCTCGATCGTGGAGATGTCGCGCAGCCCCGCCAGCGACATCTGCAGCGTGCGCGGGATCGGCGTGGCCGACATCGCGATCACGTCGACCTTGAGCTTGAGCTGGCGCAGCAGCTCCTTCTGCTTGACGCCGAACCGCTGCTCCTCGTCGACGACGATCAGGCCGAGGTCGCGACCGGTGACGTCGCGGCCGAGGATCCGGTGGGTGCCGATCAGCACGTCGACCTGGCCGGCGTTGAACGCCTTGACCACCGCGCGCTGCTCGGGAGCCGAACGGAACCGCGAGACGTGGTCGACGGTCAGCGGCAGGTCGCGCATCCGCTCGGCGAAGTTGCC
Organism: Patulibacter sp.; assembly: GCA_015478825.1. Classification (GTDB taxonomy): domain Bacteria; phylum Actinomycetota; class Thermoleophilia; order Solirubrobacterales; family Solirubrobacteraceae; genus Patulibacter. Next base: position 2,812 of record JADMKN010000137.1, on the reverse strand, counting down.
GTAGTGCTGCTGGGCGAGGATCGTCGTCGGCGCGAGGATCAGCACCTGCTTGCCGTCGGCGGCCGCCTTGACCGCGGCGCGCAGCGCGACCTCGGTCTTGCCGAAGCCGACGTCGCCGCAGATCAGCCGGTCCATCGGCCGCTCGGATTCCATGTCCGCCTTGACCGCGTCGATCGCGTCGAGCTGGTCGACGGTCTCCTTGTACGGGAACTTGGACTCGAACTCCTCGACCAGCTCGCCGTCGGGCGGGAACGCGTGGCCCCGCCGGGCGCGACGCTCGGCGTAGAGGTTGATCAGCTCGCCGGCCATCTCGTGCGCGGCCTTGCGCGCACGGGTCTTGATCGTCTCCCAGCCCTTGCCGCCGAGCTTCGACAGCGTCGGGTGCCCCGACCCGCCGGTCACGTAGCGGGTGATCTTGGCGAGCTGGTCGACCGGGACGAAGACCTTGTCGTCGCCGTCGTACTGCAGCTTCAGGTAGTCGCGCGTGACCCCGCCGACGGTCTTCGTGTCGAACCCGTTGAACCGGGCGATCCCGTGGTCCTCGTGGACGACGTAGTCGCCGGTCCGGAGGTCGGCGAAGCTGCGCAGCGCGTTCTTGCGGCCGCTGCGCCGCCGCGACTCGTCGTCCGCCTCGGTCTTGCGCCGCCGCATCAGGCGGTGGTCGGGCAGCACCGCGAGCTGCATCCCGGCGGCGATGAAGCCGTGCCGCAGGTCGGCGATCACGAAGCCGGCGCGCTCGCGGTCGAAGTCGCCCTCGCCGACCCACTGGGCGCGGACCCGCGACAGGTTGTAGGCGGCGCGGTCGCCGTCGCCCTGGCGGCGCCAGGTGACGACGGTCCGGTAGTCCGACCGCAGCAGCTTCTCGAGCTCGGTCTCGGCCGCCGCCAGGTTGCGGGCGGCCAGGTCGCCCGACTGGGCGTGGAGCTGCAGGTCCTGGTCCTGCAGCAGGCTGGCGATCCGCAGTTCGGCGCGGTCGTTCAGCTCCTTCAGCACCACGTCGGGCTTGACGTAGAGGTGGCCGGCGTCCTCGTCGTGGAACGCCGCGGTGACGTCCTCCCACTGGTCGTGGAGCGCCGGGCCGATCTCCTCGTCGGCGACCAGCACCACGACGGCGTCCTTCGGCACCAGGTCGAGGAACGTGCCGAAGCGATCGACCGGCAGCAGGCTGGCGACGTCGAGATGGTCGTGCGGCTCACCGGCGGCCGGCTTCCTGCCCTCGTCACTGCGCAGCGCGGCGGCGATCTCGGCCGACTCGCGGTACTCGGCCGCGAGCTCGGCGGCCGGAGCGATCTCGACCGATTCCAGCTCGCCGAGCGAGCGCTGGGTGAAGACCGAGAACGAGCGGATCGACTCGATCTCGACGTCGAACAGATCGACCCGGACGGGGTTGTCCTCGGTCGCCGGAAAGACGTCGAGGATCCCGCCACGGACCGCGAACTGGCCGCGGTCGCTGACCTGGTCGACCCGCTCGTAGCCGCAGCCGGTCAGGTCGATCGCGCAGTCGTCGAGGTCCAGCAGCTCGCCGACCTTCAGCAGGAACCCGTGGGGCCGCAGCTCGGGGTCGGGGACGGTCTCCGACAGCGCGACCGCCGAGGCCACCACCACGGGCGGCTCATCCTCGGGGCGATCACCGTTGGCGTGGGCGAGCAGCGCGTCGAGCGCGGCGACCCGCATCCCGACCAGATGGGCGGGCGGGTCGAGCTGCGACTCGTAGGCGACCCCGCGCGACGGGTAGAAGCGGACCGGCCGGGGATACAGCCAGGCGCGCAGGTCGCGGGCCAGCTCGCGCGCGGCCTTGTCGTCGGCGGCGACCACCAGCGCCGGGCGGCCGAGCCCGATCGCGCCGTCGACGCCGTCGAGCGCCCCGGCGACCACGAACGGGCGCATCGAGGTGGCGACGAAGACCCGGCCGCCCTCCCGGGCGATCCGTGCCCCGGTGGGTTCGTCGGCGAGGTGGCGGAGGAGCGGGCGGAGCGAGGAAGACATCGGTTCTGGGCCCGTGGGGGCCGACCGACCATTCTACGGGTGCCGGCTCCGGGCCCGGCGTGCCGGCACGAGCCGGGACCACACCGATCGTCCCCTCGACCGAGGGCCGCGGGCGAGGTACCGCGGAAGCGGCCTCCAGCCCCCTCGATCGACTCCTCGATCGCCAGAAGCGATCGAGAGGCCGATCGGGGGTCCGCGTCCCGCTCACCCGACGGGCGAGCGGGACCACGTGACCGGCTCAGCAGCTACCGGTGCCGTCCTCGACGCAGATCGGCACGTCGATCGAGCGGCCCCAGTTGTCCGGGTCCGTGCTCGTCGCCTTGATCGTCGTCGGCCCGCTGCCGGTCAGGGTCAGCGACGCGACGCCGGTCGAGCCGGTCGTGGTGCTGGTGGCCACGCCGTCCGAGACGACATAGCCGACGCCGTTGCTCTGCACGCTCGCCGGGACCGGCATCGCGTTGGTCGTGACCGGCGCCCACTCCTTCACCGTGACGTTGAACGCCACGCCGTCGTCCACGACCGCCGGGGCGATCAGCTCGACGGGCTTCGAGTCCGGGAGGTAGTCGGGACCCGGGCCCGACTTCGTCGCCTGGACCAGGATGTGGTCCCCCGCGGCGACCGGCTGACTGCAGGCGCCGAGGTTGCCGTAGTCGTTGTCGATCCAGAGCGACCAGGAGCTGGCCCACGACGGAGCGCCGTGGGACTCGCCGAGGATCGTGGTGATGAACGGCTGGCGGTCCCAGTTGCCGGCGGTGACCGCCTCGATCGCCGCCGAGACGGTGTCGGCCGGGCAGCCGGTGGCGGGGTCGGTCGCCGCGCTGCTGCC
>JADMKN010000136.1 GCA_015478825.1 Patulibacter sp. | reverse complement strand
GATCGCCCACGAGATCGGTGTCTCGCAGATGCAGGTCTCCCGCGTCCCCGACCACGCCTAGTTCAGCGCCGCGGCGTGCCGCCGGCCGCCGGCGGCCTCGCGCCCCTGCGCGAACTCGCGCATCCGCTCGAACGACGTCGTCAGGACGCGGGAGACCTGCATCTGCGAGACACCGATCTCGTGGGCGATCTCGCGCTGCAACCGGTCCTCGAAGAACCGCATCCAGACCACCTTGCGCTGCCGCTCGTCCAGCACTCCGATGCACTGCCGGACCAACTCACGGACCTCCACCAGTTCGAGCTCGCGGTCGACCGTGCCCAGCTTCGACGCCAGCGACGAGCCGTCCGGCGCCGGCTGGTCGATCGACTGGGCCCGGTGGGCGCCGGTGACGGCCATCGCGGCTCGGACCTGCGTCAGGGATTCGTCCAGTCGCTGCGCGATCTCCTCGATCGCCGGCTCGTGGTGGTCGGCCGACTCCAGGTCCTGCTGGGCCTGCCGAACCCGCGCATTGAGCTCCTGCATGGCGCGCGGAACGTGGGCGTGCCACGTGTGGTCGCGGAAGTGACGTTTCAACTCTCCACTGATGCTCGGCGCGGCATAGCTGACGAAGTTGCTACCGCGGTGGATGTCGAAGCCGTCGATCGCCTTGACCAGGCCCATCGCGCCGACCTGGAGCAGGTCCTCGGCAGGCTCGCCGCTGTGGCGGTAACGCCGGACGATCGAGCGAACCAGCGGCATGCCCCGACTGGCGAGCAGCTCGCGGGCGGAACGGTCGCCGTACTGGTGATACCGCCGCAACAGGGCGAGATCGCGGGCCGCGGGTGCGGGCAGGAAAGAACCCATGGGGGAGACCTCTGGTCGGGGGGGGCATGACGGGAGACTGGTCGACACACGCGGAAATACCACACGGGTCGCGCCACTACTCACTGAGTCATGCCTGCTGCCCAAAGGACCACTACACCGTGGGCTTCGATTCTCGGCTCGGCCCGGAAGGACGGGCGTCACCGTTCAACGAAGCCGAACGACAACCGGCACGTGCCAATCCTACCACCCCACTCACTAGCGATGGTGCTTTTCGCCCATCCGTCTCGCGACCGTTTCCAGACAGGCCGTCGGATCTGCGAGAATGGCGGCCACGAACCGCCGCGAGAACCCGATCCGGGAGCTCGCCGGAGCGTTTCCTGCGTCGTTCGCCTTTCGCCTTCCCCCGATCGGCGCAGAAACGTTCCCGGGGAGGACAAAGGAGGAGGACCGTGCCCCATACGCGTGCTCACGGTGGCCAGAGCCTGAAGTCCGTCCTCGCCGACCTGGTCGTCCAGACCATGCAGGAGTACACCGGTCGCGGAGCGACCCGTGCGCGGACGATCATCGATCAGGACGTGATCATGGTGATTCTGGAAGACACGCTGACCAAGGGCGAACGCGTCCTGGTCGAACGGCAGCGCGAGGACGAGGTGCTCCGGATCCGCCGGACCTTCCAGGACGCGATGCGCGACGATCTCTGCCGAGCCGTCGAAGCGCTGGTCGGCCGCCGCGTCGAGGCGTTCATGAGCACCAACCACACCCAGCCCGACTACGCCATCGAGATCTTCGTGCTCGGCGAGTTGCTGGTCCCCGACGCGGGTCCGAGCGACGCCTAGCCCTGAGAGCCCTGAGGCGTTCGGGCGCCGTCCGCGGAACCGCCTGCTCGCTCAGGGACGCGACTCGCGCCCACTGGGAGCGCGAAACCGGCTCGACGCGTGGGTCCCGTCGCAGAACGGGCGGATCCGGGACCGCCCGCAGCGGCAGAGGGCTACGGGCGACCGCCCGGGATCGATCGGATTGCCCTCCTGATCCCGGATCTCGATCGGTCCGCGGACGATCAGCGGACCGTTGCGGTACGGAACGATCACCACCGGATCCGGGTCGCTCATCGCGGCGATCCGTCGAGCACGTCTCCGGACGCGGGCACGGTCGCACGGACCACGACGATCTGCTCGACGCGCGGGCCGTCGGCGATCAGCCGGGTGTCGCGCAGCCACGTCTCCCGGCTCTCCATCACCGGACCGAAGGGGATGTCGCGCCGGGCGACGACCGACGCCTCGAGACCTTCGCGCTCGAGCATCTCGATCGTCCGGCGGTGGTTGGTGAGCTCGCTGTGGACCATCAGCATCCGCCCGCCCGGCCGCAGGCGCCTCGGCGCCTCACGGCAGATCCGGTCGACGATCGCCCGTCCGTCCGTGCCTCCGTCCCAGGCCCGAGCGGGCCCCCGGGTCGGCAGCTCCTCGTCCTCGGACGGGACGTACGGCGGGTTGCTGACGATCAGGTCGTACATCCCGCCCGGATCGGCCGCGAACAGGTCGCCCCGGCGGACGATCGTCCGCGGACCGGCGGCCAGCAGGTTGAGACGCGCCGACAGCACCGCTCGTCGCGAGACGTCGATCGCGACCACTTCCTCGGCCCCCGCCCGGGCGGCCGCGACCGCCACGACCCCGGAGCCGGTGCAGAGATCCATGACCCGGGCGCCCACGATGTCCTCGGCCGCCACCGTCTCGGCCAGCAGCAGCGAGTCGTGGTCAGGACGGTAGACCGCGGGAAGACGCAACAGCGAGCGTCGGGATCCGGAAACGCGCTCCCCGGGAAGGGCAGCGGGAACGGCGACGGACGCGAGCGAGGGATCGGGGGCCATGCGGAGGGGACCTCATGTCAGGGGGCGGACGTCCCTTGCTTACCCGGAACGGACGCGCCGTATCCGTGCCGGGGCTCGGCCGGCGGGGCGACCACGGTATGCCGGTGGCGGTTTCGGGTACGCGTCGGTCATGCCCACGTGCCCGCTCCCCCAACCTCGTGGCCCGGTCACCGAAGAGCTGATCGCCGCCCTGCAGCGCTCTCCCGCGACCGCCCACCGCCGGCTCCACCCGCCGAGCCTCGACGGCCTCGGCCCCGACCCGGCCGGCGACGACGACCTGCAGCTCGCGCTGTACCTCTGCTACGAGCTGCACTACCGGGGGATCGAGGGCGTCGCCGACGCGTGGGAGTGGGATCCGACGCTGTTGTCGGTCCGTTGCGTGCTCGAGCGGGCCTTCGAGCTGGCCGTCCGGCAGCTCGTCGTCGCGACGCCCGAGGCCGACCCCCAGGGCATGGACCTGGCGCTCGCGGAGCTGATCCGCGGGGACGACGCTCCGGCGGTCTCGTCGTTCGTCGAGCGCAAGGCGACCGTCGACCAGCTCCGCGAGCTGATCGTCCACCGGTCGGCCTACCAGCTCAAGGAAGCCGACCCCCACTCGTTCGCGCTCCCCCGCCTGTGGGGTCGGCCGAAGGCCGCCATGGTCGAGATCCAGGTCGACGAGTACGGTGGCGGCAAGCCCGACCGGATCCACGCCGACCTCTACGCGACGATGATGCGCGAGCTGGACCTGGACGGCGACTACGGCGCCTACGTCGACCTGCTGCCCGGTACGACGCTAGCCACCGTCAACCTGGCCTCGATGTTCGGCCTCCACCGGCGGCTCCGCGGAGCGTGCGCCGGCCATCTCGCGCTCACCGAGATGACGTCGTCGGTCCCGAGCCGCCGCTACGCCGCCGGGCTCCGACGGCTCGGATACGCGAGCGTCCAGGCCACCGACTTCTACGACGAGCACGTCGAGGCCGACGCGGTCCACGAGAGCATCGCCGCGGTCGACCTGGCCGGCGGTCTCGCCCAGCAGGACCTGGCGCTGGGCCGCGACGCGATCTTCGGCGCCGCGGCGCTGCTCGCGCTGGAAGGCCGCTTCGCCCGGCGGGTGCTCGGGGCGTGGGAGGCCGACGAGAGCTCGCTGCTCCGCGCGCTGCCGCCGGCCCGCG
>JADMKN010000135.1 GCA_015478825.1 Patulibacter sp. | reverse complement strand
ACTTCACGGTCTTCGGACCGCGTCAGCGGCCTGACATGGCATTCAACATCTTCTGCCAGGCAGCCATCGACGAGTCCGAAATCCGCATTTTCGGGGATGGTCGCCAGACCCGTGATTTCACGTTCGTGACAGATATCGTCGCGGCCACCCGCGCTGCGGCGATCAACACGGTCGAGCTGGGCGGCTCTTACAACGTCGGCGGTGGGACACGCGTCTCGCTCCGACGGGTGATCGAGATCATCGAGAACGTTGCGGGACGGGCGCTCGACGTGTCATATAGCGGGGTGCAGCTCGGCGACGTCCGCGACACGGGCGCTGACACCAGTAAAGCGCGACGCGATCTGTTCTTCGAACCATCGACCTCAGTCGAGCAGGGCATCGCCGAGGAGTTCGAGTGGCTGCGGCAGCTCGCCCCAGCCCACAACGGCCGCACCGTCCGCTCGTAGCAACGAGCGGACGGTGTGCGGTGCGTTAGCCGCGGGGCGAATGCCGCGCGTAGAAGCGCACCAGCTCGTCGGCTACGTTCTCGATCGAGAGCGGCGATGTCTTCGCCCTACCGTCGCTCCGGTCCCCACTGCGGAGGACCTCGCGGATCGCTTCGGCGAATGCGGCCGGCGTTCGCTCGGTCACGTGGCAGTTCCTGACCCCGGCGAGCAGCTCGGGGACGTCTCCGACGTCGGTGGCGATCACCGGAAGGTCGCACGCAAGCGCTTCCTTCACCACGTTTGGAGAGCCTTCGGCGATTGAGGGGTGTACCAACACGTCGGCCGCGCTCATGAGGAGGGGAACGTCCACGGGATCGACGCCCCAGCAGACGCGAAGCTCGATGCCCGGAACGGATTTCTGGCACACAGCTACGGCTTCGGACGCAACGTCGTAGCGCTTACGCGGGTTCGTCGGATTTGCGGCGAACAGGGCGATCGGGGTCTCGCGAGGCCATCCGAGCCGACCACGTGCTTCATCCTTCGGGACGGGTCGGAACCGCGCGCGATCGACGCCGTTGGGCAGGACGAGATTGCCACCCTGCGCGTGGGTGGGTAGGAGTTGCTCCATCCGGCGTGACTTCGTGATGGTCCCCGACACAACACGAGGGAGTCGCCGGAAGAGCCATGCTTCGAGGGCGCTCTTACGGCTGATCCGGCCGCTTTCGTCGACCGGGGTCCCGTAGAGGTCGTACCCCACATAGGAGACGACAACTGGGGTGCGCCGCTGCAGCGACGCCACGACTCCACAGTGACCGGTATGTGCATGAATTAGGTCGTACGGTTGCGAACGCCAGTTGCGACCGATGAAGCGCAATGCCGCGCCCAAGTACGCCAGCTTGTTGGTCCGGCCATCGATGACGTTCACAGTGACGCGAACGCCGCGGCGAGCGACTGAGTCCATCTGGCTGTGAACAAACGAACCATACCCCGCGTGGTCGTCGCGTGGCCACATGTTCGTCAGGCAGAGGACGCGGAGCTCGCGGGCGGCGGTCATTCAGAGAAAGATATAGGCCCGCGCCGCCCATGCGACTCCGACGTGAGCGTCACAGGTTGACAGGGACGGGTCGGTCACGACTAGGTTCGCGCTGTCGTCACCAAGTAGGTCGCTCCGAAGACCCGGTAGATGAGCGCTGCTGGGGGTATGAGTGCCGATGGCACTTGCGGCATACGCATCGCGAGCTTGTCCTTGGGTGCGGTGGCGAAGTCACAATCTATGCTGTGTCGGTCGAAGGTCGCCCGGATCTCATGTGCCTTCCGATAGTAGGTTTCCGACTCGCTGAATCGCCAGAATATCTCGGCCCGGTCATCGAGCGAGTAGTCGCTGAAGTACGACGCGCCCTGCCCCAGCCGGAGGGCAGCCCGGATGGCGTGTCGCCGAACTCGGCCCTTTGGGAGCCAGTGAACGAACGGCAATCGCATGTGGCTCTCGACGGGGCGTTTAGCGGCGGGAAAAATATGCACGCCCGTACCTCCGTATCGCATGACTCCGCGGAGACCCTGTGCGACCGCGTCGATGTCGGCCACGTGCTCGAAGACCTGGTCGGAGATCACGATGTCGAAGGACTTGGGCTCGAACGGGAGGTCTCGGCTGTCGGAAATGAGGCGGAGACGATCCGCTCCGAAGCCCGTACGCTCGAAGTACCCGGTGCCCTGCCTGAGGTAGTCGGGTGACACGTCCGCGCCCCACGCGTTCCATTCGTGGGCGCAGAGCCAGGCTACGGTCCGCCCTCTTCCGCAGCCCAAATCTAGGATCCGCACTTCGTTTCGAGGCTTGCCGATTCTTACGCGCTCGCGCTCTAGGTACCGCAGGACGAACGGCTCAGGCTCGCCCCCCTCGGTGCTGGCGAGGGGCTGGATTTTCGCGTGCCCGAAGTGCTCGTTCCAAGCAGGTAGTCGCTGTGCGCGGTTCACGGTGGACAGCCTAGTCAGTGAGTCGGGAAAATTCTCGACGGCTACGGAACGGGCCGAAAGATCCGCGTCAGTTTCGCGGCGCCGAGCCGCGTCGTCTATCTCGCTGGCGGCCTTCACTGCGTTGCGCCGGCCGCGTGACGAATGGCGGCTCGCGTATACACGGCCGCCAAAGATCCTCACGCGCAAAGCGGGCTTGAGGTCGAGCGAATACGATGTGCCTATGCGACCTGCTTTTCACGGGCACCCGACGGTGTATGACGTCGATTGACCGCTGGCAGCGTCCACGAAACGCTGGTGACGCGACCCCATCACCCGTGCTCCGGGCGCTGCGTCAGAACTGGCTCCTCTTCGTAACGTTCCCTCTGCTGGCCGCGGCGATGGGCTACGTCCTCGCGACCAGCCAGACGAATAAGTACACCTCGACCTCCGCCCTGTTGTTCCGGGAGTACAACTTCTCGCAGCAGCTTTTTGGCAGTTCTTACACCGCACCGTCGCGCGACCCGGACCGGGAGGCAGCGACCAACGTGCGGTTGGTCTCTCTGCGCTCCGTGGCGGTTCGGACGTCTGAAGTCCTCAGCGGAGAGCTTTCGCCACAGGAAATATCGCGCATGGTGACGATCGCCGCTCAAGGGGAGTCGAGCATCGTGACGGTTTCCGCGGAGAGCAATGACCCGAAGGAAGCCGCGCAGGTCGCCAACACCTTCGCCAAGGAGTACGTGGAGTCGCGGCGCAACGCCGACCGAGCGAAACTCCGGGAGGCGTCGAATCTGATCCGAGATCGGTTGCGGGACGAGGACGAAGGGTCTTCAGTGCCTGGTGCCGAGACCTTGCGTACCCTGAACGATCAGCTGCAGGTCATGCTCACGTTGCAGTTGGGCAACGCCGAGGTAGTCCAGACGGCGAGCGTGCCGACCGAACCGTCGTCCCCGAAGCCAAAGCGTTCTGCGGCACTTGCGTTCCTGTTGGGATTGATCTTGGCGGGCGCGGTCACGGCCGTGCGGAGTCAGTTCGACCGCCGTATCCGCGACCAGAGTGAGTTCGAGAGCGTGACGGGTTGGCCGATACTGGCCAGTATCAGTCGATCCTCCGAGCTTGCGGAAGCGCAGCCTGGGCTCAGCTCGTTGTCGCCGGTATCGGAGCGATTCCGGCTGTTGCGGGCCAGGCTTCGCTATTTCAACGTCGACAAGGAGATCCGGTCGCTGTTGATCACCTCAGCCCATGCGGGTGAGGGAAAGAGCACCGTTGCCCTGCACTTGGCGGCCGCGTACGCGCAGGCGGGTGCTCGCGTAGTGATCGTCGAGTCGGACCTGCGTCGCCCGACCCTTGCTGATCGAACGCGCTGCCGTCGGGTTCCCGGACTAGCGGAGCTCATCAGCGAACGCCTCGACGACGCCGATGCGATCCAACGCGTGGAGTTCCGAGACTCCGACGGCGCAGGACTCGATCTCATCGCTGCCGGTGCGACACCGCCAAACCCGAGTGCCCTGCTCGAGAGCAGCGCGATGGGCGATCTCCTGACGCGGTTGACATCGACGTACGACCTCGTGATCGTCGACACGCCGCCTGCCACGGTGGTCTCGGACGCCATACCGCTGCTGAACGCCGTTGATGGCGTGATTGTTGTTTCGAATCTTCGCATTCTGCCCCGGGACGAGGCCCGCGATCTGGGCGTCGAGCTCGAACGCCTAAGAGCTCCGGTGCTCGGTGCCGTCATCAACGGTCGGGATGAGCGGGAGCGGCAGTACTACGGCTACGAAGCACCCGGATCCGGGAAGGACCCCAGGAGTCCTGCGGCCGTCGAAGGCTCTCGCGCGTGACGCGCCATTCGCGTATGAGATTTCGGGTCGACTCGACCGCGCTTCGTAAACTGGTCGTTCGCGTAAAAACAGTCCTCGGGCCTGTGAAGCGCCGCTTGGTCACGCCCCGTCGGCATAGCACGGAGTGGCTGATCGACCGCGGATTGCTGGTGATGGGCCGTCACAGCTACAGCGTCCCGACGGTGCACTACTACGCCGGAGACACTGCAAGAGTCGTTATTGGCGACTGGACGTCGCTCGCCCGCGACGTCGAGGTCCTACCTGGCGGGAACCATCACGTCGACACGGTGTCGACCTTCCCGTTCCGCCAAATCCTCAGGCTTCCAGACGTGCACATCGAACGGGCTCCGAACAAGGGCGACGTTACGATTGGGAGCGACGTGTGGGTGGGCCGGGGGGCACGCATCATGGGTGGCGTGTCGATCGGCCACGGAGCTGTCGTCGCGGCATATTCGACGGTGACGAAGGACGTGCCACCGTACATGATCGTCGGTGGATCGCCGGCACGGGTGATCCGTCCGAGGTTTGATCCGGTCACGACGGCCGCGCTCCTGCGCATCGCCTGGTGGGAGTGGTCGACCGCAGAGATCCAGGACCGAGTATCGGATCTCGGCGGCCGCGATATCGACCGGTTCATCGCGCATTACGACCCTGAGCGCAAGCGTGACGGACCCTCGCCCGGCTAACGCCGTACGGGCGCAGCCGTCGCTGGCACTCCGTGCGGTTGCCGGACGTTTCGGCATGCTCGCAGGTGCATCGCTCGCCGGCCAACTAATCGGCTTCATCGTGCTGGCCGTCGTGACCCGCCGCATCGGCGCAGAGCCTCTCGGGGCCTGGTACTTGGCGTCGAGCATCGTCTCGTACTTTGGACTGTTCGTCGGTCTGGGTATGGCAACCCGGGCCACGCGGGACGTGGCTCAGGATCCTGCCTCCGCGCGCCGCGTCAGCGGGGAGGTGGTCGTTACAAGCGTGCTCCTGGCAGGCAGCGTGTACGGCGTGTTCTTGGTGCTCGCACCGACGATCGCTGCGGAGAATCGCGATCTTGAGCGTCTCCTGCCGATCGCGGGTCTCATGCTGTTTGTGAACGCTGCAACGCTTGAGTGGACGCTGCAGGCGCTGCGAACCGTCAGAGCACTGGCGTTGTGGAGACTGGCTGGCCAAGTCTTCTACGGAGTGGCGGCGGTGCTGCTCGTGACGCAGGGCCTCGACGGCGCCGTTCGCTACGCGGCGCTCAACGTCGCCGGAGTCACATTGACGGCTATGGGGAGCTGGTGGAGCGTCGTTCGGCGCGCCGGTCGCCCAGAGCTCACGGTGAAGTGGCAGCAAATGAAGACTCGGGTCGTCAGCAGCGTGCCTTTCGGGATCACGCTGGTCATGACCCAGATCTACTGGACCATGGGTACGGTCCTGTTGGGTTTCATCGGAAGTACCCGTGCCGTCGGCGAATACGGCGTGGCTCTCAAACTGCCCCAGGTAGCTATTGCCTTGACGCTGCTGTGGGTTAGCACGTTGTTTCCTCACGCAGCCGCGCTGCACAAGAGTCGTCCTGAGCGGCTGCGCGGGCAACTCGAGCGGATCGCCGTGCTGGGGGCGGTGCTGTTGCTGCCAGCGGTGATCGTGGGACCGTTTGTTGCCAGCGAGCTGATGGTATTCATGTTTGGCGAAGAGTTCGCCGGTGCGGGAAAGCCGTTCTCATATTTGGTCGTTCTCTCTGTCGTGACATTCCTGTCGGTCAACTTCACCAATACGCTTCTGGCCATTGGGGGCGAGCGGCGGTTCATGAGCTACGCTGTGCTTGCGGGTGTGGCTGCGATTGCGATCAATGTGGCGTTGATCCCGCGAATTGGCGCGGTGGCACCGGCCGTGGCCACGATTGCGGCCGAACTGATTGTTGGCGTGCTTGCAGTGCGCCGCATCGGGACTATTCTTGGGCCCATTCGTCCTGATATTCGTATGCTTGTTCGGGCAGTGCCGGCGATCGCCCTGGCGACCGGCGTCATGGTGCTCGGCGCGGACCTGGACTGGCGGCTTCGAGCGGCGGCGGCGGTCGTGATCTACTTCGCGGCGGCAATCGCATTCGGGGCGCTCCGTGTGCGGGATCTCGCGGCGGGTCGGGGTGCAGGTGGGCAGCATGCCTAACGACGCTTCGCTTCGCCGGGTATTGGCGGGAGCCCTGATTTGGTTGGTCGCAGCCGCCAGCGTAGGTGTTGTGGCGGCTGCCGGCTACGCGGCGTGGGTGGCGCTGGCTGCCCTCGCGGTGGGCGCGACGTGGTTCGGCCGCCGTCATTTGTCATACGTCGTCCCCGCGCTGCTGCTTCTCGCGGCGATGAACGGTGTACTCGGGGTCAATCTCGAAGGCTTCGCGCTGCCCGGGGCATTCAAGGCGACCGATCTCGTCTTCGGCGCGATCGTCGCGTTCGCGCTCACTCAATGGCTTTCCGGGGTGCGGTTCCCTGGCGGGTCCCTCCAACAGGTCGTTGTCCTCTGGGCGGCCGTGTTCGGCTGTATCTGGGCGCTTGTTCTAGTTCGCACCCTGTGGACTGGCGTGCCGCTCGGCATGGCATTGAGCTATGGTCGGGACATCGTGTATTTGGCGCTCCTTGCGCCGGTAGCGGGACTATTGTTCCGCGATCGAAACGCGGTCACGCGCTGTGCGGGCGTGGTCGCGGGGCTCACCGCGCTCTATGCGGTGGTGCTCGTGCTCGCCGCCTTGGGGCTTGTGCCTCCCACGGCCGCCAACGCACACATCACGAGATCTGTCGGTTCGGTCGCGAGGATCTACACATTCATGAGCGTTCTGATTCCAGTCGTGTTCTTTGGGTCGCTGGCCTATGCGTTGATGAATCGGGGGCGCATGGCGCAGGCGATGGCGTTCGTTGCGGCGGCGACCGGTGCTGCGGTGGTCATGCAGTTGACACGAGCGGCGTATCTTGGGGTTGGTCTCGGTACGTTCATCGCCGTTCTGCCCTGGGCGGCCCAGCGGGGTTTTGGGGCGTCGGCCTTTCGTCGGCGCCTTCGCGCGGGTGCCCTGGTCGTGGTATTGGTCGCCACCGCGAGCGTAGTGATCGAGCCGGCCGTGATGAGCTCGGCTCCTGTGAGCGCGGTGACCTCGCGTTTGCAGACGAACTTCGGCGGCGACCAATCGCTGCCCGCGTCGGACGACACGATCGCGTACCGCACGCGACTCACCGCGACAATGTTGCAGCGTCTCGGGGATGCGTGGCCGATCGGCTTGGGGTTTCAGCATCCCGGCTATAGGTACTTCGTCGACGTGCCAGCCGGATCGATTCGTAATCCAGACGTCGGCATCATCAACGGCTTGATGCTGCTCGGCGTCGCTGGCAGCCTCGTCTACTACTTTCCAGTGGTGTTTCTGTTTTGGGTGGCACTGCGGCGGTCGCACCTCGACGATTTCAGCGCGGATAGCTGGTTCTGGTTCACGTGTCTCGCATCGACCGTATACGTGTTTGCCACAATCCTCACCCTAGGTACGCTGTTCTACGTCAGCGGCATCGTAATGGTCGGGTTCCTGTTGGGGGCGGCTGCGCGCATGGTTCCGTCGGATGGGTCGCGGAGTGAACACGGGGCTCCGCCTTCCGGGAGTCAGTCTCTGGTCGATCGGACCTCCGCATCTCACGTCGGGGTACCAGGAACGTGACGCTGAGCGACCACCCACAGGCAACATCAGGGAATTTCATGCGCATCGGATTCGTCGTGCCGGCCCTGCACGGTGGGGGGGCGGAGTTCGTCGTCCGACAATGGCGGGATGAACTGGGTCGCCAAGGACACCACGTGACGGTGTACTGCTACGGCCCAGAACTGCGGGTGCCGGATGCATCGCATCGCGGCGACGCGCAATTTCCCTTCCGCTCGCGTCTTGCCCGCGGTATCGGCGTTCCCTTCTGGCTGCGCAGGGTCGCGGCCCGGGACGACCTCGACGTGCTCGTGGGCATGATGACCTTTGCGAACCTCGCCGGGCTCGTCGGGCTCCGCCTAGGCATCGCCTCGCGGGTCCCGTTTGTCATATCGGAGCGGACGATGACGAGTGCCGCTCTGTCTCGCCAAGGTCGGGTGGGAACCGCGAAGCGGCGGTTGGCGAGGTGGCTCTACCCGCAGGCCTCCGGCGTCGTCGCGATCTCGCATCCAGTGGCCGCAGATCTCCTTGGCGGGTACGGGCTGGACGCGAAGCAGATCGCCGTCGTCCCGAACCCGGTTGTCGGGGCAAACTGTGGCGCGGACCTGGGTAAGCGGTGCGCCCCGTTCACACGGCGGCCGTTTCATCTGGTCTTCGTCGGACGGCTTGTGGACGTCAAACGCCCGGCGATGTTCGTGGAGACAGTTGAGCTGCTCCAGCGAGAAGGCCACGAGGTGCGTGGCACGGTGATTGGCGACGGCCCAGCCCGTGGGGCGCTCGTGAGGCGAGTAGACGAGTTGGCGGCTCCGGTCGACTTTGTCGGGTGGAAGGAGCCCTGGTGGGCGGCGGTTCCAGACGCGACCTGCCTCGTTCTGCCGTCGACGCTCGAGGGCTTCGGGAACGTTCTTGTCGAGGCGGCCGCACGCGGGATTCCGAGCGTTGCGTTCTCGTCGGCGCTTGGTGTCGCTGATGCGGTGGTCCCGGGAGTCACGGGCGAGCTCGTTACTGGGCACTCCACCGCGGACCTCGCTCGGGGCGTGCTTCGCGCAACAGTGATCGACGACGACGCGGTTGGTCCCGCACGGCGCAAATGGTTGGAACGCTTCTCGGTCGAGTCCAGTACCGGTACCTTGGTCGACGCGCTTCATGAGTTCCATGGCCGACGTTGAAACGGGAGCGACGCTGAGTGTCGTCTTCGTGAGCTACAACTCTGCGGAGATCATCGACCGAGCGATCGCGGCGGTACGAGCGCATCTGCCCGACGCCGAGGTGATCGTGGTAGACAACGCATCGACGGATGCGACGCGCGACATCGTCGCCCGGGCGAGTACGGGAGTCACCCTGATCCAGGGTCACGGCAACGTGGGGTTTGGCACGGGGGCGAACATCGGATTCGCGGCGGCCACCGGCTCGTTGGTGTTGCTCCTGAACCCGGATTCGATCGTGACGGCCGTTGATCGGCGCGTCTTGGCTGATCTGGCGGCTCGAAGCGGCAATCAGAGCGTAGGGCTCTTGGGATGCCGCATGTCGGCGCGCCCTCACGAACATGGGACGTACCTGATCTCGCGTCTTCCGAGTTCGCGCCGGCGGCTCTGGCGGTACTTCCTGAGAGGGTACCTCACGCCGCGAGAGATCTCGTGGCCACAGATGCGGGCTCTGCCGCGGCGTGGTCCGATGTGGGTGTCTGGCGCCGCTCTGCTCGCTCGTCGCGAAGATCTTCTTCGCGTCGGAGGCTTCGATGAACGGTTCTTCCTGTACGGCGAGGACCGCGACCTGTCTCGACGCTGCGGACAACGCGGGATTCCCGTCGGTACGACGACCGCGGTCACCGTCGACCATGCTGGTGGGGCGTCGTCGAGCGGGGTGAGCGACGTCAAGCACTTGACGTGGGGCCTACTCTCGATTCTGCAGTTTGAGGCCTACTCCAATGATCCGGTGTCCCTTACGCGCGTCGCGCTTCGGATCCTCGCGGGAATCGGGGCGCTGACACGGGCGCTTCGGCGGATTCCACTCGTCGGCCGACGGATGGAAAAGCGCGCAGAGACCGTCCGTGCGGTCCAAGCTTCTCTCGTGGGCTTCTCGAACGGGGCTGGCCCGGACGCTTCGTTCTACCCCGATGCAGTCAAGGCCATCGAGGCTGCCCGATCGACCCGGGGCTAGCGTGCGTGCGGGGCGGTGGGAGGCGACGTGGTTGCGTGCCGGACCCGCGACGGGCGAGACGGATTTCGGTCTACGAGATTGCGAGTTCGCGAGCTACAACCGAATCTCGGGGCGATGCGTCGTTCGGCTGACGCGCTGCTGTGCGGCCCAGCCAAGGTGATCGCCGGTGAGTTCGTCCGCGTCGACGACCACCGCGAGGTCGCGGTCGGCGAGGTGATCGGCCACCATGCGCTGATGATCGTCGACGTGCTCCCCTCGCTCCTTGAGCCGCGGAACGAGGACCGGGGCCTTGCCCTGTTGTAGAGCCATCAGGGCCGATCCTGCACCAGCATGCGCGACGATGACGTCGGCCTGGCGGCACTCGTACGCGAGGTCGGCGTAGGACAGGTTCCGGTGGGCGCGTAGGCCGGGACGGTAGCTGGCGCCGAGCTGCCATGTGACCACGGCGCTCTCGGGCACTATCGCGTGTAGTCGGTTGACCAGACGATCGAACTGGTACGGAATTGTGCCGAGCGTCACGAGAACGCGCAGCGGTCGAGCGTCGCGGATCGGCGTACTGGCAGCGAAGTCATCGAAGATCGAACCTATGTAGGGCCACGACTCACTTGCCCAGCTCGGGTATTGGCAGTAGGTCCTCACGCCCGGGACGGCGCGCAGCACCTTCCCTGTCATCGAGGGGCCCGTGCTTCTGGCGACGCTCTCGATGTAGTGGCAGGGGATCCCATGTAGACGGGCGACGGGCATCACCGCTAGAGCAATTCCGGACCCGGTGCTGATGACTCGGGACGGTTTGAACTCCGCAAGGATCTGGCGTGCACGGGCGGCGTTGAGCGCAATCTCGCGAGCTCCTCGCGGCGGTACATACCGCAGGTACTCAACTTGCTGGTTCTGCAGTAGCGAGCGACTCTGCGGCTGGTTGAAGGTGACCCAGAGCACGCGCTCGTCGGCGTGATTCCGTATGCGGGGCCAGAGAGCGTGTAGCTGAGCGAGGTGGCCGCCGGTGCTGGCGACGAGCAAAGTCGACATCGGACAAACGAGCAGAGCTAACGCGCGCCCCGCCCTGCAACAACCGCAGGCAGCGTCAGCAAGAGCAGCTTCACGTCTCCCCAAACGGACCAGTTGTTGACGTACAGGTAGTCGAGCTTGACCATCTCCTCGAACGGCACGGACTTGCGTCCGCTGACCTGCCACAGGCCGGTCAGTCCGGGGGTGATGTCCAGGCGCCCCCGGGCCCAGCCGTTGACGCGCGCATCGTCGCGTACGGAGAGGGGGCGGGGGCCGACCAGGCTCATGTGCCCGACGAGCACGTTCCATAGCTGGGGCAGCTCGTCCAGGCTGGTAGCGCGGAGCAACCGCCCCACCCGCGTGACCCGCGGATCGTCCTCGATCTGCAACCAATTGGGATCGGTGCTGCGGGTCATCAGCCCCTCGAGCAGGGCGTCGGCATCGGGCACCATCGTGCGGAACTTGAGCAGTTGGAAGGTGCGTCCGCCGCGACCGACGCGCTCTTGTCGGAAGAGCACCGGACCCGACGAATCCAGACGCACGGCGATCGCCGTCGCGACGATCAGCGGGGCCAGGATCAGCAGGCCGCCGGCCGCTCCGACGATGTCCAGCGAGCGCTTGAACCCGCGCGACGTGCGCGACAGCATCGGCGGCTGGAGCGAGACCATCGACGCGCCCTGCAACTGGTCGATCGAGGCCCCCATGCCCACGACGTCGAAGTGCTCCGGCAGGACGGTCAGGCTGACGTTGATCTGGCGGCTCCAGTGCAGGAATTCGCCGACGGCCGAGTCGGAGAGCTCGTGCGTCGGCAGCAGCAGCCGGTCGATGTGCTGCGTCGCGACGGCATCGGCGAGGACGCGGAGCGTGGACGCGTCGGCCGTCGGGGATTCGCGATGCCAGTGCGGCGGCAGATCGGCACGGCCGACCAGGGTGGTGTCGCGCCGGCCCGAGAGCGCGCGCTCGACCGCCGCCGACGTCGAGCCGCGCCCGATCATCAGCACGCGCTCGGGGCCGAGTACGCGGGTATGGAGCGCGCGGGCGATCGCCCGAAGCGCCGGGGTCAGGATCAGGGTGAGCACGGCCGCCAGGGCGAACGGCTCGCCGAGTCCGGTTCCGCTGAGCGCGGTGAGCAATATCCAGCTCAGGACGAACGCCACCAACGCCGCATGGAAGAAGCGCGGGATCTCGTCCAACGTCGATGCCGTGACGTACCGCTGCACCCGGGGGTACAGCCCGTAGACGTGCAAGGTGGCGATCCACGCCACCAGCATCAGCGGGATCGCCCACGCCCCGACCGTGTTCGTCCGCGGGAAGTCGAGGGCCACGGCCGACGTGCCGATGGCGATCAGCAGCGCGCTGGCGTCGGCGGTGGCCAACAGCGCTTGACGGACGCGGCCGCGCGCGTAGCGGCGACGGTGCGCGGCGACGCTCGCGTCGAGCGAGACCGATGGTTGCGGCGCGGTCTCGGTGTCGCGCCGCGGCGACGGCGGCGCTGCGCGGCCTGGTTGGCGTACGGCGCCTATTTGGCCGTCGCGGGCGAGTGGGGTCGCAGAGCTACGCTCCGGCGACTGGCGGACTTGAAGTGGCATCGGACTGATCGGTCCAGCGGACTGGCGCCGAGAGTGGTCGAGCGGGAACCAACACGAAGGATAGCGCGGAACTGTCGAAAAAGCGCGCGGAAAACGTCAAAACATGACGCTAGGCGGTCGGTCACTGGTGATGTAGGCTCCGACGTCTGTCTGCGGCTCGGCCGCGGTGACGATCGTGCTGGACCTTTCGCGCGTCTACGAACTATATGTCGATCGCGTATATGCGTTCTTCGCGTACCGCTTGGCCGCTCGGGACGAGGCCGAGGATCTGACCGCGGCCACCTTCGAACGGATCGTCCGCCACGCCGAGCGGTTCGACGAGGCGAAGGGCACGCTGGCGACCTGGGTCTTCTCGATCGCCGAGAACGTGCTGATCGACCATTACCGGTGGCGAGGTCGTAGGGATGAGCAGGCGCTTCCGGCCGATGGCGACGGAGCGGACCGTCAGTTGGTGTGGGACGACGCGCCGTCCGAGGGACTTGCTCCAGAGCTCCAGCGCGCGGTCGAGATGCTCTCGCCTCGTGAGCAGCAGGTGATCGGCCTGCGCTTCGGCGGAGACCTCTCGGGTCGCGAGATCGCGAGCCTGCTCGGCACGAGCGAGGCGAACGCCCATCAGCTCCTGTCGCGGGCGCTCCGCCGGCTGCGGCAGCAGCTCGGTTCGGCTGCGGCCGCTCGGTAGTTATTCGTCATCGAGTGACGTTAATTCGGTGTCGCCGTGGCCAACACCGCGGCGACCACCATGACGAGAGAGCCGCTGGCCACCAACCACACCGAACGACGGCGGAGCGCCCGCTGGAGCAACGCGGTCGTCAGTACGCCATGGACGCGGCGGCGCAGCCGGTTGCTGGGGCGCGGACGCTGCGCGTCGAGCTGCTCCGCGAGCGCCGCGATCTCGGGGTCCATCGGCTCGTCGCTCATCGCAGCAGGCTCGAGTGGGGGTTCAGCCGCCGGGCCTCGCGGAACGCCCGCACCGCCCGTGCGTGATCGCCTTGCGCGGTGGCCACGCGCGCGATCACGAACCAGGGTCGCCAGTCGTCGGGCGTTCGACGGGCCGCCTCGGTGGCGGCGTCCGAGGCGGCGCGCAGGTCGCCCGCCTGCTCGGCGACGATCGCCCGCTGGAGCACAGGGCTGGCCGCGAACGACACCGCGGCGGCGCCGTCGTCCGCGGATCGTGCCGCTGCCGCCAGGTCGCCGCGCGCGGCAGCGTCGCGGCTGGCGTCAACGGCCTGGGGCGCGACGAGCGCCACCGCGAGGACCGCGATCGATCCCACGGCGACGGCCGCGAGCCCGACCGCCTGCACGGCGGCGCGCCACCGAGGCCTGGTGGGCGGCGGGGTCGCGTCCGGACGTTCCCCCCGGCCCAGGGCGACGGCGGCGAGCGTCATCGCCGCGACGACCAGCGCTGTTATCTGCCAGTGCCAGTCGACCAGGACGCCGACCGCGAACGCCGCGACCGGGGGGCCGACGAGCGCGGCATCGCCAAGCTCAGGTCGGCGCCGGATCGCGGCTGCGCCCGCCGCCGCCAGTGGCGCCCCGAGCAGCACGACGAAGAGCAGCGCCCCGATCGCCCCCGTCTCGGCGAGCAGCTCGAAGAACTGGGAGTGGGCGTTGCGGACGAACCCGGCGTCCTCGCGTCGCGGGTTCCACCAGGACTCCCACGACCCGAGTCCGATGCCCTGCAGGGGATGGGCTTCGAACGCGTCGGTCGCGGCCGTCCACATCTCGTACCGGCCGTTGCTGCTGATGCTGCCGAGGCGGGCGGCAGAGTTGCGCTCGTCGACGTTGACCGTCGCCGAAACGGGCTCTTGGAAGCGGGCCCACCCGTCTTGCACCCGATCTGGGACATCGATGGCGATCCCGACAGCGATCGCCGCAACGGCGCAAGCGGCCACCAGTGCGAGGAATCCCCGACGCGACGCGCGCGGAATCCGCGGCGTCCAGTGGGCCGCGTCGGCCGAAGCCAAGCCGCTCTGGACGAGGAACGTGCCGAGGGAGGCGAGCACGGCGACCACCAACGTCCGGCGACCGGCGTCGGTCTGGGCCGCGCCCCCGAGGACGTCCGTCAGCGCATCCGATCCCAGGCCGATCTTCAGGACGATCGCGCTGGCGATCGCCGGGGCGATCAGCGTGCGGATCAGCACCGGTCGGGGCGCGATCAGCGCTACGGCGGCGAGCAGGCCGACGGCGAGCGCCAGGATCCCTCCCCGCGACAACGTGTACGCCAGGCCCAGGGCCAGCAACGGGACCGGTGCGACGGCCAGGCCCGACAGCCACGGGCTGCGGGCGCGGGTCGCCAGCGCCAGGCCGAGGGGGATCGCCATCGCGGCAGCCGCCGCGATCGTGTTCCAGTAGTTCAGCGGCCACGACAGGCGGGTGCGTGTCGACGGCAGGAAGGCCCCCGTCTCGGCAGCGCCGGGGACGAGCCCGGGGCTGAGCCGCGACAGGACCGCGGCGCCGACCACGATGCTCAGTCCGGCGAGGACGCCCCCGGCCAGCGCACGGCCCTGCCCCGCGCGTACCGCGCTCAGGCCCAGCAGCAGGCTGCCGCCCGCGACGATCGCCCGCGACACCTCGGTCAAACCGCGTTCGGGGTCGGCGCTCCAGGTCAGCGAGACGCCGCCCCAGAGCGAGAGCAGCGTGATCGCGGCCAGGGCGACCCAGCCGACCGTGGTCGGACGGGGACGCGGGATCGCGCCCGTCAAGATGCCCACCAGGAGCAGCCACCACAGCGCGACGCCGTAGCCCGCCACGACCTGCACCGGGTAGCCGCCCTGGCTGAACCCGAGAAGGACGACCGGGCCCGCGCCGGCCGCCACCGCGCCGAGCGGCGGCGCCAAGCGTCCGAGCGACTCCAAGGCGCGCGGGGGCGCCGTGGAGGTGGCGGTGGAGACGACGGGCATCAGGGCCTTATACGTCGGGTCTGTCAGAAACCTGACAGCCGGCGCGTATACCCGGGCGTGAGAGTGCCTCGTCGGACGTCCGTACTGCTGCTGCTCGGCGGTCTGTGGCTGAGCGGCGTGTCGTCGGCGACCGCGCAGAGCGGTCCGTCGGAGGCGCCGCCGGGCAACTCGGCGGTCGACCAGTACCGCGAATCGCTGCCGCCGTCGTCGGGCGAGCGCCGCTCCCTGGACCGTGACGACCGCGAGGCGCTGCGGCGCCAGGGTCAGGACGGCCGCGCGCTGGCGTCGGTGCTGGAGCGCAACGGGGGCGTGCCGCGCGCCGCCGCCGAGGCGACGGCCGATTCGACGCCGGACCGCGATCGCGCCCCGGGTTCCGACGGCCGCCGCGGCGGCTCGAGCGGGGCGTCAGGCCGCGATCGGGCGGAAGGTTCCGCCGCGGACGCGAGCGAACAGCCGGCGGAAGACCGTCGCTCGGGGTCCGTGGCCCCGGCCGCCGCGGCCAGCACGGTCGGGCCGGTTCCCGTCTGGGCGATGCTCGCCGCCGCCGGATTGCTGGTCGGCGTCGGGCTGGTCGTTCGTACGCGGCTGACTCCGTGACCGTGCCGCGGTTCACGGGCCGGGCGTGGGCGGCGTCCCCGGTCGGGATGCTCGCGATCACGCTGCTGTTGACGGTGGTGGCGCTGGGCACGATGTCGTCGAAGGCCTCGGCGCGCTCGGGCGCGCTGACCACCGGGTTCATGGAGAACGGCGCGTTCGGTGGTGCGGACCGCGGACTCTGGTTCGATCGGTCGGTCGACGTCGGCGCCGGGACGGCGCGGATCAACCTGGCGTGGGACACCGTTGCCCCGGTGGCTCCGCCCGCGAGCAGCGCCGCGGACCCCGCCTGGCCCGGCTACCTCTTCGCGTCCGTCGATGCCCAGATCCAGGCCGCGATCGTCGCGGGACTGCGCCCGATCCTCAACGTTTCGCGTGCTCCGACCTGGGCCGAGGCTCCCGGTCGGCCTGGCGGTATCGGTCGCGGGAGCTGGAAGCCCGACGTCGGCGCCTACGGTCGATTCGTCTCCGCCGTCGCTCGGCGCTACTCGGGGACGTTCGTCGACCCGGTGAGCGGGCAGAAGCTGCCGCGGATCACGCGGTTCCAGCTCTGGAACGAGCCCAACCTGGACACGTACCTGGCCCCCCAGTGGGAGCGAGGGCGACCGTTCGCCCCGGGGCGCTTCCGCGAGCTCGTCAACGCCGGCTACCGGTCGATCAAGGCGGTCCAGTCGAAGGCGACCGTGGCCGCGGCGGGATTGGCCCCGTTCGGTGACCACCGGACGACCAGCGGCAAGCGGATGCCGCCGATCGCGTTCCTGCGCTCGATGCTCTGCCTGGACCGCGAGCTGCGGCGTAGCTGCCGGCAGCGCACCACGGTCGATGTGGTCGCTCACCACCCCTACGCGATCCGCGAGCCGTCGAGCCCCGCGCTCAACGACGACGACGCCACCGTGCCGGACCTCGGCAAGGTCACCCGGGTGGTGCGCGCCGCGCGGAAGGCCCGGACCGTCGGCCCCAAGACGCCCAAGCTCTGGGTGACCGAGGTCTCGTACGACTCCTCTCCGCCCGACCCGAACGGGGTACCGACCGCACGCCTTTCGCGCTGGATCGCGGAGCTGCTGTGGCGGGTCTGGGACCAGGGCGCCGACACGGTGATCTGGTACCTGCTCCGCGACGCCGCGCCGACCCCGAGCTACGACGCGACCTACCAATCGGGGATGTACCTGCTCGACGGGACCCGCAAGCCCTCGGCGCGGGCGTTTCGCTTTCCGCTGGTGGTGACGGCCAGGCGCCGCGACCGGTTGCACGTCTGGTGGCGCTCGCCGCGGTCCGGACGGGTGGCGATCCAGGTCCGACAGGGCAACCGCTGGCGGACGGTGCGTCGCGTGCGGACCCGGACCGGCGGGGTCGGACGGACCACCGTTCCGGCCGCCAGGACCCGCAGCGTGCGGGCCGTCGTCGGGGGCGAGTCCAGCTACGCCTGGAGCGGATCGCCCGCGTCCAAGGTCCGGCGCTGAGGGCGGGCGCCGATCGCTGGGCGTTTCGGGCACGTCCTCCTGACGTCGTCCGTCAGAAGTCTCCCTGACGTGGTTTGTCAGGGTTTGTCAGGAATCGGCGTTCCGAGGCGTACACCACACCAACGGGTGCGGTTCGCGCCCCTCGCATTCACCCGAACAGGAGTCCCCGTGCAGAAGAAGTTCACGGCCGCAGCCGCGGTCGTCACCCTCGGCGCGACGTTCGCCGTCGTCGGCGGCAGCGCCGCCACCGCCGCTGTCGTCTGCCCACCCGGCGCGACGAGCCTCGCGTACTGCACCGTCATCCCGGATCCGCCCCCGCCGCCGCCGCCGGCCCCGCCGGAGGACATCGTCCTGCCGCCCGACGGCGGCGGCGGGCCGGTGCCGATCGACGCGACCCAGGGGCCCGTCGAGGTCAAGGGCGCGGGGAGCAACTACAACCTCGTGGTCCAGGGTGAGAACCCGGTGACGATCGAGCTCGAAGGCGGCGGCAACCGGATCACCGCGAGCGGCGCCGGCAGCTCCGTCACCCTCGGTGGCGACAACAACCGCGTCACGCTCTCGGGCGACCGCGCCCGGGTCACGCTGTCGGGTGGCGGCGGCAACACGGTGCGGGTGACCGGCGACAGGCCCGTGGTGCGCGCCGACGGCGCCGCCAACCGGGTCACGCTCGGCGACGGTGGCGGCACGGTCACCGCCGCCGGCCCCAACCAGATCGTGCGCGGCGGCAGCGGGCGCGACCGGGTCTCGGTCGGCGCCGGCAGCAACGTCCGCGCCGGTGGCGGCAGCGACACGGTGACCGTGCGCACCGCCGCGACGTCGCGGGCGGACAAGAAGGACAAGAAGTCGAAGAAGATCAAGATCAAGACCACCAAGGTCGACGCCGGGGCCGGCAACGACAAGATCACGGTGCGGATCAAGACCAAGGCCGTGATCAAGGGCGGATCCGGCAACGACGTCCTCCGCGGCGGTACCGGCCGCGGGACCTCGATCGACGGCGGCGCGGGCAACGACCGGATCATCGCCGGCAAGGTCGCGACCCGGATCAAGGGCGGATCGGGCAACGACCGGATCTCGTCGCGCAACGGCAAGACCGACACGATCGACGGCGGACCGGGCCGCGACTCGGCCACGGTCGACCGTCGCGACAAGGTCAAGAACGTCGAGCGGGTCAGCCGCCGCTAGCGCCGTTACGTTCCGGTCCGCGGCCGCTCGGCGGCCCGGACCGGGACGGGACGCAGCACGGAGTTCGGGATTACCGCCAGAGCGGTGGGTATTCTCGAGAACCATTCACATAGGTTCAACTCTCGTGTACAGTGGACACATGTGTTCCCTGGGTACGCAGACGGACGGAGGCGGCAGCGCCAAGAGCGAGGATCTGCTCGAGCGGATCCTCCGCGAGTTCGACGAGCACTGCGGTCAGCTCGAGCCGATGGCCGACGAGTACAAGCGCGTGATGGCGGCGCGCGAGGCGCTGGCGGCCGGTATGGCGTCGCAGGTCAATCCGGAACCTCGTCCGCCGCGGCGGGTCCGGCCGTCGAGACGGCGTCGGCCCGACGACGGGGAACTGCTCGAGGCGGTCTACGAGCAGGTGCGACGGTACCCCGGAGTGACGCCCGCGCAGCTCGCCCAGGTGCTTGGGTACTCGTCCGGCGAGCGTGCCCGGCTGGTGATCCGCCCGCTGTCCCGGCTGCACCGGCTGGGGCGGATCGAGCGCGACGGCGAGGGCTTCCGCGTTGCCGAGGGCGCGTAACCCGGTGGCGATCACCGCAGCGGTCCACGCTTGTCCCCCGGTGACGGCTGCGTCACACTGCCCGGAGGCCCTGTTTCTGACGGCGGTCTCCGTTCCGGGTAAGTAGATGAGCTCTGAGTTCGACGCCAACGACGACGCGGCCGCCGGGGAACCCACCGACGGTCTCAGCCTGCGCGCGCTCGAGGACCAGATCAACGAGCGCATGTCGAAGCTCTACGGCGCGGCGGAGGAGTACTACAAGCTGCAGGTCCTGCTCGACACGATCGACGGGCGCGACGTCCTGCCCGTGCCCGACTACCTGGTCGGCCGCGTGGCCGAGCCGTCGCTCCCGGACGAGCAGCGCCGGCGGCAGGCGCGGGAGCGCGCCGTCCAGCGGATGGGGCTCGTCGCGCCGCGGCGGCGGCGCTAGGCCCGCGAGGCGGTGGCCGCCGCCCGGACCTGATCGCCGACGACCAGCGCGCGGTCGGCGTCGTAGGTCAGCAGGGCCGCGGCGTCGTCCGGCGTCAGCCAGCGCAGCTCGTCGACCTCGTCGTTCGCGACGAACGCGCCGCCGCTGACGCGCATCAGCCAGTACCGCACCAGCTTCGGCCGGCCGTGGTGGTCGTGGTAGCGGACCGGGGGCAGCTCGTCCGCCAGCTCGACGGTGAAGCCGGTCTCCTCGTGCAGCTCGCGGGTCGCGGCCTGCTCGAAGCTCTCCCCGGGATCGAGCTTGCCCTTGGGGATCGACCAGTCCTCGCGGTGGGGGCGGTGGACCACGGCGACCGCGCCGTCGCGCACCATCACGCCGCCGGCCGCGTGGACCTCGTCGGTCGTGGCCGGGGGGACGGCGTCCGGGGAGCTCGACATGCCGGCAACGGTACCGCGGTGAGCCGTACTCGCCTACGCCGGTCGGCGACCGTGGGTACGGCCGCGGATCCGGCGGTCAGCTCGCGTCGGGCTCGTCGACGTCCTGGTCGGCGCGCGCCCGCTTCGTGGCCTCGCGCATCTCGAACAGGTCGGTCGTCCACGATCCGACCTCGCGGGTCACGTCGCGGACGGCGCCGGTCAGGATCGTGGCGATCCGGCCGACGTGGGTCGCGCCCGATTCGACGACCTCCTGCACGAGGTCCTTGCGGGATTCCAGGGGGCCAGGCATGGGACGAATCCTACTCGGGGTCGCAGCGATCGTCGATCGGGCGGTCGCGGAGCCGCCGACCCTACGCCACCATCGAGCGGACGCGGCGGCCGGCGGCGGCGCGCAGGGGGCCGGTGACCACGCGGCCGACGCGGACGCCGTCGCGCACGGCCCGGACCGCCATCCGCAGCGGGGCCGGGGCGCCCTTGCTGTCGATGTACTGCTGGGCCTCGGCGTCGGTCGGGAGCGACAGGCGCGCGATCTTGCGGAAGACCGTGAACAGCTGGTACGGCAGCGGCCCTGCGTTGTACTCCAGGCCGTAGCGCTCGCAGGCGTCCTTGACCTCATCCGAGATCTCGGCGTACCGGTGCGCCGGGATGTCCGGGAAGAGATGGTGCTCGATCTGGAAGCTGAGGTTGCCCGACATGATGTGGAACAGCTTGCCGCCGGTCAGGTTCGACGACCCGAGGAGCTGCCGGACGTACCAGCCGCCGCGCGTCTCGTTCTCGGTCTCCTCGACCGTGAACTCCTCGGTGCCGTCCGGGAAGTGCCCGCAGAAGATGATCGAGAAGGTCCAGAAGTTGCGGACCAGGTTGGCGACGACGTTGGCCGACAGGGTCGCGGGGAAGAACGGACCGGCCAGCGCGGGGAAGAGCACGTAGTCCTTGAGCACCTGGCCGCGGACCTTCTCGACGATGCCCTTGATCAGCGGCATCTTCGCGTTGAGGTCGAACTGCCCCGTCCGGATGTTCTCCGTCTCCAGGTCGTGCAGCGCCACGCCGTACTCGAAGAACGTGGCCAGCAGGCTCGCGTAGACCAGGTTCCCCAGGTAGTACGGGGTCCACTCCTGGTCCTCGCTCATCCGCAGCACGCCGTAGCCGACGTCGCGATCCTTGCCCACGATGTTCGTGTGGGTGTGGTGCATGTAGTTGTGGCTGTGCCGCCACTGGTCGGCCGGGCAGGCGGTGTCCCACTCGAAGGTGCGGCCGTTGAGCTCATCGTCCTGCATCCAGTCGTACTGACCGTGCATGACGTTGTGGCCGATCTCCATGTTGTCGAGGATCTTCGACGCGGAGAGCGCGGCCACGGAGCCGAGCCAGGCCGGGGGCAGGAAGGCGAACTCGCCGAGCACGCGGCCGGCGATCTCCAGCCGGCGCTGGGCCTTGATGATCCGGCGGATGTAGTTCGCGTCGCGCTCGCCGAGCTGGTCCAGCACCCGGGCGCGGATCGCCTCCATCTCGGCGCCGAACGCGTCCAGGTCGGCCTGGCTCAGGTGGGGCACGGCGCGCAGCGGGCCGGGGCGCTGGTCGGCGTCCGGGGTCGCGTCGGCGGGGGTGGCCTCGAACGCGGTCTCGGGGGCCCGCGGCGAGAGCGGCTTGTCGGACTTCGGGACGGCGACGGCGTCGTCGAGCTGCGTCTCGTCGAAATCGGGAACGGGGGGAACGGCGGTCGGGGTGCTCATGGTGGTGCTCCTCGGTACGTCGCGTTGAAATCGGAGTGCGGTCGCGGAGGGCGCGGGGTCGCAGAAATCGGGTGGCGCGGCGAAGGCAGGGGCGAACCCGGACTTCTCGGCCGTGTCTTCGATCGTGACGCTCGGCACGTCGTGGTCCGAGCGGGGTGACTGGGGTCCCGGGGTGGGGCTAGCCGGTGTCTTCGCCCGGGTAGGGCGAAGGGGCGGCCGACGCGCCGTCGGGTGGCCGGTCTCGCCGGCCGGGCGGTCTACAGGTCAAGGCTCACGTCTCCTACGGGCGATGCCACGCAGATCCGGACTTCCTCGCCGGGCGTGCCGTAGATCTCGCCGGTCAGCGTGTCGCGGACCTGGCCCTGCTCGAGTCGGCACTTGCAGGTCAGGCAGATGCCCATCCGGCAGCCGTGGGTCGGCGTCAGTCCGGCGCCCTCGGCCTGCTCCAGCAGCGGCCGGTCCGTGGCGTCGACGGTCGCGCCGCTGCGGGTGAACGTCACCGAGCCGAGCAGATCGGGATCGGTGGCCGGCAGCTCGGGCGGCGCGAAGTGCTCGTAGCGCAGCGGCGTCTTCAGCTCGCGCTCGTCCCAGAGCGTGCGGACCGCTTCGACCAGGCC
>JADMKN010000134.1 GCA_015478825.1 Patulibacter sp. | reverse complement strand
CTCGGCTTCCAGGTCGCGGCCGCGCTGCTGCTGGGATCGCGTCGCCCCGCCCCGGGTCGCCCCGCCGGAGCCGCGGCCGGTCGCCTGACCGAAGACCGACCCGAGGATGTCGCCGATCCCGCTGTCGCCGAAGTCGAAGCCGGCGCCGCCGGTCGAGAACGCGCCGCCGAGGCCGCCGAACGCGCGCGCCTTGTCGTACTCCTTGCGCTTCTCGGGATCCGACAGGACGTCGTGGGCGGCGCCGACCTGCTTGAACCGCTCCTCGGCCGCGGTGTCCCCCGGGTTGCGGTCCGGGTGGTACTCGCGGGCGAGCTTGCGGTACGCCTTCTTGATCTCGTCCTGCGACGCCTTCTTGTCGACGCCGAGGACCGCGTAGAGATCCGGCCCCTTGTCCTGTTGCGTGGCCATCGCGTCAGACCGCCTAACCCGCTACGACGACTTTCGCGGCCCGGATCACGTCGTCGCCTCGGCGGTAGCCGGACTGGTAGACGATGGTGACGGTGCCGGGCAGGACGCCCTCGGCGGCCGGGGCGGTCGTCATCGCCTCGTGGAACCGCGGGTCGAACTCCTCGCCGGTCGGGTCGAAGGCCTCGATCCCGGCCTGCGAGAGCGCGGCGTGCAGCTCGCGATGAACGATCCGCAGCCCCTCGATCAACTGCGCGTCGCCGTCGGACGACTCGCCGACGTGCTGGATCGCCCGGTCGAGGTTGTCCATCGCCGGCAGCAGCTCCTTGGCCAGCCGGGTCACGCCCCGGACCTCGCCGGCCGCCGCGTCGCGCCGGGCGCGCTTGCGCACGTTGTCGAGCTCGGCGACGGACCGCAGGTAGCGGTCCTTCCAGTCCGGTTCCGGCTCGACGGCGTCGGCCTCGGCGGGCGCGTCGGCATCGCCGGACTCGGCGGGCTCGTCGGCGCCGGCGGACGGATCGGCGGCGTCATCGGGCGTGGGCTCCTCGACCGCGTCGGCGTCGATCGGCGGCGTCGCATCGGTCGGGATCGTCGGGTCGACGACCAGGCCCTCGTCCTCGACGGCGGGCTCGGAGGGGTTGGGGCGCTCGGGCTGCTGGGCGGTCATGCGGGGCTCCTGCGGACGGGGTGCGGTGCGGGTGGGGCTCGGGGCCGATCGGACTGCGTGGGGCCCGCCCCCGCCGCATCCGCCACACGCGGGTGGCGGATGCGGCAGCGGCGTGGCGGAGGGGCCCCGTCGTGGCCGTCGGGCTACTTGTCCTCGTCCACGACCTCGGCGTCGACGACGTCCTCCTCGTCGGACGACGCGCCGGAGGGCGGGGCCCCATCCCCGTCACCGCCGGCCTGCGCCGCCTGCTCGGCCTGCGCCTTCTGGTAGAGCTGCTCGGAGACCTTGTGGAAGGCCTGCTCGAGCGCCTCGCGCTTGGCGGTGATGTTGGCGACGTCCTCGCCCTCGAGCGCGGTCCGCACGTCCTTGATCGCGGTCTCGATCTCGGTCTTGGAGCCCTCGTCCACCTGGTCGCCCAGGTCGGCGAGCTGCTTCTCGGACTGGTACGCGGCCTGCTCGGCGATGTTTCGGGCCTCGGCCAGCTCGCGAGCGGACTTGTCGGCCTCGGCGTTCGCCTCGGCGTCCTGGACCATCGACTGGATCTCCTCGTCGGAGAGCCCGCCGCCGGCCTTGATCTCGATCTTCTGCTCCTTGCCGGTGCCGAGGTCCTTCGCCGACACGTTGAGGATGCCGTTGGCGTCGATGTCGAACGTGACCTCGATCTGCGGCACGCCACGCGGCGCGGGCGGGATGCCGGTGAGCTGGAACTTGCCGAGCGACTTGTTGTAGGACGCCATCTCGCGCTCGCCCTGCAGCACGTGGATCTCGACCGACGGCTGGTTGTCGTCGGCGGTCGAGAAGATCTCGGACTTGCGCGTCGGGATCGTGGTGTTGCGCTCGATCAGCTTGGTCATCACGCCGCCCTTGGTCTCGATGCCGACCGTCAGCGGGGTGACGTCGAGCAGCAGGACGTCCTTGACGTCCCCGGCGAGCACGCCGGCCTGGACCGCGGCGCCGACGGCGACGACCTCGTCCGGGTTGACGCCGCGGTGCGGCTCCTTGCCCGTCAGCTCCTTGACCTTCTCCTGGACCGCGGGCATGCGGGTCATGCCGCCGACGAGCACGATGTGCTCGATCGAACCGGCGCCCTTCTCCTTGGCGTCGTCCATCGCCTGGCGGACCGGGGCGACCAGGCGGTCGAGCAGGTCGCCGACCAGCTCGGTCAGCTTGGACCGCGTCAGGCGCACGTCGAGGTGCTTCGGGCCCGAGGCATCGGCGGTGATGAACGGCAGGTTGATCTGCGTCTCCTGGGCGGAGGACAGCTCGATC
Source organism: Patulibacter sp. (assembly GCA_015478825.1). Classification (GTDB taxonomy): domain Bacteria; phylum Actinomycetota; class Thermoleophilia; order Solirubrobacterales; family Solirubrobacteraceae; genus Patulibacter. The sequence continues at coordinate 1,520 of JADMKN010000134.1, read as the reverse complement.
TTCGCCTTCTCCGCGGCCTCGAACAGGCGCTGGAGCGCCATCGGGTCGTTCTTCAGGTCGATGCCCTGGTCCTTCTTGAACTCCGCGGCGAGCCAGTCGACGACCGCCTTGTCGAAGTTGTCGCCGCCGAGGTGGTTGTCGCCGGCGGTCGACTTGACCTCGAAGACGCCGTCGCCGATCTCCAGCACCGACACGTCGAACGTGCCGCCGCCGAGGTCGAAGACGAGGATCGTCTGGTCGGACTCCTTGTCCAGGCCGTAGGCGAGCGACGCGGCGGTCGGCTCGTTGATGATCCGCTTGACGTCGAGGCCGGCGATCTTGCCGGCGTCCTTCGTCGCCTGACGCTGATCGTCGTTGAAGTACGCGGGGACGGTGATCACGGCGCCGTCGACGGTCTCACCGAGGTACGCCTCGGCGTCGGCCTTGAGCTTGGCCAGCGTGATCGCGGAGATCTCCGGCGGGCTGTACTGCTTGTCCTCGGCCTGGATCCGAGCGTCGCCGTTGGGGCCGGCCACGACCTTGTACGGGACGATCGACTCCTCCTCGCGGACCTCGGCCTCCTTGCGGCCCATGAAGCGCTTGACCGACGAGATCGTGTTCGTCGGATTCGTGACGGCCTGGCGCTTGGCGACCGCGCCGACGAGCCGCTCGCCCTTGGCGAAGGCGACCACGGACGGGGTCGTGCGTCCGCCCTCGGAGTTCTCGATGACGGTCGGCTCGCCGCCTTCGAGGACGGCCATGCAGGAGTTCGTCGTGCCCAGGTCGATTCCGATGATCTTGCCCATAGCGTGTCCTCTGGTTCTGCTTCTACGTCGATGGGAGTTCCACTCGCCCCCCGCGGACCACGCCAGGAGGGGCGCGGCGGGCGGAGGTGTGCGGGCTCCAATTCCAGAACAGCCTATCGCGGCTGGCGAAATCTGAGTCCAGTTGTATCAGATCTTGTGAATCCCCACTAGCGGCGAGTGGTCACACGAGCGCGATCAGGTCGACACGGGGGCCCGTGGGACGGCGCGGGACGGCGCGGGACGGCGCGGCGCGGGGACGCGGGGGGATAACGCGGGGGCGGGCGGGGACGCGGCGACGGCGCGGGACGGAGGGTTGAGGCGGGTCGCGCGCTGCACGGTCATGACGCGGCGGCCACCCCGCAGCGGGAGGCGCGGCATGCGCGCTGGGCGCTGCACGGCCCGCGCCCCGGCGAACCGTGCAGCGTCAGACCCGGTATGCGAGCACGACACTGCACGGTTCGGGCTCGCGGTCTGCCGTGCACCGCGGAGCGCGGCATGCAGGTCGGGCGCTGCACAGCCCCGGACCACCGCTCACCGTGCAGCGCATCGCCCGGGGCGGTTAGCCGCAGGGGCGACGGGGTGCTGCCGGCCGGGCCCGCGGACTACCAGGGGTACGGGGCGTAGTCCTTGAGGAAGACGCCGTGGACGTCCTCGCCCGCCTCGCCGCGGACGATCGGGTCGTAGACGCGGGCGGCGCCGTCGACCAGGTCGAGCGGGGCGTGGAATCCGTCGTCG
>JADMKN010000133.1 GCA_015478825.1 Patulibacter sp. | reverse complement strand
CTGGCCGAGCCGGTGATCGCGCAGCTTCGGGAGCAGCGCCGCGACCAGTCGGTCGACGCCGAGGCGCCGTCGATCCTGTTCGTGCTCGGCGATACCCACCGTCCGGCGGTCGACGCCGCGGACGGCGTGCTCGTGGTCAACGGCGGCACGATCGGCGCCGGCGGCACCGGCAACCTGAACGAGGGCCAGGACGCGAGCCTGGCGGTCGTGACCTACGAGCGCGGGCCGTTCGTTCCGCTGGCCGCCGACCTCGTGACGCTCGACCCCGGGACCGGCGAGACCGTCGCGCGGCGCGTCCGGATCGACCGGAAGACGCCGCTGCAGGTCGGCGATCCCGCCGTGCCCGGCGGCTGACCAGGGCGTCGCGACACCCCCGGACAGGTCACCCCTACCCGACCGGTTGAGGTTGTGCCCGTGCTACGAGCACAACGTCAACAGCTCGGGTCTGCCCCAGGTCTGCCCCGGGTCGGTCTCGCGAGCAGGCGCGCTCAGCGGGTCGTTCCGGCGACCCGGTCGTCGACGTAGAGCCCCTCGATCACGTCGGTGTAGCGCTCACTGATCGGCTTGCGCCGCAGCTTCATCGTCGGCGTCAGCTCGGTGCTGCCGGGCTCCCAGGCGTCGGGCAGGATCGCGAACCGCTTGATCTGCTCGACCCGCGCCAGACGGCCGTTGGCCCCGTCGATAGCGCGCTGGATCTCGGCCCGCACGGCCGGATCCTGCGCCAGGACGGCGACCGAGGCGTCGGCCAGGTCGTGCTGCGCGGCGAAGGTCGCGGTGGCCTCCGGCTCGAGCACGATCAGCGCGACGTTGTACTTGCGGCGGTCGCCGATCGCAACCGCCTGCCCGACCAGCGGGCTGGCCGCGCGGATCGCGCTCTCGATGTTCGTCGGCGACATGTTCTTGCCGGCCGCGTTGATCAGCAGCTCCTTCTTGCGGTCGACGATCGTGACGTAGCCGTCGGCGTCGATCGTCGCGATGTCGCCCGTGTGCAGCCACCCGTCGTCGTCGATCGCCTCGGCGGTCTTGCCGGGCTCGTTGCGGTAGCCCTTCATCACGATCGGTCCGCGGACCAACAGCTCGCCGTCGTCGGCGAGCCGCAGCTCGACGCCGTTCACGGCCTTGCCGACGGTGCCCAGGCGCTGCGCGTTCGGCGGGTTGATCGTGGCGATCCCGGAGAGCTCCGACATGCCCCAGGCCTCGCAGATCGGCAGGCCGAGCGCGGTCATCAGGACCAACGTCTCCTGCGTGATGGCGGCGGCGCCCGAGACCGCGATGCGCACGTGGTCGAGGCCGATCCCCTCACGGATCTTCGACAGCACCAGACGGTCGGCGAGCTTCTGCTTGAAGGCCAGGACCGGCGGGACCGATCCGGTCTTGACCTTCGCCTCGACGGCGGCGACCGAGGTCGCGATCGCCCAGTCGGCGAGCCGCTTCTTGACCGGGCTCGGCTCGTTGGCGACCTTGGTCTCGATCCCGGTCTGGACCTTGTACCAGATCTGCGGAACCGCTCCGAACATCGTCGGGCGGGCGTCGGTCAGGGCCGCGAGGATCTGCTTCGTGTCGCTGACGCAGGTCAGCTGGGTGCCGAACGCGACCTGGCTGTAGTGCGAGCCCCAGCGGTCGGCGACGTGCGCGTGCGGCAGGTAGGTGACGACGCGGTCGTCGGCGGTGACCTCCATGTCGATGTTGCCGCCGTTGAGCTCGGCGAGCATGTTCGCGTGGGTCAGCTCCACGCCCTTGGGGTCACCGGTCGTGCCCGAGGTGTAGATCAGGGTCAGCACGTCGTCCGGCTTGACCGCGCGCCACGAAGCGTCGAAGTCGAACGACGGATCCCCCTGGGACTCGAGCTCCTCGAGCGTGATCGCGCCGACGTGCGGACCGTCGACGGAGACCAGGGTGTCGGCCCCCGTCTGCTGGGCCGCCGGCACGAGCCGATCGGCGAACTGGCGCTCGAAGGCCACGACCTTCGCCCCGGAGTTGGACAGCACGTGGACGATCTGGTCGGTCGCCAGGGTGTTGTAGATCGAGAACGCCGTGGCTCCGAGGTGCATCGCCGCGACGTCGACGAGGTGCATCTCGGGGCGGTTGGTCATCATGATCGCCACGCTGTCGCCGCGCCCGACCCCGCGGGCCGCCAACGCCGACGCCAAGGTCTGCACCCGTGCCGCATACTGCCGCCACGTGATCGAGACAGCGCCTCCCGGGGTCCGTAGCGCGACGCGGTCCGGATGCCGTGCTGCGGTGCGCTGGAAGGCCTCGCACAGGGTGGTCACGGGCAACGGGGCGGTGGTCATTCGCTGGGTTCCTCGGGTCGCGTATCCCCACGCGGGCACGGGGATTTCGAACCTACCAGTGGTAGCGAGCCCGCGGGGACTCTTTGGCTTCCCGGGCCCGGGCTCGACGGGCGCGGCGGCGGCGCGGCGGTGGCCCCCCACCACGGCGCCCGGGCCCGAGGGTCTGCCACGAGCCGTGTCCGGTCCGCAGTCCGGCACCAGACGAAAGCTAGAGACGCCGCGTATGTCATGTGGCGTCGGTCGCAGGGTCTCGGCCGCGGTCCGTCCCCCGACCGCGCGGCAGTACAGGCGGGTTCTTCCTCTATCTCCCGGGGGTGGCCACGCCGACAAAATCGCGCAGTACTCATGTGCGTTTGGTAGCGTTCGCGCCGATCCTCGAAGTGGAGTGCAATGTCCCCCAGTACGGGTCCAGACAAGGGTGAATCACCTGCAGGTCCCGGACGTTCGGGCGCAGAGCGCGGTACCGGCAAGATCCGTCGAGGTCGCTACGGGCTGTCCCGGGCGGAGCTCGAGGTCTACCACCGCGACCGGATCCTGGACGCGACGCTCAACATCGTCGGGATCGCCGGGTACTCCGAACTCTCCGTCTCGTCGATCACGGAACTGTCCGGAGTAACCCGCCAGGCGTTCTATGCGTTGTACGAATCGCCGGAAGCGGCGTTCCTCGACACGTACCGCGACGCGGTGAGCGGTCTGCTCGAACGGATGGCCGCCACGCAGGCCCCGACGGCCAACCTCGACGCGCGCCTCGCCGAGGGGATCGAGGCGGCCGTCGACTACCTGGTCGCCGAGCCGGTCCGCGCCGCGCTGCTGCTCGTCGAGGTCCACGCGGCCGGCGCCACCGCGGTCGAGCTGCAGCAACGGGCGTTGACCACCGTCGTCGACGGCGTCGCGGAGCTGCTCGCGCAAGCGGGGCTCGATGCGCAGGACGCCGCGCGCGGCGCGCGCTTCGGCGTCGGGGCGGTGAACGAGGCGCTGCGGACGCGGATCACGCGCGGCGAGCTGCAGGACCTGCCCGCGATCGTGCCGGATCTGCGCGCCACTGCGTTCCCGATGGCCACCGAGGTCGGCAGCGGCGCCTCGGCGCGCGACGACGGTTGAGGCGCTAGGACGATCAGTCTGCGCTAGGTCCTCAGAGGCCGACGACGCGCGGCAGCGTGAAGGTCGGCCGCAGACGGGACGAACGGGCGGTCGCCGGGACGCGGGTCCGGGCCCGGTAGACGGTGGCGGCCGCTTCCCCCGGAGCCGTGACCCGCACCGAGAACCGTCCGCGGCGGTCGGGGGTCGCGCGGCCGACGGTCGTGAACCGGCCGCAGCCGATCCGCTGTTCGATCACCACCGGGGCGGGACGCTTCCCCCGCGGCCCGGTGACCCGGCCGGTCAGCGTGACCGTGCGCTCGCGCGACGACAGCCCGGTGAGCAGCATCCGCCGGGAGAACTTGAGCGCTCGGGTCCGGTGGCCGTCGACGACCGCGTAGTAGCGGGCGCGGTTGGACGGCCGGATCGCCCGCGGCGGCAGCCGCACCGTGGTCGAGAACAGGCCCGTCGCGCCGATCCGCACGCGGCCGACCCGCTTGCGACCGGCGGCCAGCACGATCGTGGCGGTGCGCCCGGCGAACCGCTGCTCGGTCGCGCCGTGGATCCGCGTCCGCCCGCGGTCGCCGTAGACGTCGATCAGCATCGCCGGCACGCGCAGGCAGCGCAGCAGCACCTCGGCCTCGGGCGAGCCGTAGCGTTCGCCGCCGACCGCCGGCGGCACGGGGTCGGCGGCGCTTCGCGGCGGAACGACCGGCGGGACCGACGGGGGTGCCACGGGCGGAAGCGCCGGGGGAGCCACAGGGGGAACGACGGGCGGATCGACCGGTGGATCCACGGGTGGGTCCACGGGTGGGTCCGCGGGCGGCACGCAGCCGACGCTGCCGCTCGAGATCCGGGCCTCGGCGAGCGTTCCGCTCAGCACCGGGCGGCTGAGCGCGGACACCGACAGGGTCACGGCCCGCTGGGTCAGCGTGCCGCTGGCGACGGCCTGCTGTCGCGGCGTCACCTGCACGCGGACCAGGCCCGGCGGCAGGCTGACGTCGGTGGTGTCGAGCAGCGGCTGCAGCGTGCTGGTCACGCCGCTCAGGATCGAGCCGAGCGTCTGGCCGCCGGAGAGCGCGCCGATCAGGTTGTTGAGCGCTCCGAGCACGCTCGGGTTGGTGGTCCGCAGCAGGTCGTAGAGGGTGGTCTGCGTCGTTCCGATCGCCAACGCGACCACCGTGCCGAGGACGCCGGTGGTCTGCACCCGGACCGCGCGCAGCACGTCGTCGACCGAGAGCAGCCGGCCGAGACGGAGCTCGGCGGTGTCGAGGGTCGTGACCTGCTCGGCCGCGCCGTTGGCGTCGACCGTCGCGCCGAGCGCCCGCAGGTCCGTGATCTGCACGCTTCCGGACGACGGCTGGGCGACCCCCGCGGTCGAGCAGGCAACGCGCGCCGTGGCCTCGATCACGCCCGCTTCGAGCACGTCCGGCAGGCTGCTGGTCAGCGCCCCGGTCAGCGATCCCGCCAGCGGCCCGAGCAACGCGCCGGAGTCGACCCCGTCGAGGACGATCCCGCCGAGGATCGGCACGCCGCCGATCAGCCCCGCGAGCGGCCCGGCGGTCAGCGGACCGAGCAGCCCGGTGACCAGGCCGTCGACCTGGCCGACGATGCTGGTCGGGCCGGTCAGCAGCGGCCCGGTCGCGCCGCCGAGCAGTCCGGCGATCTCGGGCCCCGCCCCGACCCGAACGCCCGCGATCCGGGCGGTCGAGGCGGCGCTCGCCGCCGGCTCGACCCGCGTGCGAGCCTCGGCCGCCTGCACGTCGAGTGTCCCCAGCGGCAGGCTGAGCAGGGTGCCGTCCGAGTCGCTGCAGCCCCCGCCCGACGCGCCGCCGTCGGCGTAGATCGGCAGGACGGGGGCGCTGCCGAGCACCGACAGCCGGAGCGCGCCGGCGTCGCACAGCGTGGGGTCGGCCGCGTGCGTCGCCGGCGCCGCGAGTCCCAGGGCGACAACCCCCGCCGACGTGGCGAGGGTTGCGCCGATGAGCGGCTTGCACCGTGGTGCTCGCGACATGTGGGGGATCCTCGCTGGGACTACAGGGCAGTACGGGCACCGGAGATTCCGAGTGCCCTGTCCTGTGCCATCGGCAGGATCGCCGTAAACCTTGAGCGGTGTCTCCGAACGCGTCCGCTCGGGACGCGGCGCGGCGGCGGGGCGACCCGCCGCGGCCCGTCAGACCCGGACGGCGCTGCTCGCGACGTCGCGAGCGTAGTCGTCGTAGTGCGGGATGTACCCCGCGTCGCGCCCCCCGAGCACGAACAGCGGATCGCTGACCTGCTCGGGCGAGTACGCCTCGTTGCGCAGCTCGACCTTGCGGCTCTTGAACGTCGAGGTCTGCTCGACCTCCTCGATCAGCCGAACGAACAGCGGCACGGCGTAGGCCGGCAGCGTGTCGAGCACGTGCTGGGCGACGTCCTGGCCGTCGAACTCGGCGTCGGCACGGAGCTTCAGGGCGACCATCCCGGCGCGGCCGTCGGTGTCCGGGATCTCGACGCCGAACGCGACCGCGTCCTCGACCGCGGGGTGGCGCAGCAGCGCGGCCTCGACCTCGGTCGTCGCGACGTTCTCGCCCTTCCAGCGGAACGTGTCGCCGAGTCGGTCGGCGAAGGCGATGTGCTTGAAGCCCTGGTTGAGCACCAGGTCCCCGGTGTTGAACCACTGGTCGCCGGTCTTCAGTAGATCGCGGAGGATCTTCGACTCGGTCGCCTTGGCGTCGGTGTAGCCGTCGAACGGCACCCGGTTGGTGATCTTCGTGACCAGCAGGCCGACCTCGCCCGGCTTGACGCGACGGCCGAACCCGTCGGGCCCGCGCTCCGGCAGCTCGGTCATCGGGTCGACGGCGAGCACCGCGAACGGCAGCGGGCAGACCCCGGCGGTCCGCTTCAGGTTGAACGCGTTGAAGAACACGAGGTTGCCCTCGCTGGCGCCGTAGAACTCGCCGATCCGCGGGATCCCGAAGCGCTGCTGGAAGTCGTCCCAGATCTCGGGACGCAGGCCGTTGCCGACGATCACGCGGATCCGGTGGTCCTTGTCGCCCCGGGACGGCGGCTGGTTGAGCAGGAAGCGGCAGAGCTCGCCGATGTAGCAGAAGGCGGTGGCGTCGTTCTCGCGGACGTGGTCCCAGAACCGGCTGACCGAGAACTTGCGTCCGATCGCGATCGTCGCGCCCGCCGTGATCACCGACGACAGCGAGACCGTGACCGCGTTGTTGTGGTAGAGCGGAAGGCAGCAGTACAGCGTGTCCTCGGGCTTCAGCCGCACGTTGACGTCGCCCAGCGTGGCGCCGGCCTTGAGCCAGCGCATGTGACTCATCCGACTGGCCTTCGGCATGCCGGTCGTCCCCGAGGTGAAGACGTAGAACGCGGTGCTGCTGGCGATCACCTGCTGCACGCTGTCGGGGTTGGCGGTGCTCGCGGCGTCCGCGAGCGCGTCGAGGCTCTCGAGGCCCGCGGGGAGGTCGCCGCCCTCCGGCAGGCCGAGCACGGTGGGAGCCGGCGTGACGCTGATCGTGTCGAGCGCCTCGGCGACCTCGGCCCCGACCACCACCACCGTGGCCTCCAGCAGCCCGAAGCTGTGGTCGAGCACGGCCCCGCGCTGGTTGTGGTTCATCAGACCGGCGACCGCGCCGAGCTTGACGACGGCGAGGGCGACCAGCAGGGTCTCGGGACGGTTGGTCGACAGCACGCCGACGACCGACCCGACGGTGACGCCGCGATCGGCCAGCACCGCCGCGTACTGGTTGACGCGGGCGTTGGCCTCGCCGTACGAGATGTCCCGGCCCTCGAAGCGGATGAAGATCCGCTCGGGGTGCTTGGTCGCCTGCTGCTGGAACGCCAGCCCGATCGACCGCTTGGACGTGCCCTTCAGCGTGGCGAACAGCTTGCCGCCGCGCAGCAGCGTGGGCAGGTCCGGCGTCATCGCCGGTAGCGCCCGCAGGATGTCCTTCCCGCGAACCGTGGTTCGTGCGTCGACGGCTTCGGTGCGCGCGCGGGGGCCGCGATCCTTGCGGTGCATACCTGTGGACTCTTTCATGAAGTGGCGGTCGAGGGCGGTCTGGCTACCCACGGTAGGTCGACCGTACGCGGTGGGGCGAGGATCGGCCTCTAGGCGGCTTGCAGACTGGGGACGTAGCTGTCGAGCCAGCGGTCGATCTCGGCGTAGACCGTGGCGCGCACCGCAGGCACCGACAGCACCAGGTCGTGCATGCCGTCCTGGACGCGCACGACGGTGACGTGGGGGCCGACCGCGGGCGCCCAGCGGGCGATCCGGTGGGCGTCCAGCACGCTGTCGGAGCGGTGCAGGACGTCGTCCCAGTCGCGCGGCGCGCTGCTCATCGTCGAGCACATCACGAGCGTCGGGACGGGGACCGCGAGTCCGGCGTGGAGTCGGCGTTGGCCCTGGACGACGGCGTTCAGCCAGGCGGCGCGGATCGGGATCCCGGCGATCGGCTTGAGCGTCAGGTCGAACTCCCACTCGCCGCGGTGGTCGCGGTGGATGCTCTGGGCGTACAGCTCGGACAACCCGCGCGGGATCACCTGGTAGGGACGGCGCGGACCGAGCACCGCGAGCAGGCCGTCGGCCACGGGGCGCACGGCCCCGGGCAGGTCCAGATCGAAGAACGGACTGTTGAGGGCCAGCGCGTCGGGACCGCCGCCGTCCCGGCGATCGTGGGCCCAGAGCGCCGCGGTCAGGCCGCCGGTCGAGTGACCGTTGACGATCACCCGGCGGTGCCCCGCCGCGCGGACCGCGGCGATCGCGTGGTCCAGCTCGGCGTAGTACTCCGTCAGGTCACGGACGAAGTACGGCGTCTGGTGCGGGCGCAGCGAGCGGCCGGACTTGCGCAGGTCGAGCGCGTAGAACGCCATCCCCCGCTGCCGGTGGAACGCCGCGAGCTCGCGCTGGAAGAAGTAGTCGACGTAGCCGTGGACGTAGAGCACGGCGGTCTCCTCGTCCCCGGCTGGCTCGGAGCGGATCAGCGTGGCGACGTTCGGTCCCTCCGCGTCGGCGGCGAGCGGGATCTCGGTAACGGTGAACCCGTCGCCGAGCAGTGGATCGATCTGCGCCATGGCCGCAGTCTGACGCCCGGAGCCGTACGGGTCCAGGCCGAGGTCAGCCGGGACGGGGGGCGTCGGGGCGGCCGGCCGCGGCGGCTTGGCGCTCGGCCTCGATCCGCGCCTCGTCCTCGGCCCGGGCGCGGATCTGCTCGATCGCCCCGACCGACGCGTCCTGCTCGGCGGCGCGCAGCGCGTCCCGCGTCTCGGAGCTCGCTCCGGCGGCCTCGGAGTAGTCGCCGCCGATGATCTCGCGGGCCCGCTCGATGATCCGGGTGATCCGCCGGTGGGGGCCGAAGCGCTGCTCGGCCCGCGCCTGGCGCTTCGGGTCCCGAGCGCCGTAGAACCGGCGAGCCCAGGGCGATCCGGGCTTGGCAAGCCGGACCAGCGCCCAGAAGCCCAGCGGCGGGAAGATCAGCGTCGCGAAGCCGTGCAGAAACCGCGACTTGGCGAAGCAGACGGCGCTGATCGTGATCACGCCGAGGCTGTAGCCGATCGAGAAGAGCGTGGCGAGCACGTCGTCGCCGGTGAACTGGAGCGGATTGACGCCGAGGAAGACCAGGCCCATGAACGCGGCGGTGACCGCGACCGCGTCGATCGAGGTGCGGCCCTCACGAGCCCAGTAGACGTCGCGCAGGTAGATCCACAGCGCGAACTCGTCGAAGGTCAGGCCGACGCCGACCCCGAACAGCACCGCGGCGACCCCGAACCACGGCATCGTCCCGCCGAGCGCGAAGCCGATCGTCCCGCCGGCCATCATCAGCACGATGCCCCAGACCAGATGGTGCAGGTGGACGCCGGAGTCGGTCACCACGCTGCCGGGCCACCAGGGGAACCGCTCGCTGCGGGCCATCCGCGCGCTGGTGCGGATGAACACGAACGACGCGAGGAACGCCGAGAGGACCAGGAAGACGCCCTCGCGGCCGGGCTCCTGCACGTAGTCGCGCCACAGATCGGCGGGGAATGCGGCGATGACCGGCACCCCCGGAAGGTACTACCGCGCGCCGGGCGGGCGTCGACGGTCTGCGGTCTGCCTGCTCAGCCGTCGTCGCCGGGCCGGCGCCGGTCCCGCTTGACCTGGCTGCGCTTGCCCTTGGCCTCCAGCCGCCGCCGCTGCGACCCCTTGGTCGGCCGGGTGGCGGTCCGGGACTTCGGCACGTGCAGCGCTTGGCCGATCCGGTCGGCGAGTCGCTGGAGCGCCAGCTCGCGGTTGCGGGCCTGGCTGCGCGCGTCCTGCGAGACCGCGCGGACGACCGGACCGCAGCGGTCGAGCAGCGTCGCCCGCTGGCCGGGGCTGAGCACGTCGCTCGCGCGCACGTCGAAGCTGACCTCGATCCGCGACGAGGTCATGTTGGCGTGCTGGCCGCCCGGTCCGGACGAGCGGCTCGCGCGGATCACGATCTCGGAGGCCGGGATCCGCACGGCCGGACCGCGGGTCACGTTGATGCGCAGGTCACCTTCCATCGTCTTCTGCAGCCTGGCAGGATGTAGCCATGAGCGACCTGCAGCGCCGTTCCGGCTCCCGTCTGTCCCGCAAGCAGCGCGAGGACCGCGCCTACAAGCTGACCCTCGCCACCGGCGGCTTCGGCGTCGTCGGGGCGATCCTGCTGGTGCTCGGCGTGGTTGGCATCGGCAGCGTGGGCTGGGGCATCGTCCTGCTCGTGCTGGCCGGCGTGTCCGGCTTTATGCTGAAGAACACGCTGGGGCAGTAGCGCCGCGGGTTCGGGCTCGACGCACGGCGAGCCTGAGTTCCCGTGGGGCCGTTCGCTCCTAGCGGCGTCGCCGGCCGCGCGAACGGGAGCGGGGGCGGAGCGGGGGCTGGCGTTCCAGAACGGCCCGGACCGTCGACTCGCTCTCGACCCACGTCGCCGTTTGCGAGCATATCCAGCCGGTGATCTCGACGATCGTGCGGTGATCCACGGCCAGGTCCCGCGTGAAGAGCGGCTCGTGGTGCGCGATGCGGTTGCGCAGGAGGTAGACCCTGAGGACCGCGCGGTCGATCCGCTCCCGGTCTTGGGACGGCCCGTGGATGAAGGCGCGCTCGAGCCCGCCCGGCCAGAGCGTTCCGCGGTACGAGTTCGTCAGCAGGAACCGCCAGAAGCCCAGTGTCAGTTCGGCCACGATCTTCCCGCCGGGCGGAACCGGGGGGGTCTCTCCGTCGCGCCGTGGCGCGCTCGACCGCCGCCTCGATGTCGAGCCAGGCCCGGTCGCTGAGGGGCGCTGCTTCCGGATGGCCCACCTGCCACCAGGCGGCGCCGTACTTCGCCTCGAGCTGGACGACCAACGCATTCCGCAACACCACCTCGAAGACCGCGAGGTCTCGGTAGAGCGCAGCGGAGACGTCGAGGTTCCAGCGGTAGAGCGCGAGTCCGTCCTGGAGGTCGGCCCCGGGGACGGCGGCGACGTAGCGGTCGAAACGCTGGGTCGAGAGCCGCTGGCGCAGCAGGTCGACGGGTGGTTGGCCCTGGGGCTTCACGCTGGCGGTGGTAGTCTTGGTGACGAAGGCTTGGAACGTTTCCCTGGGTCGGTCAAACGACCCACATCGCCAAGTTTCGAGGTTGAGAGGCCGCACGTCGTGCGGCCTCTCCCATTTCTCGGCGATGCGTGAAGCGTACGCGCCCTGCCCACCGAGTGGCGGACCGGGGCCGAGAAGGGTCGGGCGGCGAACCGCCCGACCGGTGCGCCGTCCTAGACGACCTTGACCGTGGCGCCCATCGGCACCCGGTCGTAGAGGTCGATCACGTCGCTCGGGCGCATCCGGATGCAGCCCTTCGACGCGCGCGAGCCGATCGATCCGGCGTCGCCGGTGCCGTGGATCCCGATTGCGTCACGCAGGCCCAGCCAGCGCGCCTTGAGCGGGTTGTTCGGGGCGCCGCCCGGAACCACCGTGCCGGCGAGGTCGCCGGCCCAGGCCGAGTTGGGCACGTACCACGCCGGGTTGACCTGCTTCGACGTGATCGAGTACATGCCGGCGGGCGTGCCGTGCCCATCCGCGCCGACGGCGACCCGGTAGGTCTTCGACAGCTTGAGCTTCTTGAACAGCCGCAGCTTGAAGGTCTTGCGATCGACCGTGATCACGGTGCCGTAGCGGCTGCGCAGCTTGCTGTTGGTCACGCTCGGTCGCGTACGCTCGGTCTTGACCAGCAGGTTGCTGCGCTTCTCCTCGGGCGCGTCGAGCGCGTCCTCGACCACGCCCTCGACCTTGCCGACCGTGACGCGCCAGCCGGACTTCGCGCTGCGGATCCGGTGCTTCGTGAGGCCGATCCTCACGGTCGCGTCGCGCGCCGCCCGACCGGACTTGTCGACGATCTTCTTGCTCCACTCGCGCAGCTCGTCGTCGTCCCAGCCGTAGACGGGGGTGACGACGGTGCCCGGCTTGGCGTTGCGCGCGCGGCTGGCCGTCTTCGCGACGTCGAAGCCGTAGTCGATCGCGTCCATCTCGAGCCGGTGGCGCTTGCCGCCGATCCGCACCGTGACGTCCTTGTCGGACGGCGCCCCGACGAGCACGGGGGTCAGGGTGGCGATCGCCTGCTCGCGGGTCTGGCCCGTCAGATCGACGCCGCCGACGGTGACGCCGGCCTTGATCTTGCGACCGGTCGGCGCCGGTGCGGGGGCCGGCGTGGGCACGGCGGGCGGGGCCGGGACGGCCGGTGGTGCGGGGGCCTGTGCGGATGCGGAGGTCGCGGCGGCGCCCGAGAGCACCACCGAGCTGATGACGACGACGCGCAGCGAACCGGCGGCGCGGAGGGGGAACAACGGCATTCGATCACTGTACGACGGGCACGCCGATCGCGAGTCAGCTGCACGAACCCCTGCGGCCGCGGCGCGCCGTAGCGCTCCGATCGGCGCATCGCCCGTCCGGCGAAATGCGGCGAGATGCAGGGAATTCCGCGGCTGTGACCATGCCCGCCCGCCCGCCGCGTGAACGTCCGGTTGCGCCCGTACCGTGCCGGTATGGAACTACGGGAGCTCGAGCACGGCGCGCCGGTGGACCTGGTGCTGCTCGTACGCGAGGCCTCCCGTCGTTCACGTCCCGACAGCGACGAGTTCCTGCGGCTGACGCTGGCGGACCGCAGTCAGCAGGTCGCGGCGATGGTCTGGGACGACGTGCCGGCGGTCGCCGAGGTCGCGGTGCGGGGCACGGCGGTCCGTGTGGTCGGCCGCTTCGAGGTCCACGAGCGCTACGGCCGCCAGATCGCGATCGAGCGGATCGCCCCCGTTGCGCCGGCCGACGTCGACTACGCCACGCTGGTGCCGGGCCCGGACCGACCGATCGAGCAGATCGAGCAGCGGTTCCGGGGGCTGATCGAGCGGACCGAGGACCGCTGGCTGCGGCTGCTGCTGGAACGGGTCTTCGCCGCCGACGGCGCGTTCTGGGAACGGTTCCGGGTGGCGCCCGCGGCCAAGCACTTCCACGAGGCCTACCCGCACGGGCTGCTCGACCACACGACGCGGGTGACCGAGGCGGTCGAGGCGCTGGTTCCGCTCTTCCCCGGCATCGACCGCGACGTCGCGGTCGCCGGCGCGCTGCTGCACGACATCGGCAAGGCCCAGGCCTATACGACCGATCCCGTCGCGCCCGACATGACCGAGCTCGGTCGCCTGGAGGGGCACATCGTGATCGGCTACGAGATCGTTCGCCGCGTGCTCGCGGGGGTCGAGGGGTTCCCCGAGCAGACGGCTCGCTCGGTCCGACACATCGTGCTCAGCCACCACGGCAAGCTCGACTACGGCAGCCCGGTCGTGCCCCACACCCGCGAGGCGGCGCTGGTCCACCACGTCGACGACCTGGCCGCGCAGCTCGGCGGCTTCGATCGGCTCCAGCGCGAGCTGGCCGACGGGGCGCAGTGGAGCCGGTTCGACCGGGGCGTCGGGGGCGCGGCCTACTTCGGACCGGCGCGCGAGGTCGACACGGTCGATCCCCAGGCCGCCTGAGGATTCCCTGCGAACCGACCGTTCGCGTACACCGATCTCGGTGAGGTCGCGCTCAGACGGCGTACCCCGCCAGCACGCGGCGCGCCGTGTCCGTATGGTCATCGCACGATGGCGAAGGACACCGAGAAGCTGATCCGGCAGCTCTCACTGATCTCGTACCTCATGGCGGAGCGGCGTCCGGTGACGGCGCTGGAGATCCGGCGTGACGTGGAGGGGTACAGCGGGATGAACGAGGACGCCTTCGCGCGGCGGTTCTACGCCGACCGGGCGGAGCTCGACTCGCTGGGCATCCAGTTGACGATCGAGCGTCCCGGCGACGGCAGCGCGGAGCAGGAGCACTACTCGCTGCGCAGCGAGAACTTCCACCTGCCGCCGATCGCGTTCTCCGACGACGAGCTGGCCAGCCTGCAGCTCGCGCTCAACCTGCTCGACGGCGAGTTCGCCTACGCCGAGCCGCTGCGGCTGGCGCTCCAGCAGCTCTCGTGGGGGCGTCCGAGCCCGCTGCAGGAGCCGGGCGCGCGGATGGTCGGCCTCGGCGTGACGGCCCAGGTCAACGGCCGCGACCCGTCGCAGCGGCTGGCCAAGGTCGAGTCGGCGATCTTCCGCAACAAGACGATCACCTTCGAGTACCACTCGTTGCACCGCGACGTGGTCGAGCCGCGCAAGGTCGATCCGTACCACCTGCTGTTCCGCGGCGGCCAGTTCTACCTGCTCGGGCGGGACCACGAGCGTGACGAGCTGCGGGTCTTCCGGCTCTCGCGGATCCGCGACAAGGTGGCCTACGCCACCAAGGCCGAGCACGACTTCCGTCGGCCGGACGACTTCGACCCGCGCCCCTACGGCGACCGCGCCGACTGGCAGATGGCCGAGTCGGCCGGCACCGCGCGGATCCGGATCGCCGGGCGGATCGCCTGGCAGGTCCACCGGTCGCACGGGCGGCAGGGCACGTTCGAGCCGGTCGCGGGCAGCGACGCCGGCGACGTCGTGTTCACCACCGAGTACGGGGTGCCGCGCGCGCTGCTCGGCTGGGTGATGCGGATCGGCGAGCACGCCGAGATCCTCGAGCCCGCCGAGCTGCGCGACGAGTACCGGCGGCGGGTCGCGCTGGTGCGGGAGCGGCACACGGGCGCGTTCCCCGTCGCTCCCGGTCGGCCGGTGACCGCCGGCGACGACGAGGAGGCGTCGACCCCGCCGACCCGCGACGGGATCATTCGTCCCGAGCGGTTCGCGCGACTGGTGACGCTGGCGTCGATCCTGATCCACGCCGGGCGCGAGAAGGAGCGGCTGCCGCTCGACGAGCTGCTGCTGCGGCTCAACGTCAGCGAGACGGAGCTGCGCGACGACATCAACGTGCTCAACGTCGTCAACTTCGGCGGCGGCTCGTACGTGCTCTACGCGGAGATCGCGGCTGACGGCTTCGTCGACGTCGACCCGGAGCCCTATAGCGACCACTTCGCCCGGCCGGCGCGGCTGCTGCCGGTGGAGGCCAAGGCGCTCGTGGCGGCGATCGACCTGATCGGCGACCACTTCCCCGACGGCACGCTCGGCACGGTCCGTGCGAAGGTGGTGGCCGCGCTCGGCGAGGATCCGCTCGAGCACGGGTTGCAGGTCGCGCACGGTGGCGGCGACGACCGCGACCTCTCCCGCCTGATCTCGCGGGCGGCGCACGATCGTCGGCTGATCGACATCGACTACTACAAGCCCAACGAGGACGAGTTCACCCGTCGGACCGTCGAGCCGTACGCGCTGATCAACGGCCGTGAGGGCTGGTACGTCGCCGCGTTCGATCCCAACCGCGACGACGTGCGGCACTTCCGTCTGGACCGGATCCGCGAGGCGGAGGTGCTCGACGAGACGTTCGAGCGGCGACCCGAGGTCGATCCAGCCGCCGACGTGGCCGGCTGGCCGCGGACCGGCGAGCTGCCCGCCAGCCGCAGCGCCCGGGTCTGGATCAGTCCGGAGCGGGCGCGTTGGGAGCGCGAGCGCCGGGTGATCGCCGAGGAGCTGGAGGACGGCGCCCTGGTCGCCGAGATCGCCTTCGCGGGCGTCGACTGGCTGGTCCGCGAGGTGTTGACCGAGATCGGCGACCTCGTCGTGCTGGAGCCGGCCGACGCGCGCGCGGCGGTCGAGGCGACCGCCGTGGGGCTCGTCGAGGGCTGACAGCCCCTCAGGCCCGCAGGCCGTCGATCAGCGGGGTGATCGCCTCGAGCATCTCGCGGCGCGCGACGTCGGGATCGTCGGCGGCGACCACGTAGAGCGCGGCCTCGTCGATCGCGGCGAGCAGCATGTGGGCAAGCGGTCGCAGCGGGACGCGGCGCAGCACGCCGTCGTCCATTCCCTGTCGCAGGAGCTGCTCGATCAGCCCGAGCCCGTGGCGCAGGCCGATCTCCCGCCAGCGCTCCCAGCCGAGCACGGGCAGCGCGTCGACCAGCACGACGCGGTGGACCTCCTGGCGGGTCACCGTCCGCAGGAACGCCTCAGCGCTGGCGAGCAGCAGCTCGACGGGGTCCTGGGCGCCCGACGCGACCGCGCCGCTCGCGAGCTGCTGCGTCAGCTCGGCGTCGATCTCGTCCACGACCGCGGCCAGCAGCTCGGCCTTGTCGGCGAACTGGTGGTAGAGCGCGCCGCGGGTGACGCCCGCCGCCCGGACGATCTCGGTGGTGCCGACGTCCGCGTAGCCACGCGCCGCGAACAGCTCGCGGGCGGCCGCGATCAGCTTGCGGCGGGTGGCGTTGGAGCGCTGGGCGTGTCGGGATTCAGTGGACATACATGCAGCCTGTATGTAAATTGCGTGGCGGGTGTACGCAACGACGAACCAGAGGTCCATCATGTCCGATCCCCGCTCCACCGGTGACTCCGATCCCGCACCGTTCCGTCCCGACAGCGGGATCAGCCTGAGCCTGCGGGCGCGCGCGAGCGCTCGACGGCGGGCCCGACGGGCCGGACCGACGCTGGCGATTCCGACGGTCGAGGCTCGGGTCGTCCACGAGCTCTCGTTGCCCGCCGGGCCGCTGCGGGTCCGCGAGGTCGGCCCGCCCGACGCTCCGACGCTGCTCTTCGTGCACGGCCTGCTGGTCGACGGCCGCGTGTGGGATAGCGTGGTCGCGGAGCTCGCCGACGGCTACCGCTGCATCCTCCCCGACCTCCCCCTCGGCTCCCACCGCACGTC
The DNA here is from genome assembly GCA_015478825.1 of Patulibacter sp. Classification (GTDB taxonomy): domain Bacteria; phylum Actinomycetota; class Thermoleophilia; order Solirubrobacterales; family Solirubrobacteraceae; genus Patulibacter. The sequence goes on along the minus strand of JADMKN010000133.1, from coordinate 6,450 downwards.
GATGGCGTCGGACGCCGACCTGACGCCCGAGGGCATCGCCGGAATGCTCGACGGCATCGTCGCGGCGCTCGACCTGGACGACGTGACGGTCGTCGCCAGCGACTCCGGTGGGGCGATCACCCAGCTCTGGATGGCGCGTGGCGCCCCGGGCGTGGCCCGGGTCGTGCTGACGCCCTGCGACTGCTTCGACAACTTCCTGCCGCCGGGGTTCTCGGTCTACCAGCGGCTCGCCCGGATCCCCGGCGGGATTCCGGCGACGCTCGCGTCGACGCGGATCCGCGCCGTGCGTGCGCTGCCGCTGGCCTACGGTGGACTGACCCACCGACGGATCGACGATGCGCTGGTCCAGTCGTGGCTCGCTCCCGCGTGGGCCGACGCCGGCGTCCGTCGTGACCTCGGCGCGTTCCTCCGCGGGATCTCGGGGAAGCGCCTGGACGCGGCGACCCAGCAGCTCGGCGGCTTCGACCGCCCGGTGCTGCTGCCGTGGGCGCCCGAGCAGGCGTGGTTCCCGATCGAGCACGCCCGCCGACTGGCCACGATCCTGCCCGACGCCCGCGTGGTCGAGATCCGCGACAGCGGCGGGTTCATCAACCTGGACCGCCCGGCGGCGCTGGCGGCGGCGGTCACGGAGTTCGTGCCGGTACTCGAGCCGACCGGGTAGCGTCTCGCCATGAGTCGCCGCGACCAGATCACGATGACCGAGAGCGAGGTCGACGCCTTCCTCGACGAGGAGCGCACGCTGACCTGCGCCACCCAGGGACCACGCGGCTGGCCGCACCTGATGCCGCTGTGGTTCGTCGTCCGCGACGGCCGGATCTGGGCCTGGACGTTCGCCAAGTCCCAGAAGGCGCGCAACCTGGAGCGGGACCCGCGGGCGACGGTCCAGGTCGAGGCGGGCGAGCAGTACGACCAGCTCCGCGGCGTGATGCTCGAATGCGACGTCGTGCTGCGCCATGACCTCGAGGTGGTCGCGGAGGTCGGCGGCGCGATCATGCGGCGCTACGCGCCCGGCGGGGCCCTGGACCCGGACGCGCCGCTGCCCGACGAGGCGGTCGCGACGATCCGCGCGCAGGCGTCGAAGCGGGTGGCGCTCGAGTTCGTCGAGCGGCGGCGGTCCTCGTGGGACCACCGCAAGCTCGCGAGCGGGATCTACTGAGCCTGCCCCGCTTCCTCCTCGGCGAGCGCCACCCGCTCGTTGGGGACGCAGTGGGTCATCGTCTTGCCCGTGACGTCCCGGGGGCCGTTGTTGCCCAGGTTCTCCAGCCGGGCCTGCTCCTTCGGTCCCCAGCCCTGCGACTCGAGCGGTTGGAGCTGCTTGACGTCCTCGACGCCGATCCCGATCCCCTCGCCGACGCGCAGCCCGAGCTCGTCGTCGGCCAGGAGCAGGTGCCAGAGCATCCGCTCCTGGATCGGCCGATCGCACTGCGACAGGTTGCCGATCCAGTTTGCGACCAGCTCGTCCTTCTCCCACTGCTCCGAGAGCTGGTACCGCTCGCCGGCCTGGGTGTAGTCGTCGGTCCTGCTGATCTGCTTCCGCGTCAGCCGCCCGCGGATCTCGGGTCCCTGCTCCTCGTGCAGCCGCTCGCCGTCGACCCGGGCTTCGCGCAGGCCGCCGGTGATCGACGGCTCGTAGTTGACGCTCGGGTTCTCGCCGCCCTGGCCCTGGTCGTAGGCCATCGCGCCGTCGCGCTGGTTGGTGCGCACCCCGCGCCTGACGCCCTTCGGCTGGTTGACCGGGAGCTGGAGGTAGTTGGGCCCGACCCGGTGGCGCTGGGTGTCGGAGTACGAGAACGTCCGGCCGACGAGCATCTTGTCGTCGGAGAAGTCCAGGCCGTCGACCAGCACGCCGGTGCCGAACGAGATCTGCTCGCTCTCGAGGAAGAAGTTGTCCGGCTTGCGGTTGAGCACCATCCGGCCGACCGGCATCACCGGGAACTGCTCCTCGGGCCAGACCTTGGTGTCGTCGAGCGGGTCCCAGTCCAGCTCGGGGTGGTCGTGGTCCTCCATGATCTGGACGCAGAGCTGCCACGCCGGGTGGTCGCCCGCGTCGATCGCGTCGTAGAGGTCCTTGGTGTGGACGCCCAGCTCGCGGCTCTGGGCCACGGCGGCGTCCTCCTCGGTCCAGCTACGGACCGGCTGCTCGGGCAGCCAGTGGTACTTGACCAGCACGGTCTCGCCCGCGGCGTTGACCCACTTGTAGGTGTTGACGCCGAAGCCCTGCATGTGGCGGTAGCTGGCCGGTGTCCCGCGCGGGCTCAGCACCAGGTTGAACATGTGCAGCGACTCGGGCGTCTGCGACGCGAAGTCGAAGACCCGGTTGGGGACCTGGCGCTCGAACGTCACCGGGTCGGGCTTCTGGGAGTGGATGAAGTCCGGGAACTTGATCGCGTCGCGCAGGAAGAAGACCCCGAGGTTGTTGCCCACGAGGTCCCAGTTGCCGTCCTCGGTGTAGAGCTTGACCGCGAAGCCGCGCGGGTCGCGCGCCGCCTCCGACGAATCGCGACCGCCGGCGACGGTCGAGAACCGGACGGCGACCTCGCAGCGGCCGCCCTCCTGCAGGACCTTCGCCCGGGTGTACTTCGCGATCGGCTCGTCGCCGACGGTGCCGTAGGCCTCGAACTCGCCGAACGCGGTGGCGCCGCGGGCATGGACCACACGCTCCGGGATCCGCTCGCGGTCGAAGTGGCTGATCTTCTCGAGGAAGTGGTAGTTCTCCAGCGTGGCCGGCCCGCGCTCGCCGACGGTTCGCTGGTTCTGGTTGTCGTAGATCGGGTGGCCCTGACGGTTGGTCAGGATGCCGCGGTCGTCGTCCTCGCCGGGCGTCTGCTGGTTGGTGATCTCGTCGCTCATGGTGGTCCTCTCGTTCGTCGTGTCGGACGTGCGCTCAGCCGCCGCCGACGCCCCGGATCACGCGTCCGGTGCCGGCGCACTCGTCGCAGGTCGCGTCGTCGAGTCGCCCGCTGCCTCCGCAGCGCGGACAGACGTCCTCGCCGCTGCCCGGCGTTCCGGGCGGCGCCTCGTCGCCGGGCGCGAGATCGTCGGTGTCCGAACGGGCGGGATCGGTGCTCATACCCGGCCTCCTACCCTGACCGCCGACGTTGAACCGCGGAACGCCGGTAGCCTTCGGCCCGTGACGCACCTCAAAGGCCTGATCCTGTCCGGTGGCCGTGGCACCCGGCTGCGGCCGATCACCCACACCTCGGCGAAGCAGCTCGTCCCGGTCGCCAACCAGCCGGTGCTGTTCTACGGCATCCGCTCGATGGTCGCGGCGGGGATCACCGAGATCGGGATCATCCTCAACCCCGAGACCGGCGGCGAGATCCGCGAGGTCGCCGGCGACGGCTCGCAGTTCGGCGCGCAGATCACCTACATCGACCAGACGTCGCCCGACGGGCTGGCCCACGCGGTGCTGACCGCCGAGCCGTTCCTCGGCGACTCGTCGTTCGTCATGTACCTGGGCGACAACCTGCTGCAGGGCGGGATCGCCGAGCTGGTCCAGCAGTTCGAGGCCAACCGGCCGGACACGATGATCCTGCTGCAGCCGGTCGAGGACGCCCGTCAGTACGGCGTCGCGGAGCTGCAGGACGGGCGCGTGACCAAGCTCGTCGAGAAGCCCGCCGAGCCGAAGTCCAACCTGGCGCTGGTCGGCGTGTACCTCTTCACCAGCAAGATCCTGGAGGCGGCGAAGGCGATCGAGCCGTCCGCCCGGGGCGAGCTGGAGATCACCGATGCGATCCAGTGGCTGGTCGACCGCGGCGACCGCGTCGAGCCGCACGTCGTGCACGGCTGGTGGAAGGACACCGGCAAGCTGGCCGACATGCTCGAGGCCAACCGGCTGATCCTCGAGACGATCGAGGAGCGGGTCGAGGGCGACGTCGACGAGCACTCGCAGGTCGAGGGCCGCGTGATCATCGAGCCCGGCGCCAAGATCGAGCGCTCGGTCGTGCGCGGACCGGTCGTGATCGGCGCCGGCGCGCGGATCTCCGACTCGTACGTCGGTCCCTACTCGGCGATCGCGCCCGACGCCGTCGTCGAGCGCTCCGAGGTCGAGCACTCGATCCTGCTCGAGCGCGCCCAGCTGATCGGCCTGGAGGGCCGGATCGAGTCCTCGCTGCTCGGCCGCGACGTCGTGGTCCGCCGCGGCGAGCGCACCCCGCGCGCCTACCGGTTCATGGTCGGCGACAACTCCGAGATCGAGATCCTCTGATCGTTCGCCTGGACAGGTGGACTCGTACTGACTAACCTCGGTTGACCATGGATAGTCAGGTCAACGTCCACGAGGCCAAGACCCACCTGTCGCGCCTGCTCGAGCAGGTCGAGGGCGGCGATGAGATCGTGATCGCGCGGAACGGGCGGCCCGTCGCGCGGCTGGTGCCGGCGACCGAACGGCGCCCGCCGCGGATGCCCGGCGCCTGGCGCGGACAAGTCTGGATGACGGACGACTTCGACGAGACCCCGGACGATGTCGTGGATCCGTTCTACGCCAGCACCCTGTTCCCCTCCGACGGCGGCACGGCCGAGGGCGATCGCCCGTGAGGCTCCTGCTGGACACCCACGCCCTGCTCTGGTGGCTTGACGACTCGCCCCGGCTCTCCTCCGCCGTCCGCGAGCGGTTGATCGACCCCGAGACCCTCGTCGCGACCAGCGTGGTTAGCCTGTGGGAGATTGAGATCAAGCGCGCGCTGGGCAAGCTGGGCGCGCCGGCGGACGTGATCGGCGGGACGCGGGACGGCGGGGTCGAGCTGCTCGGCGTGTCGGCGGACCACGCGGTCGGAGCCGGCCGGCTGCCGCTGCTGCACCGCGACCCGTTCGACCGGATGATCGTCGCGCAGGCCCAGCACGAAGGACTGACCGTCGTGACCAGCGACCGTCGGATCACGGAGTACCAGGTGCCGGTCTTGCCGGCGGAGGCGGAGTACTAGATGGGCTTCTCGCAGCAGCGCAGCGTCTCGCGGTTGGGGCCGAACATGGTGATCCGGCCGAACAAGAACGCGCTGGACCGCGACGACGTCGACGTCGAGCGGGCGGCCCCCAGCCAGAAGCGGATGGTCGTGGTCGGCGCGGGCGGGATGCTCGGCCACCGCGTCGCGGACATCGCCCGGGTCCACGGCTGGGACGTCGTCGCCGCGCCCCGCCAGACCTGCGACATCACCAGCCTGTCCGGGGTCACGACCTACCTGGAGCAGGTCTCGCCGACCGTCGTCGTCAACTGCGCGGCCTGGACCGACGTCGACGGGGCCGAGGAGCACGAGGCCGCGGCGCTGGCGATCAACGGCGAGGGCGCGGGCAACCTGGCGAAGGCGACCGCCGCGCTCGGCGTCCGCCTGATCCACGTCTCCACCGACTACGTGCTGCGCGGCGACGACAACGGCGGTCGGCCGTACGCCGAGGACGCCCCGACCGATCCGCAGAGCGCCTACGGCCGGACCAAGCTGGCCGGCGAGCGGCTCGTCGCCGAGCACAACCCCAACCATCTGATCTGCCGGACGGCCTGGCTGTTCGGCGAGGGTGGCGGCAACTTCGTCGACACGATGGTCCGACTGGCGGGCGAGCGCGATCGACTGGACGTGGTCGACGACCAGACCGGGTCGCCGACCTGGACCGGGCACCTGGCGGCCGCGCTGGTCCAGCTCGCGGGATCGCCGGCGACCGGCATCGCCCATCTCGCCGGCGCCGGGCAGGTCACGTGGTGCGGGCTGGCGGCGGAGACGGTGGCGCTGATCGGCGCCGACGTCGAGGTCCACCCGGTGACCACCGACGCATTCCCGCGGCCGGCCCCGCGCCCCGCCTGGAGCGTGCTCGGGTCGACCCGCGACGACGTCCCGCGACTGCCGGCGTGGCGGGACGGGCTGTCGGCCCACCTGATCGAGGTCAACGCGGCGCACGCCTGAGGGCGCGGCCCGGGCTCGGGCCGGGGCCTCGGGTGGAGGGAGGCGAGCCGGTCGCCGTCGGTGGGTATGGCGTAGCCTTCGCGGGCGATGAAGCTCCTTGTTTGTGGTGGCGCCGGGTTCATCGGCTCGGCGTTCGTGCACCAGCGCGTAGCGGCCGGCGACGAGGTCGTCGTGCTCGACGCGCTGACCTACGCCGGACGGCGCGAGAACCTCGAAGGGCTCGACGTCGAGCTGGTCGTCGGCCGGATCGAGGATCCGGGCGCGGTGCAGCAGGCCGCCGCGGGCGCCGAGGCGATCGTCAACTTCGCCGCCGAGACCCACGTCGACCGTTCGATCCTCGACGCCCAGGCGTTCGTGCTGACCAACGCCCTCGGCACGTACACGCTGGTCGAGGAGGCTCGCAAGCGCGGCGTCCGCTACGTCCAGGTCTCGACCGACGAGGTCTACGGCTCGATCGAGGACGGCGCGTTCACCGAGGAGCACCCGCTCGAGCCGTCGTCGCCGTACTCGGCGTCGAAGGCCGGGGCCGACCTGATGGTGCGCGGCGAGCACCATCAGG
>JADMKN010000132.1 GCA_015478825.1 Patulibacter sp. | reverse complement strand
ACTCGGCATCCAGCGCCTGGGCGCGCACCCGCGCCCCGAGCACCGCGGCGACGGGCGGACCGAGCCGTTCGGCGACCGCGTGCGTCGCGTCGACCACGGCATCACGATCACGGATGTCGAGCGGCGCGGCGAACGCCGCCGGCCCGAGCCGCGCCTCCAGGCGCTCCAGACCGTGGCCGGGCAGGTCGAGCAAGCCGACGGTCGCGCCGCGCGCGACCAGCAGCTCCGCGAGCGCCGTGCCGATCCCGCCGGCGGCGCCGGTGATCAGCACCGGACTCCCCGACAGCCGCAGTCGGGTCATGCGACGGACCGCCGCAGCGTGCCGTGCCGATCGTCGCGCCTCACGGCGTCGGCGATCCGCCGGTCACGCTGAGCGTGGCGCCGGACACGTAGCTCGACTCCTGCGACGCCAGGTAGACGTAGGCCGGGGCCAGCTCGGCGGGTTGCCCGGCCCGGCCCAGCGGCGATTGCTCGCCGAAGCTCGGCAGCTTCTCGATCGGCTGGCCGTCCGACGGCTGGAGCGGTGTCCAGATCGGCCCCGGCGCGACCGCGTTGACGCGGATGCCGCGCTCGGCGAGCTGCAGCGCCAGGCCCTTGGTGAAGGTGTTGATCGTCGCCTTCGTGGAGGCGTAGTCGATCAGCCCCGGCGACGGATCGTAGGCCTGGATCGACGAGGTGTTGATGATGCTTGCGCCCGCGGGCAGACGGGGCAGCGCGGCCCGGGTGATCCAGAACATCGCGTAGACGTTGGTCTTGAACGTGTGGTCGAACTGCTCGCTCGTGACGTCTTCGAGCCGCTCGACGTGGACCTGCTTGCCCGCGTTGTTGACCAGCAGGTCGAGGCCGCCGAGGGCCTCGGCGGCCGCGGCCACGAGCCGCTCGCAGAACGCCTCGTCCTTGATGTCCCCCGGTAGCGGGATCGCTCGCCGTCCCGCCTGCTCGATCAGCGCGACGACCTCCTGCGCGTCCGGCTCCTCCTCCGGCAGGTAGCTGAGCGCGACGTCCGCTCCCTCACGCGCGAAGGCGATCGCCACGGCCCGGCCGATCCCGGAGTCCGCTCCGGTGACCAGCGCCCGCCGGCCCTGGAGTCGCCCGGTCCCGCGGTAGCTCTGCTCGCCGTGGTCGGCCTGCGGTACCAGGTCCCGGTCGAGTCCCGGCTCGGGCTGCGACTGCTCCGGCGCCTTCAGCACCGGGTACTGCGTGCGCGGGTCCTGGAACTCGTACTGGTCGCGGGTCATGCACGCCCGCTACCCGCGTGGCGCGTCCCCATGCAGGATCGCCGTCGGCGCACTCGACGGCGGCGAGGCGAGCCGTCCGCCGGATTGGCCGCGTCGCGGCGGGGGTAGGAGCGACGTCGATGGACGACGATCCAGCACCAACCCCGTCGACCGACACGGCGCCCAAGGACGTCGACCGGGCCCGCGACCTGCAGGGTCGTCGGCACCACCCGTGGATCCGTCGCGTCCTGCTGGTGGCGATGACGGCGCTCGTCGTTGCGGCGCTGCTCGGCGTCTTCGGGCAAGCGGAGCGGGTCGTCAGCTCGCAGGCCGGTCGTGACGCAACGATCGCGCTGCGCGCCCCGGAGGACCTGCGCAGCGGTCTGCTCTGGCGCGCCCGGATCACCGTCACGGCCCATACCCGGATCGTCGACCCCCAGGTGATCCTCGGACCGGGCTACGTCGCGGGCATGCAGCTCAACACGATCGCCCCGAATGCCGTGGAGGAGAACTCCCGAGGCGACCGCCTCGCGCTCACCTACCCGACGCTCGACGCCGGGGAGCAGCTCACGATCCACCTGCAGTTGCAGGTCAACCCGACCACCTCCGGGCGCCAGGACCTGACGGTCGCGCTCGAGGGCGACGGCGTGGATCCGGACGCGGTCCGGCTTCCCGCCCACGTCACGGTCCACCGGTAACCAGGAGCAAGGAACCCTCATGGACATCGTCCTGCGCGCCGCGATCGCCTTCGTCTTCATCTGGATCGTGACCCGGGTCGTCGGCCGCCGCGAGCTGTCGTCGATGGAGCCGTTCGACCTGATCCTGCTGGTCGTGATCGGCGATCTCGTCCAGCAGGGCGTGACGCAGAGCGACTACTCGATGCTCGGGGCCGTCCTGGTGATCTCGACGTTCGCGCTGCTGACGGTCGCGACCAGCTACCTGAGCTTCCGCTTCCGTCGGCTACGGCCCGCGCTGGAGGGCGAGCCGCTGATCCTGATCGAGAACGGCCGCGTCCTGGAGGACAACCTGCGCCGTGAGCGGCTGACCCTCGAGGAGGTCACCGCCGAGGCGCGGCTGAACCAGATCGGCGACCTGTCCGACGTGCGGTTCGCGGTGCTCGAGACCAACGGGCAGATCTCGTTCGTGAGCTGAGCGTGTCAATCCCGTCGGAGCCGCAGCGCGATGTCGGCCCGGGTCCCTTCTTCCCCCGTCGGGCTCGTGGCCGGCCGCGTGATCTCGCGCTTGGTCTCGAGCGTCCAGAGCTCGTCGTCCAGCTCCAGGCTCGCCAGGGTCTCGTCGGCGGTCGGCATCCAGGGGTGCTTCCCCGCTTCGGCCCAGGTCGGCGCCGCGGAATGGGCGACGATCACCAGCCGTCCGCCCGGCGCCACCGCCGCCGCGGCGTCCCGCAGGACCCGCTCGCGCGGCAACTCGACCGGTGACTGCAGGTAGCAGGCCGAGACCAGGTCGAACGACCCGTCCGGGAACGTCTGGGAGAGGTCGTGCCGTCGCCAGCGGATCGCGTCGCCGAGGTCCGCATCCCACGCGTGCTCGGTGGCCCGCTCGATCGCGTGGGCGGAGATGTCGACCGCGGTCACCTGCCACCCCTTCGCTGCGAGCCAGATCGCGTCCGCGCCCTCGCCGCAGCCCAGGTCGAGCGCCGTTCCGGGCGCGAGCGCGTCGACCTCGTCGACCAGCGCGGGGTTCGGCTTGCCGCTCCAGCGGTCGCGGTTCGCGTAGAAGCGCTCCCAGAAGCGGGTCGGGTCCTCGTGGTCCTGGTGCGTCGTCATCGGTCCAGCGTGCCCATGATCGTCGCGATCGGCAAGCGAAGTTGCCGATCGGGCAATCGTGGAGACGCACGGAACCGAAAGCGCCCGACAGGACGGCAGCTCGCACGCGAACGCTCCCCACGGGTCCCGGCGACGTCCCGCGGTCGGTCATGATGCGGAAGACGACATGGACGACGACGCTCTTCCCCTCGACGCCGACGCGGCCTTCGCGCCTCTTGAGCGCGAGCTCAAGCGCCTGATGGCCGGACTACGTCGCGCGCGCGGTCACGGCAACCAGTACTCGCGCGGGCTGACGATGGCCCAGTACCAGTTCGTCGAAGCGCTGATCGACGCCGACGAGCCGATCGCCGTCGGAGCCCTCGCCGAGCACGCCGGTCTGACGCGACCGTCGGCGACCACCACGGCGCGGGCCCTGGAGGAGGGCGGGATCGTCGAGCGTTCCGGGGATCCGCGCGACGCACGGGTGGTGCGGCTGGCGCTGACCGCCGAGGGTCGCCGGCAGGCGAGCGAGCGCCGCGCCGAGCAACACGAGTGGCGCCGGCAGATCGCGTCGGCCGTCGGGCTCGCCGACCTCGCCCCGGGGGCCCGGGTGCTGGCCGCGATCTCGGATCAGATCGAGGCCTACGTCGCGGCGCAGGCCGGGTCGGACGGCGTCGAGCACGCGCTCGACGACGACTGCTGACCACGGCCGCCCCTGCCGCCGGGCGGGCCCGGAGACCCGCCGCCCCCGACCGCCGGCCCCGATCAGACGGTCTCGGCGTACTCCCCCGCCCGCGTCTCGTCGCCTGCTTCGGCGGGGCCGTTGACCTCGATGACCTCGACCGGGGCCGTCGGCAGACGACGCACGAACAGCGCCACGATCAGCGCGACGTCGCCCGGACTGGCGGCGCCGGGACCCT
>JADMKN010000131.1 GCA_015478825.1 Patulibacter sp. | reverse complement strand
ACCGACCGGGCGCAGCTCCTGCACGAGACGGGAATCCCGCCGCGCGTCTATGCCCCGCTGGAGGACTTCCGCGCGGAGCTGCTGACGCGCACCGCGACGTCGACCCGCTGCCCGTTCAAGGGCGACGCGTCGTACTGGACGGTCACCGTGGGGGACCGGGTGCGGGCCGACGCGCTCTGGGGCTACGAGGACCCGATTCCGGCGGCCGGCTGGCTGCGCGGACTCGCCGCGCCGGACCCGGCGCAGGTCGACGCCTGGTTCGTCGAGAGCGAGCGCGCCGTCTGCGGGATCAAGGATCCGTACCACCGGGTCGACGTCTTCACCGCGTCGCGGCCGGTCGAGGTCCGGATCGGCGGCGAGCTGGTCGCCCGTTCGGAGCGCGCCCGGATGGTCGCCGAGACCGGCCTGCCGCCGGTGGCCTACCTGCCCGCGGTCGACCTGCTCGCGCCTGCGGGACCGGGCTCGGGCCGCGTGACCGTCTGTCCGTACAAGGGCGAGGCGTCCTACTGGACCGTGGCCGGCGCGACCGACGTGGCCTGGAGCTACGAGCTGCCGCTCGTCGAGGCCGCCGCGATCCAGGGCTGCTGGGCGTTCGACGCGACGCGCGACGGCGTGGACGTGCGCTTCGGGACCTGAGCCGCCGCGGGTCCGGACGGTCTTCGTGCGGACCGCCGTGGCGGCTTGCGTGACCAGGTCGACATAACAACCGGCCCCGGCCGCCTCGCGCTCCGCTACCTTGTCCTCTGGCATTTCAACGGCCGAGCCCCGCGTGGATGCGCGGGGGCGGGGGAACCACTCGTGGTCGCAGGTCGACCACACGGGGCGAATCGCCGGTCTCCGGCGTAGCGCGATTCCTGAAGCGCGAGCCCGTCAGCTCACCTCGTAGGCCTTCAACAGGAGGTAGCCGGTTATGACCGGACAGCACCGAGTCTTGGTGCGGGATGCCCACTGGGCACCCCGCGACGAGCGATCTTGCCACCCGTCGGATGCCTTGCGCGATCTGGCGGACCCGGACCTGTGGGCCCGCTCGATCTCGTGGGCGCAGGAGCGCCGCGTCAGCGTGCCCGCGCAGCGCACGCGCGAGCGTCGTCGTCGGCAGATGGCCGTGGCGATGAGCGTGGCGATGGTCGGCGGGACGACGGCGCCAGTGGCGGCGACGGCGGCGACCGCCAACGCCACCGGCAGCACCACCGGCGGCGGCGATGGTGAGCCGACCGGCACGATGGCGGCGCTGACGGCTCCGGTCGCGTCCGCGGACGAGGGTCGCGCCGTGTTGGTGGCGGGCTCGACCGGCAGTGACGTGCGGGACGTGCAGGCGCGCCTCGGCGTGCACGCCGACGGCCACTTCGGCGAGCGCACCGTCCAGGCGGTGCAGCGGTTCCAGAAGCGTGCGGGGCTGCGCGTCGACGGCATCGTCGGTCCGCAGACCTGGTCCGCGTTGCTGGCGCCGGGCCGCGCCACCGTTCGCGCGTCGACCGTCGCGCCGACGCTGAAGGTCGTCTCGGCGACGCCGACCGCCGACGGCGGGCAGAACGTGGTGCTGGTCGGGGCGTCCAACCGCACGCCGGCCACGACCCCGGAGACCTCGGGGACCGACGACGCGAAGGACCGGACGGACCGCACGACCGACCGGTCCACCGACACCACCGACGCGGCGCTCGGTGGGGGACAGCCGCCCGCGGTCGACGCGTCGACCGCCGCGCCTGAGCGGCAGTCGAGCACGGAGAAGCAGCAGAGCTCGGCCGCGCCGACCACCACCACGGACGCCACCACGGCGACCGAGGGCAACGGGTCGTCCGACGCGACGCCGGCGAACGGCAGCACGGTCCGCCCGCTCGCGGGTTCGGTCTCGTCGCCGTTCGGTCAGCGCGGCGGCCGGCTGCACGCCGGGATGGACATCGCGGCGCCGGTCGGCACCGCGGTCAAGTCGTACGCGGCGGGCACGGTCGCGTTCTCGGGCAGCCAGAGCGGCTACGGCAACCTGGTCTGCGTCGACCACGGCGACGGGCTGCAGACGTGTTACGCGCATCTTTCGCGGAACACGGTCAAGAAGGGGCAGAAGGTCAGCGCTGGGGACGTCGTCGGCTACGTCGGGATGACCGGCCGGACGACCGGCCCGCATCTCCACTTCGAGGTCCGCAAGAACGGCACCGCCGTGAACCCCGCGTCGTACTGGTCGGGGGCAGGCCAGGCACGCAGCGCGTCGAGCCCTAGCGCGGCGAGCAAGAGCACGGCGACGACCAAGGTCGCGTCGAGCCGGGCGACCGCTCCGCTGACGGCGAGCGCGGCCGTGGCCCCGACCGCGGCGTCCGTGGCGCCGCAGGCCCCGGCGCCCGAGGCTGTCGCGACGACGGCCGCGGTCGTTCCCGCGGCGCCGCAGCCCGAGACCGTGGCGGCGGACGTCCCGGTCGAGGCCAGCACGATGGCGGCCCCGGTCGAGCCGGTCGTGGAACCCGCCGCAGTTGAGGCCGAGGCCGCGACCGCGGCAGGCGACGCGGCGACCGAGCCCGTCGCGGAGCCGGTGGCGGAGGCCCCGGCGGTCGAGGAGACCACGGCCCCGGCGGTCGAGGAGACCACGGTCGCGGAGGCGCCCGTCGCGGAGGAGTCGGCGGTGGCCGAGCCGGTGGCCGAAAGCCCGGTCGCGGAGGCGCCGACGGTCGAGACGCCCGTCGCCGCGGGACCCACGGCCGACGAGCCGGTCGAAGAGGCACCGGCCGAAGCGACACCGGTCGAGGAGCCCGTGGCCGAGGAGCCGACGGTCGAGGAGTCGACGGTCGAGGAGTCGACCAACGACGCCCCGACCGCCGAGGAAGCGCCGGCCGAACAGCCCGTGGCCGAGCAGCCCGTGGCCGATGAACCCGCAGCGGAGGCACCCGTCGTGGAGCCGTCCGCGGATGCGTCGTCGGCAGCGCCGGTGACTGCCGAGTAGGTCGCGACGGCCCCGGATCTCGTCGTTCGCCCGTCCCGTGCGGGCGAACGGCGAGGATGCGGCTCTCCCGCGGCCCGCTTCGCACGGCCGATAGCCTGCGTCCCGTACGCCGTCGCCGAGGGAAGGCCCGTTCGATGCACCCGTTCCGCACTGCCGTTGAAGCCCGTGACCTGGATGCCGTCCGCGCGTTGCTCGCCGAGGACGTGGTCTTCCGCAGCCCGGTGGCGTTCCAGCCCTACCACGGGAAGCCGATCGTCGGAGGGATCCTCGAGGGCGTGATGCGCGTGTTCGAGAACTTCCACTACGTCCAGGAGATCGGTGCCGAGGGCGCCCGCGAGCACGTTCTGGTCTTCAAGGCGCAGATCGACGGTCGCGAGATCCACGGCGCGGACTTCCTGACCACCGACGCGGACGGCCAGATCACCGAGCTGACGGTGATGGTGCGTCCGCTGTCGGCCGCCAACGTGCTCGCCGAGCGGATGGCCGTCGAGTTCCAGGCCGTGATGGAAGCGCTTCCCGCTCCGGGCGAGCCGGCCTGACCGACGGACGGGTCCGAAACGACCGAACCCCCGTCTCAGACAGGGGTTCGGTACCAGCGGAGCGACGGGGATTCGAACCCCGGAGGGAGCTATCAACCCCCAACTCGCTTAGCAGGCGAGCGCCTTAAGCCACTCGGCCATCGCTCCGTGAGGGGCGAGTGTACCGGCCCACGGCGAACCGTGAAGAGACGCGTCAGCCGTGCGGAACGACGGCCAGCGCGACGACCAGGAAGTGCGCCAGCGCGGCGACGATCACCAGCGCATGGAAGATCTCGTGGTACCCGAAGACCTTCGGTAGGGGGTCCGGCTTCTTCGTCGCGTAGATCACCGCGCCGACCGTGTAGAGCACGCCGCCGCCGATCAGGCCGACCGCGGGCCACGGGCCGAGATCGCCGACGAGCTTGGGGAAGACCGCCATCCCCGCCCAGCCGATCGCCAGGTAGATCGCGGCGCTCAGCCACTTCGGCGCGCCGATCCACAGCAGCTTGATCGTGATCCCGATCCCGGCCATGCCCCAGGCGACGCTCAGCACCACGGTCCGCATCGAGCCGTCGAGCACGAGCGCCGCGATCGGCGTCGTGGTCCCGGCGACCATTACGAAGATCATCGCGTGGTCCAGGCGCCGCATCCGCTGCCGCGAGTTGGTCGTCGTCCAGTTGACGCGGTGGTAGATCGCGCTGACCGTGAACAGGCCGACGATCGAGAGCGCGTAGACGATCGTCGCCCAGCGGGCGTTGCCGGGCGGCGCCGAGAGGATCAGCGAGGCGCCGGCGAGCGCCGCCACGACGGCGGCCCACTGGTGCAGCACGCCGCGCATGGTCGGCTTGAGGGCGGGCATCGGCGGGAGCGACGAGCTGCGAACGGTGGCCTTGTCCACGGGCTCATGATACGCGGTGTGTGCGTCGTCGGGTGGGGTATCTGCCCCCGGCTGCCGCTGGGGGCCGCCGGTGGACGGCCGGGTGCTCGGGCCGACGGACGTCCCGGCGGACCGGCCCGACGTGACCGGCCGCTCGGACGCGCGCGCTACGGTGGACGGGAGTCCACCATCGGGAGGTCATGTCCGTGTTCCGCAAGAAGTCGTCCGCTCTGCTCGACCCCCAGGACACGCTGCCGGGGCGGGAGCAGCTCATGCCCGTGGCCGAGGAGCACCCGGTGCTGGGTCGTCCGATCGTGCCGCCGTTCCCCGAGGGCAGCGAGCACGCGTTCTTCGGCATGGGCTGCTTCTGGGGCGCGGAGCGGGGGTTCTGGCAGACGCCAGGTGTGCTGGTGACCGCGGTCGGCTACCAGGGCGGCGAGACCCCGAACCCGACCTACGGCGAGGTCTGCGGCGGCGGGACCAACCACACCGAGGCGGTGCTGGTGGTCTGGGACCCGACCGTGGTCAGCTTCGAGGACCTGCTGCGGATCTTCTGGGAGGGCCACGACCCGACCCAGGGGATGCGCCAGGGCAACGACGTCGGCACCCAGTACCGCTCGGCGATCTACACCACGACCGAGGCCCAGCGCGAGCAGGCCGAGATGTCGCGGACGAACTTCCAGCGGGCCTTGACGGCTGCCGGCCACGGCGAGATCACCACCGAGATCCGCCACGCCGCCGGCGGTCCGGCCGCGGCGCCCGGAGCGTTCGGCGGCGCCCTGGTCGGCGGCGAGATCCCGTTCTTCTACGCCGAGCCCGACCACCAGGCCTACCTGCACAAGGTCCCGGGCGGCTACTGCGGCCACGGCGAGACCGGCGTGAGCTGCCCGGTCGGGCTGGTCAGCGCGGGTTAGAGGTCGGCGGGCGCGGACGACGGTTGTCGGGCTGTCGGCGCGTCACCGTTGCTTGTCGAGTTCGCGTCGATTGTCGGAACGAACTCGACAAGCCGGCCCGGGTCAGCGGGAGTCGCTGCTTGCTCGCTGTCGACCCCGGGCGAGGGCGGGACCGAGCGTGTCGCGGACGAACCGCCCGCCGTCGTCCCGCTGCTGTCGCCACGAGTACGCCAGGACGATCCATCCGGAGGCCACCAACCGTGCCCGCTTCTCGTGGTCGTTCTCCCACTGGATCGCTCCGGAGTGGAACGCGTAGCTCTGCAGCTCGACCGCGACGCGCTCGTCGAAGAACACCGCGTCGATCTCCATTCCGAGCAGTTCGGCATTGATCGCCGGCCGCGGAAACCCGAAACGGACGCACAACTCGGGGAAGGACGCCTCCTGGGGACTCCGGACGGTCTCCGCATCGGTCCAGGCGCCGAGGACCCGTTCGAGCGCCGTGCGTCCGCGGTGACGGGGATGGCGTTCGAGCACCGCGCGGACCTCGCGAAGGTCGAACCGGCGCAGGATGTCGGCCTGCCCGACGGCACGGCGCAACGCGGTGGGCGTGAGCACCGCGGCGAGGTCGACGAGCGTTCGCGCCGGGGTGGTGACCGGAATCCCGCGGTGCACCGTGACCTCGTCCGGGTGCAGATGCGGATGGCGGTGGACGATGACGTCGCGGTGCGCCGGTCGACTCGAGCGAGGAATCACGACCTCGACCGCCGGGCTGGACGTGCGCCGGAGGTCCCAGTGGGCCGCTGCCGATCGGTAGCCGAGGACCACGCCGCCGCCGCAGGCTAGGACGGCCGCCATCCACTGGCCCTCGGCCCGCAGACGGTCGTGCCCGAGGGCGAAGATCGCCCGATGGACGGGCACCAACCGGGCGGTGGCGATCGCCCGGGAGACCTGTTCGTTGCTGAGCCCGAGGCCGCGCAGCTGGCTCCGGGACACGACCCCGTACTGCCGGTGGGCCAGTGCCGCGGCCCGATGCCACCGAGCCCGGTGCGTGTCGGATTCGCGTCGATTATCGGAACCAACTCGACAAGCAAGACGCATGACCGCAGCGTCGCGCTTCGCGTGCGGCGGTCCTAGGGGCGAACGCCGACGGAACCGCGATTGTTCTGCGGTCGGATAGTGCCGCCGAGCGGAGCGACGCGCCGACCACCGTTGCTCGTCGAGTTCGCGTCGATTATCGGAACGAACTCGACAAGCCGCCGCCGACCGCCAACCGACCGCCGGTCGCCAACCGACCGCCGGTCGCCTACGCCCCCACGACCCCGACCGTCTGCCGCAGCCGCGAGCCGTCGCGGGCCTTCTCGACCGTGAGCTGGACGGGGATCCGCTGCTTGAGCTCCGGGACGTGACTGACGATGCCGACCGCGCGGCCGCCGTCGCGCAGCTTGTCGAGCTGCTCGAGCACGTCCTCCAGCGTCTGCTCGTCGAGCGACCCGAAGCCCTCGTCGATGAACAGCGTGCCCAGGTCGAGTCCGCCGGCCTCGGCGGTCACCGTCTCCGCCAGCCCCAGGGCCAGCGAGAGCGACGCGAAGAACGACTCGCCGCCCGACAACGTGGTGGTGTCGCGTTGCTCGCCGGTCCAGCCGTCGAGCACCCGCAGGCCCAGGCCGGCGTTGCCCTTGCCGCGGGCGCTGGCCGGCTCCTCGTGCAGCACCAGCCGGTAGCGGCCGTCGGACATCTCGAGGAGGTGGGCGGTCGCGGCGGCCGCGACCTGCTCGAGTCGCGCGGCGAGCACCCACGACGAGAGCTGGATCCGGCGCTGGTTGCCGACGCCACCGCGTGCCAGCTCGGCGAGCGCGTGGGCCCGATCGGCGGCTTCGCGCAGCGGCCCGAGCCGGTCGAGCTGTGCCCGCAGCGCGTCGCGTCGCGTCGCCTCGGCGTCGGCGCAGCTCGCGCAGGCCGACGCGGCGCTCGCCGCCTGCTCGGCCGCCTCGGCCGCCGCGGTCCGCCGGGCCTCGATCGCCGCGACGTCGACCGCGGGCTCGAGCTCCACCGCCGCGATCTCGGGCGTGGCGAGCACCCCCTGGGCGGCCGCGCGCGCCTCGTCGACCCGCCGGATCTCGGCCTCCAGGGCGCTGACGTCCTTCGGGGTGAGGATCGCGGCGGCGGCTTGGTCGGCGTCGGTCAGGTCGTGCTCGGTCAGCGCCTCGGCGAGCGCGTCCTGCGCCTGCTCCAGTGTCTTTCGTGCCGCGACGTCGGCGTCGTGGGCGCTCGTCGCCTTCTCGAGGAACGTCGCCTGGTGCTCCAACGCGCGTACCCGGGCGGCGACGTCGGGGAAGTGCCGGCGCTCGTCGTCGATCCGCGCCTGCAACCGCTCCAGCTCGACGGTCAGGCCGTCGGCCTGCGCGGTCAGCCGCGCGACCGCATCGCGGGCGTCGCTCAGCGCCTCGCGATCGGCCTGTTGCTGGACGGCCAGTGCCCGTCGCTCGTCGGCCACGCGCGCGCCGTCGTCGGCGGCGGTCCGCGCCGCGCTCAACCGCTCGCCCAGCTCGGTGGCCATCCGCAGGAGCGACGCGGTGTCCTCGTCGGGCTGATCGCGGTCGCGCGCACCGTCGGTGTCGCGGACGGCGCCGATGCTCGCCGCGCCCGCTCCGCCGACGCTCGCCGCGCTGCGCGCCGCGGCGAGCGCGCTGCGGATCTCGCCCACGCGCTGCTCCGCGGCGTCGCGTTCACGCTGTGCCGCGTCGGCGACGCTCACCGCCGCCTGTTCCTCGGCCGCGGTCACGTGGCCGTCGCCCGGCGACGCGGGGGCAGGGTGCTCGACCGATCCGCAGACCGGGCAGGCGTCCTCGGCCTCGAGTCCCGCGGCGAGCTCGGCGGCGTACCCGTCGAGGCGGGCCTGTCGCAGCCGTTGCACCGTGTCGACCGCTCGCTGGTGCGTGTCGACCGCAGTCTGCGCGGCAGATACGGCCTGCTCCTCGCGGATGACCAGCGCGTCGCGCTCGGCGCCGGCGGCCGCGCGTCGCTCGGCGGCGGCCGACTGCTCCTCCAACCGCGCGACGGTCGCCGCCGCGGCGTCGGCGGCCACCCGGCGCGCCTCCAACGCGGCCTCCGTCGTGGCCACCTGCTCCAACCGCTGCTCGCACGCGCGGACCCGCTCGGCCGCGGTCCGCGCGGCGTCGCGCAGTCGCTGCAGCTCCGTCTGCCGGCCCGGCAGGCCAGCCTCCTGCTCGACCAGGTCCCCGAGCGCAGCGATCGCGTCCGCCCGCTGCCGGGCGCCGGCCGCCCAGGTGCCGGGGTCGGCGGACAGTCCGTCGTCCTCGAGCTGCTCGATCCACTTGCGGGCCTTGTCGATGGTCCGTGCGCTGTCGGCGGCGGTCGCGCGAGCGGCGGCCACGCCGGACAGGTAGCCGCGGAGCGGCGCGGCCCGGCGGTGGGCCTGGAGCCGGGCGACCCGCTCGGCGTGCGCGTCGGCGTCCTCCGCGATCTTCGCCAGCCGGCCCTCGGCCTCGCGACGCCGCTGCTGCAATCCTGCTCGCTCTCGCGCCGCGTCGCGTTCCCGCTCGACGCCCGTGAGCGCCGCCTGGGCGGCGTCGCGTGCCGCGTTGGCCTGGTCCCGCTCGGCGGCCAGCCGTCCGCGCTCGGCGTCCAGCCATCGATCGACGTCCTCGACCGTCGCGCCGTCGCGCAGGGACGGCGCTCCGCCGGTCCCGCTCGCTCCGTCGGCCTCGCCCGCCTGCGCGGCCTCGCGTGACTCGCCCCCGCCGACGCTGCCGGATGAGCCCCAGGCGCCCCCCGCCTCGGCGAGCGCGTTGTCGACGGCGATCTGCTGGTGCTCGACCGCCTGCCGTGCGTCGCGCGCGCGGTCCTGCAGCCACAGCTCGATCTTCGAGAACCGACCGGCGTCGAACAGCCGCTCCAGCACCTCGCGGCGGGCCTTGGCGTCGGCCCGGAGGAAGGTCGCAAACGCGCCCTGCGGCAGCATCACGACCTGCAGGAACTGCTCGGCGGTCATCCCCAGCAGCGGGTCGAGCTCGCGGCGGACCTCGGGGATCTTGGCGGCGACGGCGCGCCAGCCGCCGTCGGCAGCGGGGTCGGACAGCTCGAGCACCGCCGATCCGGTGTCCTTGACCGGCGCTCCGGCGCCCTTCTTCGGTGGCCGCTCGTGGGCCGGGACGCG
Organism: Patulibacter sp.; assembly: GCA_015478825.1. GTDB lineage: Bacteria > Actinomycetota > Thermoleophilia > Solirubrobacterales > Solirubrobacteraceae > Patulibacter. Next base: position 13,759 of record JADMKN010000131.1, on the reverse strand, counting down.
GACGACCCGGATCCGCCGTCCGCCGACGGTCGCTTCCAGGGTGACCCGCGGCGTCGCGTCCGGGTCGCGGTGGTCGCTGGCCAGCCGCGCGGCGTCGCCCCGCGCCCCGGGGACCTCGCCGAACAGCGCGAAGCAGACCGCGTCGAGCACGCTGGTCTTGCCCGCGCCGGTCGGTCCGGACAGCAGGAACAGCCCCGAGTCGGACAGCGCGTCGAAGTCGACGGACTCGTGCCCGCCGAACGGTCCGAACGCCTCGATCTCCAGCCGGTGCAGTCGCATCAGCGGTCCCGGCCGACGGCCTCGACCGCGTCCCGCAGCAACGGCCGTTCCGCGTCGTCGACCGTCGCGCCGCGGACGTCGTCGACGAACCGCTCCAGGACCTCCAGGTCGCTACGCCCCTGGACTCGGGCGGCGGCGATCGTCGCGGGGGCCAGCTCGCCTGCGGGCACGTGCTGCAGCACGAGAATCCGCGGGAACCGCCGCCGCAGCCGCTCCATCGGCCGGGCGGGCAACAACGCGTCGGTCAGCACGACCTCGAGCCAGTGGTCGTCGCACTCGTGCTCGGTGAGCGTCGGGTCGTCGAGCAGGGCGTCGAGCGTGCCGCGCAGGCGGACCAGTCGGTACGGCGACGGCACCGGAACCAGCCGCACGTCGGTCCGGCCGTCGGCGTCGATCTCGACGATCGCGGACGTCTTCACCGCGTCGGCCTCGGTGAACGAGTAGGCGAGCGGAGAACCGGCGTAGCGGATCGGCGACGAGGACGGAGGATCGAGGGTCGCGACGGCCGAAGGGTTCGGGGCCTGCCGGGAGTGCGAGCCCGTCTCTGCGTCGAGGACCGCGAACAGGTTCAGCGTTCCCGCCTCGTCGGTCGCGGCCACGAGCGGCTCGGCGTCGTTCGACTCGGCGTCGTTCGATTCGTCGGCATTGGGGACCTCCGCGGAGCGTCGCGCGTCCGCGTCGTCCGGGGCTCCGCCGACGCAGTGCGGGCGGTGCAGGTGCCCGAGCGCGGCGTAGGCGAAGCCCTCGAAGGCGGACGTCGAGACCGTCTGCGCCCCGCCGACCGAGATGTCGCGCTCGGACTCCGAAGGCTCGCCGCCGTGGACGAAGGCGTGGGCGACCACGACGCCGCGGACCGGATGGCCCGACCGCTGCTCGCGCTCCGCCAGGTCCTCGCGGGCCAGCGCGGTGGCGGCCCGGACGACCGCGTCGTGCGAGCGCTCCTCGACCTCCAGCGGTCGCCGGCAGAGATCCGGGTCCAGGTAGGGGATCCCGTAGAACGCGACCGGTCCGTGCTCGTCCGCCAGCACGACGGGGTCGCCGCTGCCGGTCGGGTCGGTCCGCAGGTGCACGCCGCCGGCGGCGATCAGCTCCCGCGCGAAGCCGAGGCGCTGAGCCGAGTCGTGGTTGCCGCTGATCGCGATCACCGGCGCGATCTCGGCCATCCGTCGCAGCGCGTCGCCCGCGAGCTGCACCGCCTCGACGGGCGGGAGCGCCCGGTCGAACAGGTCGCCGGACACGACGATCGCGTCGACCTGCTCGTCGCGTGCGAGGTCGATCAGGTGATCGAGCACCTGACGCTGCGCGTCCAGCAGGGGGACGCGGTGGAGGAGGCGACCGAGGTGCCAGTCAGCGGTGTGCAGCAGCCGCATTCGAACACCGAGGCTACGCTCGCGTCCGGACGTCGGGCGCGACGGTCGGCGGTACGCCGCCGCGCACGCCGGCACCCCGGATTGCGACCGCCGGTCCGATTGGCCTACGATCGCGGCCATCCCCGTGTACGACGACTCCCCCCGAACGGCCAGCCGCGACGCCGATGGTCCGCCCGATCCTCCCGAGGGATCGGCGCTCGACGCCCTGCCCGGGATCGTGCGGATCGCGGCCCACAGCGGCCTGCGGGCCGCGACCTGGGGGGCGACCGAGTCGGTCAAGTCGGGGGTCGGACTCGCGCGCAAGCTGCCGTTCGGCGGGTTTGCGGTGCGCGCGGTCGAGGAGGCCGCGGAACAGGCGCGGCGCAGTGCCCGCCAGCTCCTCGGCGTCGAGGACGTCGAGCGCCGGCTCTCGCGGCTGGTGCCCGAGCGGGTCAGCGAGACCTCGCGCGCGTGGGGCCGGAACGGCGCATCGGCCGAGCCGCCCGTGCAGCTCGGGCCCGTCGAGGTCCTCCAGCAGCGGGGATCGGACCTGCTGCACCAGGCCGCGGACGTTGGCTTCGCGCAGGACGTCCACCCGGCGTACGCGCGGATCCTCGACGAGCTGGCCCCCGACGAGGCGCGGATCCTGCGGCTGATGGTGACCGGCGGGCCACAGCCCTCGGTCGACGTGCGGACCGGCCGACCGCTGCGGATCGGCGACACGCTGATCGCCTCCGGCCTGACGGTGATCGGCCCCGAAGCCGGCTGCCGCCACGTCGAGCGGGTGCCGTCCTACCTGAACAACCTCTTCCGCCTGGGGCTGATCTGGTTCTCGCAGGAGGAGCTTCCCGACTTGCGCGGCTACCAGGTGCTCGAGGCCCAGCCCGAGGTCAAGCAGGCGATGCAGCGCGCCGGCCGGGCCGCGCGCCTGGTCCGCCGGAGCATCGCCCTGACACCGTTCGGGAGCGACTTCTGCGCGGTCTGCCTGCCCACGGGCCCCACATGATCGGGGCGATCCATCTGCTTGGCCTGGAGATCCATCTCCAGGAGCTGATCTCGGTCCCGCTGTTCATGGGGGTGATCGGCTACGTCACCAACTGGAGCGCGGTCTGGATGCTGTTCCAGCCGATCGAGTTCAAGGGGGTCCGGATTCCGGGCCTGTTGTTCCTCGTCCGGCTGATGCCGCGCAAGGTCCAGCAGATCCCGGGGGTGATGCACGGCGGCGTCGGCTGGCAGGGGATCATTCCGTCGCGGGCGGCCAAGATGGGCTCGATCGCGGTCGACAAGGGGATCTCCAAGCTCGGCAGCGCGGCGGACTTCTACCAGCAGCTCGAGCCGGAGAAGATCGCCGAGCACATGGTCGCCGCGGTCGGGCCCGAGCTGCGCGGGATCGTCGAGCGGATCATGGAGCGCGAGCATCCGCGGCTCTGGCACGACCTGCCGCCGCGGGTCCGCGAAGCGGTTCACGCGCGCGTGCGCAGCCAGCTCCCGGAGATCGTCCGCGAGATCACCGAGGAGATCGGCGAGCACATCGACCAGCTCCTCGACGTCAAGCTGATGGTGATTCGGCACCTCGAAGCGCGACCCGAGCTGGCCAACCGGATCTTCCAGGAGGTGGGGGAGAAGGAGCTGAAGTTCATGGTCAACTTCGGCTTCTTCTTCGCCTTCCTGCTGGGCTTCCCCGTGGTGCTGATCACCGCCGCGGTGCCCTACTGGTTCGTGCTGCCGATCATGGGCACGTTCGTCGGCTGGGCGACCAACCTGGTCGGGATCTGGATGATCTTCGAGCCGATCGAGCCCCGCCGGATCCTCGGCTTCCGGATCCAGGGACTGTTCCTGCGGCGCCAACGCCAGGCGGCGGACATCTACTCGCGCGTGATCTCGGAGGAGGTCGTCACGCTCTCGAACATCGCCGACGAGTTGCTGCACGGTCCGCGCTCGGATCGCACGCGGCTGATGATCGAGAACGCGTTGCGGCCCGCGGTCGACCGGGCGACCGGACCGGCCCGCGCGGCGGTCAAGCTGCTGATGGGCGGGCAGAGCTACGAGCAGGTGCGGGATTCGGTCGCGCTCGAAGCGGTCGAGTACACGATCAATCCGCTGATGGACCCGGAGTTCAATCGCGAGCAGGGCGAGCGGATCCGCGTGCTGGTCCGCGACCGCCTGAGCAGCATGCCGCCCGCGGACTTCGTCGAGATGCTCCGCACGGCGATGCGCGAGGACGAGTGGCTGCTCTTCCTCCACGGCGCCGTGCTCGGCTTCGGGGCCGGGTTGCTGCACTTGGCGATATTCGGGTGAGCGGTGACGACGTGTACGGGCGCTCGCGTCCTGGGTAGCGGGTGAAATCTGGCCCTACCGTCGGTCGGCACCGATCTCTACTCTTCTAGGGCGCTCGCGAATCCTGGAGGGGTGGCAGAGCGGTTGAATGCACCAGTCTTGAAAACTGGCAACGGGTAACCCCCGTTCGCGGGTTCGAATCCCGCCCCCTCCGTCCGCGTCGCGATTGTCAGGTCGCTGGCCCCCGATGTCGACTGCGCGCTACCCGATCCGTTTCGGAGCTCTGATGTTCACCGCTCGCATCCGCAATCGCTATATCGAGGTCGGTGTTACGGCTGATGAGCGAACGATGATCGAACGCGCAGCGACCGCGGAGGGAGTGGATCCGGAGGCGTTCGTTCTGGGCCACGCCACGCTCGCGGCTGGGCGAGTGCTCGCAGACCGCACTGAGTCCGTCGTCGACGAAGAGCAGCAGCGGGCGTGGGACGCGATCAGCAACCGGTCGGCACAAGACCTGCCCGGGCTCCGACGGCTTGTCAAGGACGCCCGGCGGTCGTTGCGGTAGGCCGCGGGCCGTCGGCTTCGAGTCCCGCACGCGCAGAATCGCCTCGATCCGTCCCCGTCCCGCGGCTAGGATCGCCCGCAGTACTCATCCCGACCCGCGAAGGGCCCGTCCGCATGTCCGAACCGACGAAGATCCTGCTCACCGAGGACCAGATCCCGACGTCGTGGATCAACGTCCTGCCGGAGCTTCCCGGCGGCGCGCTGCCGCCGCTGCACCCCGGCACGATGCAGCCGGCCGGCCCCGACGACCTGTCGGCGCTGTTCCCGCCCGCGGTGATCGAGCAGGAGGTCTCGTCGGAGCACGAGATCAAGATCCCGGACGCGGTTCGCGAGGCGCTCGGCCTGTGGCGCCCCACCCCGATGTACCGGGCTCGGGCGCTGGAGCAGGCGATCGGCACCCGTTCGCGGATCTACTACAAGTACGAGGGCGTGTCGCCCGCCGGCTCGCACAAGCCGAACAGCGCGATCGCGCAGGCCTACTACAACCAGCAGGCCGGGATCACCAAGCTGACCACCGAGACCGGGGCCGGCCAGTGGGGCTCGGCGCTCTCGTTCGCCGGGGCCAAGTTCGGGATCGACGTCGAGATCTACATGGTCGGCTCGTCGTACGACCAGAAGCCGTACCGCCGCTCGATGATGCAGACCTGGGGCGCGCAGGTCCACCGCTCGCCGAGCGACCGCACCGAGGCCGGCAAGGCGAACGCGGGATCGCCCACGGGCTCGCTGGGGATCGCGATCAGCGAGGCGGTCGAGTTGGCCGCCCAGCGTCCCGACACCAACTACTCGCTCGGCTCGGTGCTCAACCACGTGCTGCTGCATCAGACCGTGATCGGCCAGGAGACGATCGCCCAGCTCGGCATCGCCGGCGAGACGCCGGACGTGGTGATCGCCGCGGCCGGCGGCGGGTCGAACTTCGCCGGGCTGGCCTTCCCGTGGTGGCGCGAGAAGCGGCGCCACGGGCTGTCGACGCGGTTCGTGGCGACCGAGCCGGCGGCCTGCCCGACCCTGACCCAGGGCGCCTACGGCTACGACTTCGGCGACGCGTCCGGACTGACGCCGCTGCTGCCGATGTACACGCTCGGCCACGGCTTCGTGCCGCCGCCGGTCCACGCGGGTGGCTTGCGGTACCACGGGATGGCGCCGCTGGTCTCGGCGCTGGTCAAGGCCGGCGAAGTCGAGGCCCGCGCGATCCGTCAGAACGAGACCTTCGACGCGGCCCTGACGTTCGCCCGGACCGAGGGGATCATCCCGGCCCCGGAGTCCGCCCACGCGATCCGCACGGCCGTGATCGAGGCCGAGCAGGCCGACGCCGCGGGCGAGGAGCGGGTGATCCTCTTCCTGCTGTCCGGCCACGGCCACTTCGACCTGGCGGCCTACGACCAGTACCTGGCCGGGGACCTCGAGGACCCGGAGTTCTCGTCCGCCGAGCGCGACCGGGCGCTGGACGAGCTGCCGAAGGGCGCGCCGGCGATCGCCTGAGTGGGCCCCATGTTCCCGTCCTGCTCGCTCCGGGTAGGACGGAGGACATGGCCAGCCCCGCGTCCGACGAGCAGATCCAGGCGTGGCTCGGTGATCACGACGCTTGGTCGTACGACGCCGAGCGCAAGGTCCTGGAGCGGATCTTCCGGTTCGCCGACTTCGTCGAGGCGTTCGGTTTCATGACCGTCGTCGCGATTCGCGCCCAGGCGCTGAACCACCACCCGGACTGGTCGAACTCCTACGACACCGTCGATGTCGAGCTGACCACCCACGACGCCGACGCGGTAACGGAGAGCGACTTCGAGCTGGCCGCGTTCATGGACGAGTGGGCGGAGCGGCACGGGGCGAAAGACCCGGACTGAGCGTTGTGTCGAGGTTGTGTCGAGGGCGGGCAGCGACGCCCACCCGCCTACGGGAGTCGCAAGATCGTCGCGGTCCCGCGGTGCGTGCGGCACGCCCAGGCAGTAGTTTTGTAGCACTCTCGGTGCTACATTCGGTGCATGGAGCAGATCGGAGTGCGTGAGCTACGCCAGCACGCGAGCCAATACCTGCACCGGGTGGAGCAGGGGGAGACTATGGAGGTCACCCAACGAGGCCGGCCGGTCGCGCGGTTGGTGCCCCTTGAACGAGCGTCCTCTGCACGAGACCGGTTGGTCGCTACGGGGCGGCTGCGCCCGGCATCCCGTCCGTTCGTCCTCCCGGATCGCGCGCCGTTGCCGGCCGGCACCCCCGATACCGCGACGGTGCTCGACGACCTGCGCGAGGACCGCCAGTGATCTACCTCGATTCGTCGGCGATCCTCAAATTGGTCTTCGACGAGGCCGAGAGCGCCGCGTTGGCCGAGTGGTTCGGCCCCACCGGGTCGACGGTGCCACCGGTGAGCAGCGAACTGGCACGCATCGAAGTGCTCCGCGGATGTCGCCGCGTCGATCCGCGCACTCTGCCCGCCGCCCGCACCCTGTTGGCGGGTCTCGACCTGATCCCGATCTCTGCCGATGTCGTGGATCTCGCGACCGAGATTGGAGATGGACTGCTGCGGAGCCTCGATGCGATTCACCTAGCCAGTGCCGCGGGAATGGGTGACGAGCTCACGAGGTTCGTCACCTACGACCATCGGCTGGCGGGTGCTGCGGTCACCGAAGGGCTGGCCGTCGCCTCGCCTGGCGTCTCCGGCGGCTGAACTGTCCTCGCTCGCCCGGCGTCGCCGGCCGCTGAGTATCGGCGACTACTGCGACCGGGGCCCGTCGGGTTCGGATCCGCCCTTGGCCGTGCGCTGCTTCGCGAACGCGATCGTCCGGCCCAGCACGTCCTGGCCCGCCTCGGTGTCGAGGTCGAACTGGAACTCGTGCGGGAGCTTCGGCCGGTAGTCCTTGGGGAAGAACGCCGTCTCGACGTCGACGCCCAGACCCCGCAGGCGCTCGACCAGCGGCTTGGACTGGCTGTCCGTCAGCGGGTCGTCGTTGCCGCCCGCGACGAACGCGGTCGGGAAGTCCTTCGTCACGTGGTCGTAGCTGGAGAACTGCTGCAGCACCGACGAGTCCGGGTCGCCCGATCCGGTGTAGGCCCGGATGATCGACTTGATCGCCCAGGCGATGACCGGGTTGTTGCTGCTCAGGAACCGCCCGGCGTCGTAGATCCCGCAGTGCAGGATCACGCCCCGTAGCTGTTCGGGCGTCAGCTCGGGATCCAGACCGAGCTCCCGCGCGTACTCCGGGCTGGTGATCGCCGTCGCCACCTGACTCGTGATCTGGGAGCCCGCCGAGTCGCCCGCCATCACGATCCGGTCGGTGTCGATTCCCAGGCGCTCGCGGTTGGCGACCAGGTAGCCGAGCGCGTCGTTGAGCTGGTGCAACGGCAGCGGGTACTTCTTGCCGGGAGCGAGCCCGTACTTGACCGAGACGACCGTGAAGCCCTGCGCGGCGAACTGCGTGAAGTACGGGCCGGCCTCCTGCGGCGTGCCCGCGACCCATCCGCCGCCGTGGGTCCAGACGACCACGGGCTGCACGTCGTCGGGACCGGCCTGCGCGGAGCGGTAGATGTCGACCGTGGCGTCATCGTCGTCCGGGCGGTACGACTCGGTGGTCACGTCGATGCCGGCGACCCGATGCTTGGCCAGCGACTCGCCGGTCTTCTTGCCGCCGTACTCGAAGACCGCCCGCACGATCAACGCCCCGGGCGTCGGCCAGATCACGAGCACGGTGATCAGGGCGACGCCCGCCGCGCCGACGACGGCACAGACCCGCCGGCACCGTCCGCGGCGACGTGGTTCGGTCGGGGAGGGGGCGGGATCGTCCGACATCGTGCCGCCCATCATTACCGCTGGGCGGGTCGGCTGTGCTCAGCCCGCAGCGTCCTCCGCCCGTCGCTCCTCTCGCTGCCGCAGCTCGATCCGCCGGATCTTGCCGGTCAGGGTCTTCGGCAGCTCGTCGACGAATTCGACCTCGCGCGGGTACGCGTACTTGGAGTGGCCGTCGCGGACGAAGGCCGAGATCTCCTGCGCCAGCTCGTCGGAGGCTGCGTGGTCGTCCGCGAGGATCACGAACGCCTTGACGATCCAGCCGCGACGCTCGTCCGGCTTGCCGATCGCGGCGGCCTCCGCGACCGCCGGATGCTCGAGGCACGCCGACTCGACCTCGAACGGTCCGACGCGGTACCCCGCGGTCAGGATCACGTCGTCGGCGCGGCCCTCGAACCAGACGTAGCCGTCCTCGTCGATCCGCGCGGCGTCCTTGGTGTGGAACCACTCGCCGCCGAACTCCCGCTCGGTCGCCTCGGGGTTGTTCCAGAACCGCAGCGGCCAGGTCGGGCTCGACTCGCGCCGCCAGCAGATCTCCCCGCGCTCGCCGGGCGCCACGGGGCGCTCCTCCTCGTCGAGTAGCTGGACGTCCCAGCCCGGCATCACCTTGCCCATCGATCCCTCGCGCACCTCCATCCAGGGGAAGTTGGCGCATAGCGGGTAGCCCTCGGACAGCCCGTAGAAGTCGAGCACGGTCACGCCGAACTGGTCGCGGAACCAGCGGATCGCCTCGGGGTTGAGCGGCTCCCCGGCCGAGCAGGCGCGGCGCAGGGGGATCGGAAACCGTTCGCCCGCATTCTCGATCGTCATCAGCGAGCGCATCGCGGTCGGCGTGGTGAACAGGTTGCTGATCCGGTGGCGGCTGAGGAAGTCGAGCTCGGCCTCGGCGGAGAACCCGCCGCGTCGCTGCAGGACGTACTGGACGGCCCCGGTCCGCCAGGCGCCGAGCAACGGGTTGATTCCGGCGGCCCAGGCCCACTCGGCCATCGAGCGGAACCGCTCGCCGTCCTCGATCTCGTGGCAGTACTCGAACTCCTCGTGGGCGAGCACGAAGCGGTGCGCGTGGAGGATGCCCTTGGCCAGTCCGGTCGTGCCGGACGTGTAGAAGAGCTGCGCCGGGTCGTCGCACGAGGTGTCGACGGTGACGAAGGCCGGCGAGGCGTTCGCCAGCAGTCCGTCGGACAGCACCAGCAGCGTGTGGTCCTCGGAACCGATCAAGCCGTTGCGCCCGCCGCCCACGTCCCATCCGGGCAGGCCCTCGACCGCGCGGGTGATCTGCGCGGCGTGCTCGTCGTCGGTGACGATCAGCTTGGCCCCGGAGTCGCGGATCCGGTGCCGGATGCCCTCCTCGCCGTAGAGCACCGACATCGGCAGCAGGATCGCCGCCGCCTTGTAGACGCCGAGGATCGCCGCGGCGGCTTCGGGCGTCGGCGGGACCAGCATCGCGACGACGTCCTCGCGCTGCACGCCGTGCTCGCGTGCGACGTTGGCGAAGCGGTGCGACAGGTTGCGGATCTCGCCCCAGGTCAGCTCCCGAACCACGCCGTCGGGGTCCTCGTGGACCATCGCGAGCTTGTCGTCGGGATGCTTGTCGCAGACGTCGACCGCCAGGTTGTAGCGCGCGGGAACGTCCCAGCGGTGGTCGGCGACGAGCTGGTCGTAGGTGGGGGAGGTCATCAGGGCCGACCCTCCCATATCCACCGGATCCGGATCGTCGGCTCGCCGGAGCTGGCGCGTTGCCGCTGGCCGGCGGCAACGGGTGACGGGCCGATCCGCCGGCTCCGGCGAGGGGCCGAGTGGACCGCTGTCACACGACGCAGGAGCGGGTCATCCGCGCCCGTTCGTCCCTAGGATCCTCGCCATGTTCGACGTCGCCACCACCAACGCAGCGCAGACCCAGAAGCGCCTCAAGATCGTCGCCGTGCTCGCGGCGGTCGACGTGATCCTGCTGGTCGCGCTGCTGATCGGCTACCTCGACATCGTCAACAGCGACTCCTACCGGCCGATCGTCGGCCCGATCCACGGCGCGACCTTCATGGTGCTTGCCGCGGTGACCGGCTGGGGGATGCTCGAGAAGCGCTGGAACTGGAAGTTCCCCGCGCTGGTGATCGGCGCCAACGTGATCCTGTTCGGCGGGCTCAAGGCGGTTGGCGGTCTCGACGATCCGAGCATCGCACTGCTGATCCCGGTCGTCGCGATCCTGCTCGTCTTCATCGTCACGCCGCTCGCCACCGAGATGAAGGTCTCGGCCGAGCTGCGTGCGAAGGTCGGGGCCTGACCCCACTCCGCGGTGCCTTGTGCCGACTGGATCGGCACAAGGCGACGCGCGGGACGGCCGACCCTCGATCTTCGGGCCGGCTGGTGCTAGGCCGCCGGCAGCACCCGCGGCGCGCCGAACGGGACCAGGCACTCGGGCAGCACGATCGTGCCGTCCGCGCGCTGGCCGTGCTCCATCAGCGCGATCAGCGTGCGGCCGACCGCGACCGCGGTGCCGTTGAGCGTCGCCAGCGGCTCGGCCTTGCGCGGCGGCGTCGCCTGGCTGTCCTTGAGCCGGATCTGCAGCCGGCGGGCCTGGAACTCGGTGGTGTTCGAGGTCGACGTCAGCTCGCGGTACTGCTGCTGCGACGGCAGCCACGCCTCGCAGTCGAACTTGCGCGCGGCGGACGCGCCGAGGTCGTCGACGGCGATGTCGACCACGCGGTAGGGGATCCCCAGCTCGGTCAGGATCTCCTCCTCGATCGCCAGCAGCCGCGCGTGCTCGTCCTCGGCCTGCTCCGGCGGCACGAAGCTGAACATCTCGACCTTGTCGAACTGGTGGACGCGGAACAGTCCGCGGTCGCTGGCCCCGGCGGCCCCCGCCTCGCGGCGGAAGCAGGGTGAGAAGCCGGCGTAGCGCAGCGGCAGCTCGGTGGCCTCGAGGATCTCGCCCTGGTGGGTCGACGCGAGCGCGACCTCGCTGGTGCCGACCAGGTACAGGTCGTCGTCCGGCAGCCGGTAGATCTGCTGCTCGGTGTCGGGCAGGAAGCCCGTCCCGTAGAGCGCCTGCTCGCGGACCAGAACGGGGGGAATGACCGCCTCGTGGCCGTGGTCGCGGAGCTTGCTCAGCGTCCACTGGACCAGCGCCAGCTCGACGAAGACGAGGTCGCCGCGTAGGTAGGCGAAGCGGGACCCGGAGAGGTTGGCGCCGCGCTGCATGTCGACGCGCTCGCCGGCCAGCTCCAGGTGATCGCGGGCCTCGGTGGCGATCGGGGCGACGGTGGCCTGGCCGCCGTCGGCCCGCGCGTCGCTGAACGTGGTGCCGGTTCGCGTGTCGAGCCCGTCGATCCGCGGCTCGCCGACCGTCTTGAGGACGGTGTCCTCGAGCGGAGCGTCGGGGTGGGGCAGGTTCGGCAGGCGGGCCTGCGCGCCGTCGAGCTCCTCCTCGACCTGCGTCAGCTCCTCCTGCAGGGCCTTCGCGCGGGCGGAGACCTCGCGCATGTTCGCCACCGCGGCGTCGGCCTCGGTCGAGTCGCCGGACTCCTTGGCGGCCTTCTTGGCCTGGGCGATCGCCTGGTTGGCGGCGTTCTGCTCGGCCCGCAGCGATTCGAGCTGGGGCAGGATCTCGCGGCGGCGCTCGTCGAGCGTCAGCACGCGGTCGAAGGTCTCCGCGTCGCTCCCGCCGCGGCGGGCGAGGGCGGTGCGGGCGGCGTCGGGATCGCGGCGCAGGGCCTTCAGGTCGAGCATCACCGTGCAGGGTATCCCGCGGCGTCGGCTTGCGACCGTGCCCTTGGCGTACCAGGGGTACGCCACGCACGACGACCGGTCACCACACCTCGTCCTCGGCCGAACGGCTGATGACGCTCGGCGGCGTGCGGCCGTCGAGCGGCACCCGGACGGTGGCACGGCGGTACCGGTACGCCCGGCGATCCTGCTCACCCCAACGGACGACGACGACGGCCGCGTCGGTCGCGGCTTCGTGGCCGAGCAGGGCGACCGAACCGGAACCCGGGTCAGGGCGACGGCCCAACGGGGTGCGGGCGAGGTCGTCACCGGTGAGCACCGGGGCGCTCGGGCGGACGAGCGTCGGGTGCCCGTCGGCGGTGACCGTGGCGAGCGCCAGGGCGGTCGTAACGGCGCTGGTCCGGACCCGGACCTCGGCGAGCCACCCGCCCGACGGTCGTGAGACCCGGGGCAGGACCACCGCGTGACGGGACGTCGAGCGTCGTCCCGCTCGGCTGCGCTCCCGGACCGTGATCGTCGGAGCGGTGATCGTCCGGAACGTGCCGTTCGCGTCGATCAGCGTCCATCGCATCGGGTCGACGCGCCAGTTGACCCGCGCGTTGCGGCTGATCGGGGCGCGGTGTCGCTGGTGCACGACTACCGCGCGATCCGTACCCCCGACCACCGCGACGGCCGCATCGATACCGGACGCGAGGCTCGCGGTGCGGTCGCGCAACGTCCGGGGCGTGTCGGTGACGAACGCGGTGCGCGTGCGGCGCGGCATCGTGAACATCCGGCGCTGGACGGCGCTGCGGCGATCGACGGTCAGACGCAACCAGCGCTGGCCGGGACGGGTCGCATCGACCGGTCCTGTGGCGAACGGCACGACCGAGCCGACCGAGGAACTGGTCACGATCCCCCCGGGGAGTGGCGCGGCGAGACCATCGATCCCGGGAATCGCGCGGCACTCGGCGGGTAGGGCAGCGGTGTCGCACGTCAGCACGCGCGACCGGTGCCGCTCGTCCCGCGTCCGTCGGCCGACGGCGGTATCCCCGATGATCAGAGTCCGACTGTCGGCCGTCCACGACAACGTCGTTCCCTCGGTGATGCCGCGCTGCTCTCGTCCCGTCGTGAACGTGCGCGCTGGGCCGCCGTCGGTGGGCACCACCACGACCTCGGTGAGTTCTCCCGGCGCGGCGGGAACGAGGGCGATCTGGCTCCGGTCCGGCGAGATGCGCACCATCGCTGGCCACGGGGGGAGGTCGTACGGGCCCATGGTGCGGACGGAACCGTTGGCGGCGGTCAGCACGACGGTGCGCCCGAGTGCCGTCGACGGGCCCAGACGGGCGGTGTCGGCGGTGGCGACCGCGGGGCTGAGGGTGAGGCCGGCGACGGAAGCGACGGTCAGGATGACCGGTGCCGATCGGCGCCATGGGGGTCGGGGAGCGCGGTGCGGCGCCGTCGAGGATCGCATCGACCGGAGACTAGTCCGCCGGGAGATCGCCGTACACGTGGCGCGGGCCGCCGCGACACGGGGGCGTCCCCGTACCCTTCCCGACGATGTCCTCGCCGATCGAGCCCCGTCAGCGCAAAGACCGCTGCATCACCGTCTACGGCCGCCGGGCGGTGCTCGAAGCGCTGCGCGACCCGAACCTCGAGGTCGCCGGCGTGACGATCGCCGAGATGGGCGGCGCCGTCACCAGCGAGGTCAAGAAGTCGGCCAACGAGCGCGGGGTCGAGCTGCGCGAGACGACCGCCCACCGGGTTTCGTTGATCTCGGGCAACGGCCGTCAGGACCAGGGCGTGGTCGCCGACG
>JADMKN010000130.1 GCA_015478825.1 Patulibacter sp. | reverse complement strand
CCGCAGGCGAAGATCGAGGCGCCCTCGAGCGGCGCGGCCTTGTCGATCTTGGCGAGCGCGATCTCGGGCATCACCGTGTACTCGGCGAAGGTCGAGGTGCCCATGAAGTGCCGGATCGGCTCGCCGTCGCGCGACAGGCGGGTGGTGCCGTCGGGCAGGTAGCCGATGTTCTGTTGGTCGCGGATCGCCAGGCAGCGGTTGGTCCGGCCGCTGCGGCAGTGCAGGCACTCGCCGCACTCGGGCGCGAACAGCGTGACGACGTGGTCGCCGACGTTCAGCGACGAGACCCCGGGACCGACCTGCTCGACGACCCCCGCGCCCTCGTGGCCGAGCACGCAGGGCGCGTAGCCGGACGGGTCGGCGCCGGAGGCGGTGTAGAGGTCGGTGTGGCAGACGCCGCAGGCGTGCAGCTTGACGAGCACCTCGCCCTGCCGCGGCTTGGCCAGGTCGACCTCCTGGACCACCAGCGGCTTGCCGAACTCTTCCAGGACAGCGGCGCGGATCTTCATGGGTGCGACGGTACCGTGCGGCCGGGTCGCGCGGTGCGAGCGCGACCTACTGCGTCGCGTACGAGACGATCGAGCCGTCGATCAGCCACTCGACCGGGGCCTTGTCGTCCGTGTAGACCGGGCCGCCGTCGAAGCCCTCCTCCAGGCCGTCCGCGGCCCGTTCGGCGACGGGGCGCAGCTCGGCCGGCAGCGACGGGATCGACGCGCGGAGCTGGGCGGCGGAGGCGGGCGCCGCCGAGCCGACCACCAGCGTGTTGGTCCGCGTCATCGGGTACCGCACCACGGTCGGGAACTGCGTCCGCATCGTGGTCGACAGCGCCTTCTCGAGCTGGTCGTTGCCCGCGGGGTGCCCGACGTTGACGATCACCGATCCGCGCGCCGTGAGCCGGTCGCGGACCTCGCCGAAGAACTCCCGGGTCGTCAGGTAGAACGGGATGTACGGCTGCCGGTAGGCGTCGACGCCGATCAGGTCGTAGCGACCCTCGCCGTCGTCGTGGCCCCCGGCGCGCAGGAACGGCCGCGCGTCGGCGGTGTGGGTGACCAGGCGCGGATCGTCCGGCATGCCGAACCACTCGCGGCCCATCTCGGTCACGCGCCCGTCGATCTCGACCCCGTCGAAGCGAACGGCGGGGAAGAACGCCAGCGACGCGCGGGCGACCGTGCCCGCGGCGTTGCCCAGCATCGCGATCCGGCCGGGCGGCGGCGTGGGGGCCAGGCCCTCGGCTCCGGCCGCGTCGACGCCCGCCGAGCCGCCGCCATCCGCCGCCCCCGGGTCCGTGACCGCGAACGGCAGCACCTGGAAGGCGTCCCAGTAGTTGTCGGTCAGCACCGTGTCCTCGCGCCAGACCGAGTGGATCGCCTGACCCTCGTTGAGCTCCAGCCGCCGCTCGGGGACGGTGCGTCCGGTCTCGTCGTCGATCACCGGATGCTCGACGACGCGAGCGTACTGGTACAGCGTCTCGGCCTCGGCCAGGACCTTGTCACCCTCGGCCGCCGGCTTGGTGATCCCCGGCGGCACGAACAGCAGCCCGCCGATCAGCACCGGGACGATCCAGGCCTTCCACGGCAGCCGGTACGCGCCGGCGACCGCCATCAGCAGCGCGAAGACGATGAAGGTCCGCTGGCTGCCGACGAACGGGATCAGCGCCAGCGACGCGGCGAACGTGCCGACGAGCGCGCCGGCGGTGCCGATCGCTCCGAGCCGTCCGACGGTCTCGCCGGTGTGCTCGAGGTCGGTGACCGCGAGCTTGGTCGCCCACGGCGTCGCGGCGCCGATCAGGATCAGCGGCAGCGCGATCAGCACCATCATCCCGACCAGCGAGCCGATGAACGCCCCGGCCTC
Organism: Patulibacter sp.; assembly: GCA_015478825.1. Classification (GTDB taxonomy): domain Bacteria; phylum Actinomycetota; class Thermoleophilia; order Solirubrobacterales; family Solirubrobacteraceae; genus Patulibacter. The sequence goes on along the minus strand of JADMKN010000130.1, from coordinate 21,349 downwards.
GATCTTGTCGAACGCCTGGATCGCGAGATGCAGGAACGGGCCCGAGACCAGCGGCACGATCGACAGCAGCGCCGCCGAGATCAGCACCAGGATCCGCAGGCCCTCGACGTGCGGGTGGCGGTCCGCGAACCGTCCGCCGAGCCAGTGACCGAGCGCCAGGGCGATCAGGCAGACGCCGATCGTGTTGGCCCAAATGATCGTCGAGTCGCCGAAGTACGGGGCGAGCAGGCGGGCCGCGGCGATCTCGGCGCCGAGGCTTCCGACGCCGACGATGAACACGAGGACCGCCAGCGCACGCACCCGGCGGAAGATAGCGGTGGGGACGCGGTCGACGGGTCGCGGGCCACGGTCCGCTTCGCGTCGACCGCCCACCGATCCGGCGTCGTCCGCCCGGGCCGCGCCGGTCACGCCGAGGTCACGTATTCGCCGGTGAGATGGGTACAGGGGTCGGCGATGGCATCGAGTCAGGACGTTCGCGCGGTCGACCAGTTGACCCAGGCGTGGGAGGACCGCGTCGAGTCGGTGCTGGTGGACGTGGTCTCCAGTCGCCGCGGGTGCGCGATCGCGCGCCGCTGGGCGCCCCGGCTGCCGACGATCTACCGCGCGGGCGTGGCGCCCGAGTCGGCCGCCCGCGACGTGATGGCGCTCGACCGGCTCGACTCCGATGAGGATCGGCTGGTCGTCACGACCAAGCACGAGCCGGCCCCCGACGGCGACGGACCCGGGATCACACGGGTCGTCTTCGCGCGGGGCGGTCCCCGGGTCGAGCTTGCCCAGGCGATGCCGATCCTCAGCGACCTCGGGCTGCGGGTGATCGAGGAGCGCACGGCGCGGCTCAACGGCGAGGGCGAGTTCTGGATCCAGGACTTCGGGGTTCTCGGACCCGACGGTGGACCACTCGACCTCGAGCAGGTCGGCGACCGGGTCGAGGCTTGCATCGACGCGATCTGGGAGGGCGTCGCCGAGAGCGACTCGCTCAACCGCCTCGTCACCTGCACGTCGCTCGGGCACGAGCGGTTGGAGCCGCTGCGGGCCTACCGGCGCTACCGCCAGCGGATCGGGTCGCGCTACACCGAGGCGTTCCAGAGCGACGTGATCGTCGAGCACAGCGCGATCACCGAGCAGCTCGTGCGGCTGTTCGAGCTGCGGTTCGGCGCCGACGATCCGACGGCGGAGCGCGACGTCGAAGCCGAGGACGCGTTGCGGGCCGAGATCCTCGAGGCGATCGACGCGGTGACGTCGCTCGACCACGACCGGATCCTGCGCAACCAGCTCCAGGCGATCGACGCGACGTACCGCACCAACGCCTACCGGCCCGGACGGGGGGCGCTGGCGCTCAAGTTGCGCAGCGCGGAGGTCCCGGCCGTTCCCGAGCCGACGCCGATGTGGGAGACCTACGTCCACGGCCTGCGGGTCGAGGGGATCCACCTGCGGGCCGGGATGATCGCGCGCGGCGGCATCCGCTGGTCCGAGCGGATGGACTACCGCACCGAGGTGCTCGGGCTGATGCGCGCCCAGGTGGTCAAGAACGCGGTGATCGTGCCGACCGGCGCCAAGGGCGGATTCGTGCTGCGAGGGCAGCCGCCGACCGATCCGGCCGAGCAGCGCGAGGCGGTCCGCGCGGCCTACGAGGAGTTCATCTCCGCGCTGCTGGACGTCGCCGACGACGTCGACCAGGACAAGGTCGTCCACCCCGATGGCGTGCGGGTCCTCGACGCGGACGACACCTACCTGGTCGTGGCGGCCGACAAGGGCACCGCGCGGTTCTCGGACGTCGCCAACGAGATCGCCGTCGATCGCAGCTACTGGCTCGGTGACGCGTTCGCGTCCGGAGGCCAGTACGGCTACGACCACAAGGCGCTCGGGATCACGGCGCGGGGCGCGTGGGAGTCGGTCAAGCGGCACTTCCTCGACGCCGGGACCGATCCCGAGACCGAGCCGATCACGGTCGTCGGGATCGGCGATATGTCGGGTGACGTCTTCGGCAACGGGATGCTGCGCTCCAAGACGATCCGCCTGGTCGCCGCCTACGACCACCGTCACGTCTTCGTCGACCCGCGTCCGGGCGACCCGGAGGCCGCGTGGAAGGAGCGCAAGCGGCTGTTCGAGAAGCGCGGATCGACGTGGGACGACTACGACCGCGACCTGATCAGCGCCGGCGGCGGAGTGTTCGCGCGGACGGAGAAGCACGTGCGGATCAGCGCCGCGATGCGCAAGGCGCTCGGGATCGAGGCGCAGCGCCTGTCGCCGGCCGAGTTGATCCAGGCGGTGCTGCGCGCGCCGGTCGACCTACTGTGGAACGGCGGGATCGGCACGGTGGTCAAGGCGTCGCACGAGAGCGACGCGGACGCGGAGGACCGGTCGTCGGACACCATCCGGGTCGACGCGCGAGAGCTGCGCTGCCGGGTGGTCGGCGAGGGCGGCAACCTGGGCTTCACCCAGGCCGCCCGGATCGAGTACGCGCGTTGCGGCGGGCGGATCAACGCCGACTTCATCGACAACTCGGGGGGCGTCGACTGCTCGGACCACGAGGTCAACGTCAAGGTCCTGCTGGACGCCGCGGTGCGCGCGGGCGACCTGGAGCCGGACGCCCGCAACGAGCTGCTGCGCGAGGCGACCGACGAGGTCGTCGCCCACGTGCTCCGCGACAACGTCGTCCAGGCGCGCCTGCTGACCCAGGAGGAGCGGCGCGCGCCCCACCGCACCCTGGCGGCCGAGGAGCTGATCGTGGCGCTCGAAGCGGAGGGCGAGCTGGACCGCGACGACCACGGGATCCCGACCACCGACGAGCTGATCGAGCGACGCGCGGCCAACGAGGGCCTGACCCGGCCGGAGCTGGCGGTGCTGGTCTCGCTCGCCAAGAGCAGCGTGACCACCGCGCTGCTGGAGTCCGACGACTTCGACTTCGACGCCGCGGCGTGGTCCGCCGACCTGAACGACTACTTTCCCGACGCCATCGTCCGCCGGGTCGGGGATCACGTCGCCGCGCATCCGCTGCGCCGGCAGCTCATCGCCACGCTCGCGGCGGGGGAGGCGGTCAACGCCCTCGGCCCGACCTTCGTGGTCCGCCGCGCGGCGGAGTTCGGCGCGACGCCGGGCGCGGTCGTCCGGGCCTTCCGGATCGCGGTCGGCGTGTCGGGGGCGCGCGAGTTGTCGGAGCAGATCGACGCGCTCCGCGAGATCGACCCCGACGTCCCGTGGGCGCTCCGCGACGCCCTCAACGAGCGGGTGCGCGTGACCTCGCGCTGGTTCCTGTCGCACGCGGGCGACGCCTCGATCGTGGAGACGATCGACAAGCACCGCGACGGCGTGGCCGCGATCGAGCGGCGTCTGGCCGAGCGGGAGGACGACGACCTGCAGCGCACGGAGCATCGCGAGGCCTGGATCGCCGCTGGTGTTCCGGAGGCCCTGGCCGATGCGGTGGCGGTCGATGCGGCGCTGCTGCTGGCGCCGCAAATCGTCGCGGGAGCGCAGCGCTGTGGCCAGCCGGTCGACGAGGTCGCCGACGCGGTGCTGCATCTCGGCGCGGAGCTCGGCATGGGAGCGCTGCACCGCGCGGTCGGACGGCTGCCGCTGCCCGACCGCCTGACCCGGTGGGCGGTCCAGGCGCTGCGCGACGATCTGCTCGACGCGCGCGTCGCGGTGGCCGAGGTCGCGCTCGGCGCGGCACCGAAGTCCGATCCGTTCGCCGCGGTCGACGCGTTCCTCGTCGAGCACGAGGTCGGGGTCCAGCGGTTCCGGGGGTTCCTGCGCGAGCTGTCCGACGGGGACGCCGAGCAGTCGTCGCCGGCTCCGGCGGCGTGCACCCTGGCGGTCCGTCAGCTCCAGGCGCTCGGAGCGCCGGCGCTCGCGGTGGCGACGTAGCGGGGCGCCGGCGGACCGGCCGGGCCGCGTCCGCGTCGTCGCGCGTCCTTGCCGCTAGTGCGCGCCGCCCGACGAGACCGCCGGCGGGCGGGACTCCTCGGCCAGCGAGGTGATCACCAGCGGGCCGCGCGCGGCGTCCTCGAGCACGGCGCTGGCCTCCTCCGGCGAGCGCGCGTAGAGCTCGACCAGGAGATGCACGACGATCCGGTCGTCGGCATGGCTGTGGAAGCGCACGTGGCTGAAGAACTCCAACGTGCCGGTGTCGCCGAGCGACGCGAAGCTCAGCGCCTCGCCGGCCTCGGGTCCCGAGCAGACCTCGACGTCGTCGGCGGGCACGGTGATCGTGCACGACGCGACCCACGGGGTGCCCATCACGAGCCGCTCCCAGCGGTCGTCGTCGGCGACGAGCTTGCCGTCGCGGAACAGCAGGTGCGGTTGGTCGTGCATGCAGTCCATGCACTGCACGATCGCCTCCTGGTGCTCCTCGATCGCCTGGACGGGGCGGGCGCTGCCGGCGTCGACGCGGTGGATCCCGTCGTAGTGGACGTGGAGCTCCAGCGCCGTCGACCAGCAGCGGTAGCACCGCATCCACGGCAGTGATGCGGACTCTGGCATGCAGGGATCGTACGCCCCTGGTGGCTCCGGCGACGATCGGCCGCCGGGCAGTTGGACGGACCGGGGCCCGTCCGGGCCGGGGCTACTCGGCGTCGGCGGTCGGCAGGTCGCCGGGCTCGGTGATCGACTTGCCGTGCTTGCGCTTGTGCAGGATCGATTCGGCGGCGATGCCGGCGATGGTCAGGACCACCACGCCGAGGATCACGAAGTCGATGTTCGACTGGATGAAGTCGACCGCCGACGTCGGCAGGATCGTCGCGACGAGCCAGCCGAGGAAGATCAGGCCGGAGGTCCACGCGATGGCGCCGATCACCGACCAGACGAAGAAGACCCGGCGGTCCATGCCGACGGCGCCGGCGACGACGGCGGCGAAGGTCCGGACGATCGGCACGAAGCGGGCGAGGAAGATCGTGATCGGGCCGTACTTGACGAAGAACGCGTGCGTGCGGTCCAGGTGCTCCTTGTTCAGCAGTCGCGACTTCTCGCGCGTGAACAGGGCCGGACCGGCCTTGTGCCCGATCTCGTAACCGACGAGGTTGCCGACGATCGCGGCGATCGGGACGGCGATCATCAGCAGCCACAGCGGCTCCTGGATCGTGCCGACCTTCTGCAGGATGCCCGCGCTGAAGAGCAGGGTGTCGCCGGGGAGGAAGAACCCGATCAACAGTCCGGTCTCGGCGAAGATGATCAGCAGGATGGCGATGAAGCCGTACTGCTCGAGGATGTGCTCGGGGCTGAGCCAGTTGGGCATCAGCGCCAGCGGCGTCGAGAGTTCGGTGATCAGGGCGGACAGCACGACTGGGAACCGTACTGGCTCGTGCGGGCGAGCAACTTCGCGCGCGGTCGGCCGATGGCGGCGGACCGAGAATGTGCGTCGATTTCTGTCGAGTAGCTCGGCACGGGGTGACGCGCGCCGGCGGCGGCGCTCCACGTCGTCGTGCTCCGCAGGCGTTGCGTAGGGTGGTCGGATGGCTTCCGGTCCGCTCGCGCCTCCCGGCCCTCCGGCCCGCACCCGGTCGCTCTCCACGGCCCGCCCCGGGGGCGTGCTGACGGCGGCGGCCGCGGCGCCGCTGGGCGCGGCGGTGCTCTACGCGTCGGGGTGGCTGGCCTGGGGACCGCGGCTGGCGCTCGGCATCGCCGTCGTCGTGCTCGGCAACGCGTTGCGCGACACGGTCGGGACGGTCACCGGGGCGCGGATTGGCGCGTCGGTCGCCCGGACGGTCGGCGTGGCGTTCATGGCCGGCGGGCTCCTGATCGCGATCGGCGCGGCCCTGACGGGGCTGGGGCTGGAGCGCTCGCCGACGGGCGGGAGCGGCGACGCGGAGGTCTCGCTCGACGGCGTGCTGCTGCTGGTCGGGGCGCCGGCGGCCGGCCTGCTGGTGGCCGCGCTCGCCGGACTCGCCCTGCGGGCCCCCTCGGCCGTACGCGCGGCGCAGGAAGCCGCGACCGCGCTCGCGGTCGTCGCGGCGTTCGGGGTGCTGATCCTCGCGCAGCAGACGGCGGTCGGCATGACCGATTCCGCCGCGGCGCCGGCGCTCGACGGTCCGGCGGCGGTCGGGGGCGTCGCCCTGCTCGTGCTGCTGCTGTTCGGCTCGGTGCTGCTGGCGGCCACGACCGCCCGCCGACCCAGTCGGCCGGCCGCGGCCGGCGCGATCGTCGGGACGGTCGGCGTCGCGCTGTGGGCGGCGACGCTGAGCGTGGCGACCGCGGCGAATCCCGATGCGGTCCGCGACGACCAGGGGGCGGCGACCGTGCTGCGGCCGCTCGACCTGCTGCTCGGCTTCGGCGACCCGGGGCGGCTGCTGCACGACGCCGAGCCCGGCTGGCCGGTGCTGTTCGGCGTGGTCGGCGTGGTGCTGCTGGGGGCCGCGGCGTGGCTGGAGAGCCGGCGCCCGCTGCCGGCCAGCACGCCGGTCGCGGCGATCGCGCCCGACGACGACTGACGCCGGACCGCGGGTCCCGCGCGTCGCGGTCAGTCGGCTGCGACGATCGGGTCCGCGATGCCGCCGGCCCGTTCGAGCTGGGCGACGAGCCGCGGGACCGCCACGTCGGCGGGCGCGTCGTCGATCACCCGCAGCGCGCCGCGACGCCCGCCGATCCGTCGCAGCGCTTGCGCGCCGTGCTCCAGGCGGAAGTCGTCGACGGCGGCGCGGCGGCGCGCGTTACGGCGATGCCCGGGAACGTCGATCCGCTCGCGGTGCCGGTCGAGCGCCTCGACCAGCTCCTCGAAGCCACTGGACGGGGGTAGCGAGCTGACGCCGACGACCTTGGTCGTGCGGTCGCCGATCGACCGCAGCGCGGCCCGGATGTCGCTCTTGGCGCGTTGCGCGATCCGGCCCAGGTCGGCCTTGGTGATCACCAGCACGTCGGGGATCTCCATGATCCCGCTCTTGAGGAACTGCAGGACGTCTCCGGACCCGGGCTGGACGATCACCACCACGGTGTCGGCCACGTCGGCCACGTCGGTCTCGGACTGGCCGACCCCGACGGTCTCGACGATCACCACGTCGAACGCGACCGCCAGCGCCTGGGCGGCGGAGCGGGTGGCGGCGGCGAGCCCGCCGAGCCGGTCGGCGGCGGCGGTCGAGCGGATGAAGACGCCTTCGTCGTCGGGGCTGACCTCGATCCGCGCCCGATCGCCGAGCAGCGATCCGCCGGTCCGGCGGCTGGACGGGTCGACCGCGAGCACCGCGACCGAGCGGCCGCCCTCGCGGTAGGTCCGGATCAGCTCGCTGAGCAGCGTCGACTTGCCGGCGCCAGGGGGACCCGTGACGCCCACGACGTGCCCCGCCGGCTCGTGGCCGAGCGTCGCGGGGGAGAGCTGATCGAGCAGGATCGCCGTCTGCTCGCGGGCCGCCGGCGTCTGGGTCTCGACCAGGTTGAGCAGCCGGGGCGCGACGCTCAGGTCGCCGTCGCGCAGGCCGCGGGCGAGACTGGCTCCCGAGTCGATGCTCATCGGCGCATCGTATGCGGCCCGCGGCGTTCGCTCGGGCCGCTACTCGACCGTCCCGCCCGTCGGGGCCGGCACGCCGGCCTCGTCGAGCACGCCGTTGGCCTGCGCCACGATCCGGACGATGTCGCCCATGATCACCGAGATGTCGAAGTCCTTCGGGGTGTAGACCCCGGCGACGCCGGCGGCCTTGAGCGGCGCCACGTCGGCCTCGGGGATGATCCCGCCGACGATCACCGGCACGTCGACGCCCTTGGCCCGCAGGGCGTCGATCACCGCCGGGATCAGCTCCAGGTGGCTGCCCGAGAGGATCGACAGGCCGATCACGTGGACGCCCTCCTGGACGGCGCTGTGGGTGATCTGCTCGGGCGTCAGGCGGATGCCCTCGTAGACCACGTCCATGCCGACGTCGCGGGCGCGCACCGCGATCTGCTCGGCGCCGTTGGAGTGTCCGTCGAGGCCCGGCTTGCCGACGAGGATCTTGATCCGACGGCCGATCGCCTCGGAGACCCGCTCGACCTCGGCCTGGACCGTCTGGACGGCGTCGCTGGACTCGAGCGTCGCCGAGGCCTCGCCGACGCCCGTCGGTCCGCGGTACTCGCCGAAGGCGGCGCGCAGGGTCTTCGCCCACTCGCCGGTCGTGACCCCGGCTCGGGCGGCTTCGATCGACGCGGGCATGATGTTCTCGTCGCCCTTGGCGACCTCGGCCAGCCGGGTCAGCGCCTCGTCGACGGCGACCTGGTCGCGCTCGCTGCGCCACCGGGCGATCGCGTCCTTGGCCTGCTGCTCGACCGCGTGGTCGACGGTCATGATCCCGCCGTCGCCGGCCGCGGTCAGCGGGGACGGCTCGGTCTCGGTGTACTTGTTGATCCCGACGACGATCTGCTCGCCGGCCTCGATCCTCGCGATCCGCTCGCGGTGGCTCTCCACCAGCGAGGACTTCATGTAGTCGACGGCCTGGACGGCGCCGCCGTGCTCCTTGACGACCTCCATCTCGGCGCGCGCGCCCTGGAGCAGCTCGTCGACCAGGCCGTCCATCACGACCGAGCCCTCGAAGATGTCGGGGTACTCGAGCAGGTCGGTCTCGAACGCCAGGATCTGCTGGATCCGCAGCGCCCACTGCTGGTCCCAGGCACGGGGCAGGCCGAGCGCCTCGTTCCACGCCGGAAGCTGCAGCGCCCGGGCGCGGGCGTTGCGGCCGAGGGTCACGGCGAGCGCCTCGAGCACGATCCGCTGGACGTTGTTCTCGGGCTGGGCCTCGGTCAGGCCGAGCGAGTTGACCTGCACGCCGTAGCGGAACCGCAAGGCCTTCTCGTCGGTGATCCCGTAGCGGGTCCGGCCGAGCTCCTCCCAGAGCACGCTCATCGCCCGGAGCTTGGCGTGCTCCTCGATGAACCGCACGCCGGCGTTGACGAAGAAGCTGATCCGGCTGAAGACCTTCGGCATGACGGACGCGTCGACCTTCTCCGCCGCCGCGTCGAGCACCGCGATCGCGTTGGACATCGCGTAGGCGATCTCCTGGACCGGCGTCGCGCCGGCCTCCTGCAGGTGGTAGCTGCAGATGTTGATCGGGTTCCACCTCGGGACGTGCTCGACCGTGTAGGCGATCATGTCCGCGATCAGCCGCATCGAGGGGCCGGGCGGGAACGCGTACGTGCCGCGCGCCAGGAACTCCTTGATGATGTCGTTCTGGGTCGTGCCCTGGAGCGCCCGCTGGACCGCCTCGGGGTCCTCGTCGGCGTTCTGCTCCTCCGCCGCCACGATGTACATCGAGAGCATCCACGCGGCGACCGCGTTGATCGTCATCGACGTGTTCATCGTCTTCAGCGGGATGCCGTCCATCAGCGTCCGCATGTCGCCGATGTGCGACACGGGCACGCCGACCTTGCCGACCTCGCCGCGCGAGAGCTGGTCGTCCGGGTCGTAGCCGGTCTGCGTGGGCAGGTCGAACGCCACCGAGAGGCCGGTCTGGCCCTTGGCCAGGTTGCCGCGGTAGAGCTCGTTGGACGCCTTCGCCGTGGAGTGGCCGGCGTAGGTCCGCATCAGCCAGGGACGGTCCGGCTGCGGAAGACGAGGGCTGCTCATGACGGGATTGTATGACGGCCCCCCGATCGGAGGGTTCTCGCCGTCTACTGCGCGCTCAGCAGCGGCAATCGCCGGGCCGCGCCGAGCGGGCGGCGGCCCACGAGCCGCAGGCCGTTGGCGACCACGATCAGCGACGCCCCGACGTCGACGCCGACCGCCGCCCACAGCGGCAGCGCGCCGAACAGCAGGAAGACCGCGGCGACCAGCTTGGTCCCCAGCGAGAAGGCGATGTTCTGCCGCACGACGACACGGGTCCACCGAGCCAGGCCGATCAGGCCCGCGACCTTGCGCGGGTCATCGCCGAGCAGGGCGACGTCGGCGACCTCGATCGCGGTGTCGCTGCCCGCGCTCCCCATCGCCAGCCCGATGTCCGCCCGGGCCAGCGCCGGGGCGTCGTTGACCCCGTCGCCGACCATCGCGACGCCGCTTCCCAGGCGCGCGACGGCGTCGGCCTTGTCCTCGGGCAGGAGGTCCGCTCGGACGTCGCGAACCCCCAGCTCCGCGGCCACGGCGCGGGCGGTCACGGGATGGTCGCCGGTGAGCATCACCGTCTGGTGGATGCCGAGCCGCGCGAGCTGATCGATCGCGTCGCGGGCGGACGCCCGGGGCCGATCGGCGAGCCCGACCGCGCCGACGACGTTGCCGTCACGCTCGACCAGCACGACGGTGGCGCCGGCCTGTCGCAGCTCGTCGACCGCGGCGACGGCGCGGTCGTCGGTGGCGGCGAGCAGGCGCGGGCTGCCGACGCGGACGACGTGTCCGTCGACGGTCGCCACCGCGCCGAGGCCCGTCAGCGCGCGACCGTCGGTCATGGCCGGCAGGGGACGCTCGTCGGCCTCCCGGGCGGCGGCGACGATCGCGGCCGCCAACGGGTGGGCGGAGCCCTGCTCGACGGCCGCCGCGAGGCGCAGCAGCTCGCCCGGCTCGAGATCGAACGGCACGACGCGGGTGACGGCCGGCGTCCCGTTGGTCAGGGTGCCGGTCTTGTCGAAGGCGACGGTGCGGATCGCGGCCGCGCGCTCGAGCTGCGCGCCGCCCTTGACCAGCACCCCCGCGGCCGACGCGCGGCCGAGCGCGGAGACGATCGAGACCGGCGTCGACAGCACGAGCGCGCACGGGCAGGCGAGGATCAGCAGCGCCAGTGCCGCGTAGAAGGCGTCGTCGAAGGTCAGCAGGCCGGCCAGGGTCGGCAGCACGGCGACCGCGACGGCCAGGCCGATCACGATCGGCGTGTAGACCTGCGCGAAGCGGGTCACCCAGCGCTCGGCCGGGGAGCGCTGCGCCTGCGCCTCGGCGACGAGCCGGCCGATCCGGTCGAGCGTGGTGTCGCCGGGCGCGACCGTGACGTCGACCACCAGGCGGCCTTCGCCGTTGATCGTCCCCGCGAAGACGGCATCGCCGGGCTCCCGGTCGACGGGCACCGACTCGCCGGTGATCGCGGCCTGGTCGAGCGAGGAGCGGCCCTCGGCGATCACGCCGTCGGTCGGGACCCGGTCGCCGGGACGGACCACGACCCGGTCGCCGATTTGCACCTGCCGCACGTCTCGCACGCGTTCCTCGCCGTCCGGGTCGAGCACCCGCGCGGTGTCGGGGGTCAGCGACACCAGGCTCTCCAGCTCGCGACGCGCCCGGCTGACGGCCCGCCGTTCGAGCGCCTCGCCGATCGAGAACAGCACGACCACGAGCGCGGCCTCGGCCCACGCGCCGATCGCGGCGGCACCGAGCACCGCGATCGTCATCAGCAGGTTCATGTCCGGGCTGCGGCTGGCCCAGCTTCCGACGACGCCCGTGCGGGCGATGGTCACGCCGCCGACGACGACCGGCGCAACGTACAGCGCGACCGTGAGCGCGGACGAGGCGCCGAGCAGCAGGTCGGCGACGACCGCGATCACCAGCAGCAGCGAGGCGATCGTGGTGATCCCGTCGCTGCCGTGGGTCCAGGCCCGCAGGCCGCGGCGGACGGCGGACGGCGGGACGGCGCCCTCCGTCGACCCGGACCGCTCGGCCGGATCATCGGCGCGGTCCTCGGTGACCCCGAAGCCGAGCTGCGTGACCCGCTCGCGCACGGCGACCGCGTCGCTGCCGTTCCCGTCGAGGTCGACCGACATCCGGCCGCCGATCAGGCTGACCGACACGGCGGTGACGCCGGGCAGTCGGGCGACGGTGCGCTCGATGCGGTTGGCGCAGTCCCCGCAGTCCATCCCGCTGACGCGGAAGTCGTGGGGGCCGGCGGGCTGGAGGTCGTGGCTCATGAGAACGGGTCCTGCTCCCATTCATGGGAATACCTGAACAAGTATGAAGGTAACAGTGGGCCGGGCGTCGTGCAACGACGAGCCCGAGACCGCCGCGTGGCCGGGCTCCGCCGCTACTCTCGGGCGATGGCCGGCCCGACCCACGAACCGTTGCGCGACGACGCCGACGCGCCGATCGACGAGGCGGCCGCCGTCGCCCGGGCCGCGGCCGAGATCCCGGATCCGCACGCGGCCCTGCGGCTCGCGGAGACCTTCCGGGTGCTGGCCGATCCCGGGCGGGTGCGGATGATCCTCGCGCTGCACAGCGCGGGGGAGCTGCGGGTCGGGGCCCTGGCCGACGTCACCGGCCTCAGCGAGACCGCCTGCTCGCACAGCCTGCGGCTGCTGCGCAGCGCACGCGTGGTGCGGTTTCGCAAGGTCGGACGGAGCGTCTACTACGCGCTCGACGACGACCACGTGCGGACCCTGCTGGAGGTCGCTCGCGATCACGTCCGGCACCGGGACGCCGATAGGCTGGACCCGTGAGCACCTCGAGTCCGCAGACGATCGACCTGCTGCACCTTGGTCAGCCGAAGTCGATGGGCGCCCACCTGATGGGCGACGTGATCGTCGATCCCGGCTGCGAGAAGACGATCGACCGGGTGCTCGACGCGCTCGACGGCGCCACGCCGCGGGCGATCCTGCTGACCCACATCCACTTCGACCACGCGGGCGGCACCGGCGCCCTGGTCGAGCGCTTCCCCGACGTCGAGGTCTGGGTCCACGAGCGCGGCGCCCACCACATGATCGACCCGACGCGGCTGGTCGCCAGCGCGCGCAAGGTCTTCGGCGACTACTTCGACGTGCTCTGGGGCGAGGTCATCCCGATCCCCGAGAAGAACGTCCGGGTGCTGCAGGGCGGCGAGGTCGAGGGGCCGTGGGAGGTCGCCTACACGCCCGGCCACGCGCAGCACCACGTGTCGTACCTGCACCGTCCGAGCGGATTCGCCTTCACCGGCGACGTCGCCGGGATCCGGATCGACGGCGGTCCGGCGCTGCCTCCGACGCCGCCGCCGGACATCGACATCCCCGCCTGGCACCGCTCGGTCGACGCGGTCGCCGCCTGGGAGCCCCGCGGCCTGGCCTACATGCACTTCGGCCAGACGACCGACGACGTCCAGGAGCAGCTAGCGACGCTGCACGAGACGCTCGACCTGTACGCCGAGGCGGCCCGCACGACCGACGCGATGGGGATGGCCGAGTGGATCCGCGCCTGGGTGCTCGAGCGCGCGGGGGAGGCGGGGCTGCCGACGTACTACGCGGCGGGGCCGTTCGAGGGCCTCTGGGGCGGCCTCGACCGCTACTGGAAGAAGGTCGACAGCGGCGAGCTGGAAGCGCCCGCCGCGCTGGCCTCCCCTCCGACGATCGACGAGTCAACGGCCTGACCACCCACGATCCGCGCTACCCTGCACGCCCGTGAGTCAGACCATCGAACAAGCACGCCTCGAGGGACCGGGCACCGGCCTCGGAGGCGCGTGGAACGTGATCGTGCGCAACGACGACCACAACACCTTCGAGGGCGTCGCGGCGATCCTTGCCCGGTACATCCCCGGACTCAACTACGAGTCCGGACTCGAGATCGCGGACCGGATCCACCGCACCGGGGCGGCGATCGTCTGGACCGGCCACAAGGAGCTGGCCGAGCACTACTGGGAGCAGCTCCGCGACGCGGGCCTCACGATGGCCCCGCTCGAGCAGGCCTAGCGCTCCGACTCGACGGGCCGATGCCCGCGAGGCATCCCGGAACGACGACGGGCGCCGCAGACGGCGCCCGTTCGCGTTCCGGCTCCCGGACCCGAGGGCCCGGGACGGGTCACGAGGTCAGCCGACCTGCTCGGGCGTGGGGTCCGAGACCTCGGACGTCACGTACGGATCGGCGGCGAACAGGTCGGTGACGCCGGGCGCGGTGGCCTGGGAGATCATCCGCTGCGGGGCGTAGGCCAGCGGCTTCTGGTACCAGGGACCGCACACCGTGCGGAAGCGGACGAACGCCGCGCCGTTCCAGATCCTCGCCCACGCGTCCTTGTCCGTCACCTGGATCACCTGGAGGAACCGGTAGGGGTCCTCCACGGATCGCTGGACGCGCACCTCGAGCGCTCCGAGCCGCAGCAGCTCGGGGGTCAGCTCGACGAGGGCCTCGGCGAGCTGATCGGCGCGCAGGCCGGTGGCGTAGTACGGCAGGTTATAGGCGAGTCCGGGCATGTCAGCCCCCTACTTCAGCATGAATCGCGCCCGGGCGTCCGGAAGCCGTGTCCGTGCGGCCCTCGTCCGCGTCCTTGGCGCCGACGAGGATGGCGATCTTGCCGGAGTGCTTGTTGTCGCGCATCAGCTGGTGCACGTTGGCGGTCTCCTCGAAGCCGACGGTCTTCCAGAGCACGGGGCGGACCTTGCCCTCGTCGATCAGGGCGTTGGCCTTCATGCACTGGTAGGCGTTGGCGAAGTGCGAGCCGATGATCTCCTTCTGCTTCATCCACAGGTAGCGGACGTCGAAGTCCAGCGTGTAGCCGGAGGTGGCGCCGCAGATCACGACCTTGCCGAACGGCTTGACGGTGAACACCGAGGTGGGGAAGGTGGCCTTGCCGACGTGCTCGAAGACGATGTCGGGGGCGTCGCCGAGCAGCTCCTTGACCTTCTTGGCGAACTGGCGGGAGACGCCGAAGCGTTCCTTCTCCTGCTCCGGCGTCTCGTCGCCGGTGCGCATCATGCCCTTGAAGTCGTTGCGGTTGATGTAGTCGACCGCGCCGAGCTGCTTGACCAGCTCGCCCTTCTCGTCGGACGAGACGACGCCGACGCACTCCGCGCCGGCGGCCTTGCAGAGCTGGATCGCGAAGACGCCCAGGCCGCCGGCGGCGCCCCAGATCAGGACCTTGTCGCCGGCCTTGATCTGGCCGCGGTCCATCAGCATCCGGTAGGCGGTGAAGTACGTCAGGCCGTAGGAGGCCGCTTCGGCCCACGAGAGGTGCTTCGGCTTGGGCAGGAGCTGCTGGGCCTGGACCTTGCAGTACTCGGCGAAGCTGCCCCAGGTCGTCTCGTAGGCCCAGATCTGCTGCGACGGGGCGGCCATCGGGTCGAGGCCGTGGACCTCGACGTCCTCGTAGGAGGCCTGGTTGCAGTGGATGACGACCTCGTCGCCTTCCTTCCAACGGGTGACGCCTTCGCCGACCTTCCAGACGATGCCCGAGGCGTCGCTGCCGCCGATGTGGTGGCCGAACTCGGGGTGGTCGCCGTACTTGAAGACCGAGACGGGCTGGCCGAGGGCGGCCCAGACGTTGTTGAAGTTGACGCCGGCGGCCATCACGCGGACGACGACCTCGAACGGCCCGGGCTGGGGGACCGCGACCTCTTCGAGCTGGATTGCGTCTTCGGGCTCGCCGAGGCGGTCCTCGCGGATCGCCCAGGCGGACATCGTCGCGGGCAACTCGCCGAGGGCGGTGCGCGGGGTGTGCAACGGAGCAAGATCGACCGACATCGGGCGAAGCCTACCCGCCGTTCGGGGGGCTCGCAAAGCGACTGGTATACCGCGGCTCCTACGGCAGGAAGAGGTCTCCGTCGGAGCTCTCGCGCTCCGCGCCGACCGTCAACGTGGCGGAGCGCTCGTTGCCCTTGCCGGCGATCACGCGGTAACTGCCCTTGGAGACGATCGTGGTGATGGTGGCGGTGCTGCCCGGGACGATCGGCTGCCGCGTCCGGCGCCGGTCCGCGTCGCCGCCCGCCAGCGACCCGCGGACCGCGCGCGTCGTCTGGTTGGAGAAGATCAGGCGAATCGGACCGCCGCCGATCCGCGTCGGCGAGATGTGCACGCCGTCGTCGGTGATCGCCGCACGCACGGTGATCTCGGCGGGGGGCCGGGGATCGGTCGGCTTCTCGCTCGCGTCGACCGCGCCACACGCGGACAGCGCCCCGGCCGCGGCCGTGCCGGTGATCAGCAACCCGATAGTCCTGCGCAACGCGTACATCGCCTCGAAAACCTCTCCCCCGGTCACGTCGTCGCGGGCGTCCCACCGACGATCGTCGGACAACCCTACCCCAGGTCGCGAACGAACTCCGCATCGATCGTGCGGATCGGCATCCGCGCCGCGGCCAGGCGGGTCTACGCCGTCGTCGCGGGAGGCGTTCCGGGGAACGGGAGCGCGACCACCTCGGCGGTCGTCGGCGGTCCCTCCTCGGGGCGGGCGACGACGGTGCCGCCCGGCTCGACCTCGCGCCGGATCAGCGCCAGCGCGATCGGGCCCCGCTCGGGGGAGACCGCGGAGCTCGAGACCCGGCCGACCTCGCGCTCCTCGGCGAACAGGGCGGTCCCCACGGGCACGGCCTGGTCGAGGTGGAGCCCGCGCAGGTGGCGGTTCGGACGGCCGCGCCAGTGCAACCGGGCGACCGTCTCCTGGCCGACGTAGCACCCCTTGGTGAAGCTGACGGCCTGTTCGACGATCCCGGCCTCGGCCGGCATCACGGCGTCGTCGATGTCGTGGTGCAGGCGGGGGATCCCGGCCTCGACGCGGACGATCTCGGCCGCCGTCTCGTCGACCTCGGGAAGTCCGGCGTCGCGCAGCGCGGCGGCGACCGCCGGCCCGTCCTCGGCGGTGGCGACGACGTCGACGCCGAGCGACGTCCGCGCCAACCGCACCGGGACGTCGGCCAGCGTGGCGGCGGCGTGGTCGTGCGGCGCGGAGCCGAGCGACGCGGTCAGCGCCGCCGGGATCCGCGGTCCGATCACGCTGTGCAACGTCTGCTGGACGGTGCGCTTGTGCAGCTCGGCGTCGAACCCGATCAGGTGGCGCCGGAGGTGGTCGAACAGCGCCTGCAGGCCGCTGCGCTCGCAGAGCAGCAGGAGCTCGGGGCCGTCGCGATCGTCGACCGCCAGGATCCGCAGGTCGGTGATGATCTTGCCCTTGGGCGTCAGCAACGCCGCGTAGGTGCCGTGCCCGGGCTCGAGCGCGGCGACGTCGGCCGTCACCTGGCCGTTGAGGAACTCGGCCGCTCCGGCGCCCGTCAGCGCGAGCTTGCCGCACTCCGATCGGTCGATCCACGCCGCCGCCGACGTGAGCGCGCGGTACGCGTCCTCGCCGGCCGTCGCCGACGCGGGCGAGAGGGCATCGATCCGGGGCACCTGGCGCGGTTCGTCCATCCCGATCTACCGTAGCGGGCGCCGTGCGCGGGCCGGTTGGGCGGCCAATGAGGGGCGATGCCGCCGGGCCGGGTAAAGTCACGGGCGATGTCGCTTGAGGAGACCTTCCAACGCGTCCTCGACTCGCTTCCGGACGACTGGACGGACCTCTCGCTCGATCTGCGGATCGAGGACGAGGACCGCTACGTCGAAGCCGCCACGTACGTCACCACGACGTGCAACGCCCAGCCGTACTCCCAGCACGACTGGCACTGGCGGATCCTGGTCGCGCATCGGTTCGGGCACGCGGCGGCGCCGACCGCGGTCCAGAGCGCGCTCCGGCTGCTCGACGCCGGCGGCTTCGCGGGCGAGCTGGTCGTCCGCGACGTGCGCGTCGGCCGGGCCGAGGTCCAGCCGATGTGGGGGCGGGGCGAGACCGCCCGCCAGGAGTTCCGCCGGCTGCGCGCGCACTGACGCGACGGTCGAACCACCGCAAGGGAAGCAGGCACACGTGCGCGTCGCCGTTCTTTCGGCTGATCTGCTGTTCGGGAGCCAGGGCGTGGAGATCGTCCAGGCCGCCGGCTACGACGGGGTCCGGGTCGAGGATCTCGCCGCGTTGACCGCGGTCGACGCCGAGGACCCCGTCGACGCGATCGTCGTCGACCTGACCTCGGACGGGATCGAGCGGGCCGAGGATCTCGCCGATGCCCGCCCGCCCGGAGTTCCGGTGCTGGCGTGCTTCGCGCACGTCGAGCCCGACGTCCGGGCCGCGGCGCTCGAGCTCGGGCTCGACCAGGTGGTGCCGCGCTCGCGCTTCGTGCGCGAGGGCGGCGACCTGCTGGCCGGGCTGCTCGCCGACTGACCGGGTCGCGCCGTCGGCGCGGCCCGGCGGTTCGGGGGACAGTCCGGAACGGGCGCGGTCTAGCGCCCCGGCGCCCGCGACCAGATCAGCGTGTCGACGTCCGGCGGATCGGTGGTGATCCCGGACGCGGCCTCCCAGGTCGCCCAGGCGCGCATCGGGGCGCGGTCGATGGCGAGCGCGCGTCCGTCCGCGGTGACCAGCGCGGGCCGTACCGCGCGGAGCTGCTCGGCCGTCGTCTCGGGGTCGATCGTCTTGTCGCCCGACCCGGCGGTCAGCGCCTCGATCGTCGCGGCGTCCTGGTCGTCCGTGCCGCTTGCCACCGCCTCGTAGGCCGCCGCCAGCGTCTCGGTCAGTCGCTCGATCGCGTCGCCGTGCTCCGCCAGCACGGCGGGCGTCGACATCAGCAGCAGCTCGGGGTAGACCGGCGCGCCGAACGCGTCGAGCTGGAAGACCGAGGTGTCGGGCCGCCGAGCCTGCAGGGCGACGCCCTCGGCGTTCCAGAAGCCGATCGCGGCCGCCACGCGTCCGCTCAGCACCGACGCGACCGCTTCGAAGCCGATCTCGACCCGGCGGACCTTCTTCGGATCGCCGCCGTCGCCGCGGACGATCTGGTCGAGCGCCGCCTCGTCGCTCGGCAGGCCGGTGACGCCGACCCGCTCGCCCTCGAGGTCGCGCGGCCGGTCGATCCCGCGCGACGCCAGCACCGCGGCCAGCGGGCGCTGGACGATCGCGCCGACGGCGACGAGCTCGGCGCCCTGCTGCTGCGCCAGCGCGACGTCGTGGATGTCCATGATCGCCAGGT
This sequence comes from Patulibacter sp., assembly GCA_015478825.1. GTDB lineage: Bacteria > Actinomycetota > Thermoleophilia > Solirubrobacterales > Solirubrobacteraceae > Patulibacter. The sequence continues at coordinate 2,776 of JADMKN010000130.1, read as the reverse complement.
CGGTGCGGCCGGCGGCTAGCAGCTTGGCGCCGTCCGCGCTGGAGCCGGGCACGCGGATCGTCAGGTCGAGTCCCGCCGCTTCGAGCGACCCGTCCTCCTGGGCCACGTAGAGCCCGCTGTGGACCGCGTTCGGGGCGAAGTCGAGGGTCAGGTCGAGGGTCGTCGGCTTGGCGGCCGCGGTCGCCGTCGTGGCCGATGAGGATGAGGCTCCGCCGTCGGAGCCCCCGCAGCCCGCCAGCAGGGCCGCGCTCGCCATGAGCGCGGCCAGCCGGGAAGCCACCAGGATGGACCGTCGTCGGCGGAGCGTCCGACGGTTGAGGGTGGCCGAGCGTTGGGGGTCCTGCGATCCAGACATCGACACATCGTCGCCGAGGTCACGCGTCCGATGCCGCTACGGTGTCGTGATGGAGACCGCAGGCGAGTCGATCACCCCGGAGGGCCTGGAGGCCCTCAAGGCCGAGCTGGAAGAGCTGGAGGGTCCGGCCCGCCGCGACATCGCGGCCCGTATTCAGCGCGCGCGCGAGCTGGGGGATCTGAAGGAGAACGCCGAGTACCACCAGGCGAAGGACGACCAGGCGCACCTGGAGACGCGGATCGCCGCGCTCTCCGAGCGGCGGCGCAACGCGGTCGTCACCGAGGTCTCGACGGATCGTCAGGAGGTCGGCTTCGGCGCGACCGTCACGCTGGTCGACGCCGACACCGACCGGACCCAGACGTGGACGCTGGTGGGCGCCGCCGAGGCGGACGCCTCCGCCGGCAAGATCTCGATCGAGTCGCCGGTCGCCGAGGCCGTGATGGGCAGCAAGGTCGGCCAGATCGTCACCGTCGCCACGCCGCGCGGCGACCGCCGGTTGCGGATCGACGCGATCGAGTAGTGCCGAGCGCGGGGCAAGCCGTCCGAGGGGCGGTCGGAGCGCGGCGGCCCACGTGCCTCAGCGGGCCCCGAACAAGTCCTCGTCGGCGGCGCGCACCAGCGCTCCGGCGCCGGGACCGTCGTCCGTCGTGACGGCGTCTCCGAGCCCCTCGACGACCACGGCGGGCTGTCCGGAGGTCTTGTGCCGGACCAGGTCTGCCGCGGACGCAACGTGGTCGGCCGTGGCGATCACCGTGGCGCGCATCTCGCGGCCCTCGCGGTCGAGGTCCCCGCGCTGGTCGTCGACGACGGACAGTCCTGCCGCCCCGATCGCGATCTCGGCCTGGCCGTGGCGCCAGGCGCGGCCGAAGCTGTCGGCGATCACCACCGCCGGCCGTGCGGGCAGCGCGGCGCGCAGCCGGCGGGCCGAGGCGTCGGGATCGACGGGCAGGGTCACGCACCAGCCGTCGCGGACGTTGGACTGGTCGACGCCGGCGTTGGCCGAGACGAAACCGTGGACGCTGCGGCAGATCAGGACGCCCCGCTCGGCGCGGATGATCTCGGCCGTCTGGTCGAGGATCACCTGGATCAGGGCCGGATCCTTGTCCTGGGCGGCGGCGAGCTCGACGGCGCGGGCGGATGGGGTGACGGTCGCCAGGTCGACCAGCGCCCCCTCGGCCTTCGAGATCACCTTGTGCGAGACGACGACCGCGTCGTCCGGAGCGAACGTCGCCCCGCCGTTGGCGGCCGTGATCAGCGCAGCCAGGTCGTCGCCCGGCGCGATCTCGGCCGGCAGGGGAGCGAGCGCGCGAACCGTCAGCGCGCGGGGAGCGGACGCCACGCCGGGACCGCTAGAGGATCCGGGGGAGCAGCCCGCGGGTGTGCGAGGCGCCGCCGCGGACCTCGTCGAGCCGAGCCTGGAGCGCCGAGAGGTCCTCGCCGGTGTCGACGTCGAGCACCAGCGTCGACGGCTCGGCCTCGTAGACCGCGGCGCCGGCGGCCTTGGCGAGCTCGGCGTGACGGGCGCGGCTGTGGTCGCCGAACGCGGCGGACATCACGTCCGGGGGCGTCAGCAGCAGCGCGTTGGTCCCGGTGCCGTGACGGTCGGGGACGATCGTCACCTCGGGGCCCTCGGGCGGCGTCGCCAGCAGGCCGTCGATCTCGGCCGGATCGATCGCCGGGCAGTCCGCGGCGACCAGCAGCACGCGGGTCGCGCCCCGGGACATCGCGAACTGCACGCCGAGCGCGGCTGCCTCGCTGTGCCCGAGGTCGCGGGGGTCCGCCAGGACCTCGGCGTTGTAGTTGATCGCGATCTGCTCGGCCACCGGCTCGCCGGTCACGACGAGCACGCCGTCGACGAGGCTGGCTCGGCGCAGGGCGATCAGCACGTCGGTGACCATCGCCTGCATCAGCGCGATCCGCGAGCGGGCTGGAAGCGCCTCGGACAGCCGCTGCTTGGCCTGGCCGAACCGCTTCACCGGAACGATCGCGTAGGTCTTCACAGCGGCGCCTCGCCTTGCAGGACGTCGGAAGCGCCGTGCAGCTCGCTGCAGAAGCGGAGGACGTCGCCGGCGATCCGGTGACGAGCAGCAGGATCGCTCAACATCGTGTCCATGGTACGGGTCGCGAGGCCGGGGAGTTCGATGGCCGCCTCGTCGGTGACGATCCCGTCGAGCAGGCCGTCGTAGAGCCGGGCGACCCCCGCGGTCGTGGCGTCGACGCCGGCCCAGTCCATGAACGCGCGGGTCGGCCCCTTGATCACCTCGCCGCGGACGAACGGCGCCACGGCGACGACCGGAGCCGCCGCGTCGGCGAGCGCCTGACGTATCCCGTCGACCGCCAGGATCGGCCCGATCGAGATCACCGGGTTCGACGGGCCGATGATGATCGCCCGCGCGGTCCGCAGGGCCTGCAGCACCTCGG
>JADMKN010000129.1 GCA_015478825.1 Patulibacter sp. | reverse complement strand
GGACCTGCGGCCCTTCGGGGATCCGCAGGCCCCGAGCGCCCAGGACCACTACGCGGGACTGTGGTCGGGCGCGGACGACGCGATATGGAGCAGCAGCGGCGCGATGCAGGCGACCGACTACGCCCGCACCGTGCTGATCGCGACCGCGGCCGGAATCGATCCGACGCGGGTCGCGCCGCACCAGCACTTGGTCGCGAAGCTCGCGCGGTTCTGGCGCGACGGCTACTTCCAGTCGCGGACGGCGCTGCTCAACCAGACGATCTTCGGCCTGCTCGCCGTGTCGCGGGTCGACGCGGTGCCACGGGCGGTCGTCGAGCGGCTCGCCGCCAGCGTCGAGGCCGCGCAGCACGACGACGGCGGCTACAGCTTCGCGACGGCCGAGACCGCCCCGACGGTCCCCGGCGGGCCCTCGCCGCTGGCCGCGCCGAGCAACGACCTGGACTTCACGGGGGCGGCGCTCGCCGCGCTCTGCGGAGCGGGTCGCACGACCGCCGATCCCTCCGTGTCCCGCGCGATCGCCTTCCTGCGGACCAAGCGCCTCGCCAGCGGGGCGTTCGGCAGCTCGATCGGCAACGTCGACTCCAACGCGTGGGTGCTCCAGGGGCTCGGCGCGTGCGGGGTCCGGCGGGGGACGCCGGCGTGGATCGACGGCGGATTCGAGTCGACGGTCGACTGGCTGCTCGCGACGCAGCGGGGCGACGGCGCGTGGCCGCTCTACCCCGAGATGAGCGGGACCCAGCCGGCCGACGCGTACGCCACCCAGGACGTGCTACGCGCGCTGATCGACCGGCCGGGCCTCGCCGTCGACCCGCCGGCTCGTGCGGCGCCGGGCGACCCGGTGCGGCGGCCGCTCCCGGACGTCGCTCCGGGCGCCGCGATCTCGGTCGCCCTGGTGATCGACGACGGCCTGGGGAGCCTCGAGCTCTGCGAGGTCCCGACCGTCGCGGGCGCGACCCTGCGCGAGCTGCTGCAGACCGCGCGCGGCAGCGCGACGCCGACCGGCTGCGTGTCGGGGCCGCGCTGGGAGTCGGCGGCGCTGACGGTGCTCAACGGTCGTCGCGCCGCCAGCCCGACCGGCGGCTGGCGGTGGAGCCTCGACGGGGGCGCCACCGAAGCGGCGGCCGACGAGTCGCGCCGGGTCTCCGCCGGCGACGTGGTCTCGCTGCGGCTGGCCGATCCGTCGTCCGAGATCGTCCCGCCGGACGCCGGCGATCCCGACCCGCAACCGCCGGGCGAGGATCCCCCGGGCGAGCAACCGCCGTACGTGCCGCCGTACGTCCCACCCTTCGTGCCGCCGTACCAGCCGCCGTTCGTGCCGCCCCCCGGCGATCCGGCGCCGCCGCAGCGACCGCGGACGACGAAGAAGCGGACCGTCCGCGCCTCGTGCCGCCGGATCTCGCGCAAGCGGGCCGTCCGCTGCGCCGTGCGGGTGTCCGGCAAGCGCAAGCTGCGGGTCACGGCCAAGATCGCCGGCCGCCGAGCCGTTCGCAAATCCGGCCGCTCGCGGGTGGTCGTGACCATCCGGTCGTCCCGCACGATCCGCGTCAAGAGCCGCGTGCGCCTGCGCGTGACCGTCGACAAGCGCTCCCGCACGCTCAAGCCGCGCGCGAACAAGCGCACCGTCAAGGCCCGCGTCTGAGCCCGGGGCGCGCGCGGCCCGGCGTGCGTCCCCAGGACCCTTCTTCCCGATGTCCCTTCCGATCCTCGGAGTCCCGATGCTCGAAGCACCAGAAGTTCCCCGCCGTCCCCGAGCCCGCACGTCCCGTCGGGCGCTCGCCACGGTCGGCGCGCTCGTCCTCGGCGGCGCGCTGTCACCCGCGTTCACGTCCGCCGCGGTCCCCGCTCCGATCGTCGGCTGGGGACAGAACAACAACGGCCAGCTCGGGCTCGGCAACCTGACGAACGCGCCGACGCCGGTGCCGGTCCCCGCGATCGACGACGCGAACGCCGTCGCGATCGGGGCCGCGCACGCGCTGGTGCTGCGCGAGGGGCAGGTGCTCAGCGCCGGCCTGGGGTCGGACGGGCAGACCGGCCGCGGCGATCTTGCCCGCTACGAGCACTTCGGCGCGGTCTCCGGCGTCGGAGCGCCGGTCTCGTCGGTGGCTGCCGGTCGATCGTTCAGCCTGCTGGTGCTCGCCGACGGGACGGTGCGGTCGTTCGGCGCCAACAATCGCGGTCAGCTCGGCAGTGGCTCGACCGCTCCGAGCGCGAGCCTGCCGGAGGCGGTCGCGGGACTGAGCGACGTCGTCGCCGTCGCGGGCGGCTGGGAGCATGCGGTCGCCGTGCTCGCCGACGGCACCGTGCGCGCATGGGGCGCCAACGCCAACGGCGAGCTTGGCGACGGGTCCGGCGTCGACGCGAGCGCGCCGGTGAGCGTCCCCGGTGTCGAGGACGTGATTGCGGTCGCCGCCGGCGAGCACACGCTCGCGCTGCGGCGCGACGGACGGGTCTACGCCTGGGGACGCAACCATCAGGGACAGCTCGGACGCGGCGACGCGGCGCCGCACACCGCCCCGGCCCTGGTGCCGGGGATCGACGACGCCGTCGCGATCGCGGCCGGTCGCTGGAGCAGTCTGGTCCTGCTCGCCGACGGGACCATCCGGTCGTTCGGCAGCAACAACTCGGGTCGGTTGGGCGACGGCACCACGGCGCCCAACCGGACCAGTCCGGTGAAGGTCGTGGGCCTGGACGACGTCGTCGAGGTCAGCGCCCAGAACGCGGGAGCCACAGCCCGGCGCGCCGACGGCAGCGTCTGGACGTGGGGCAACGGGCAGCAGGGCCAGCTCGCCGACGGCGTCGCGGAGAGCGGGCACAACAGTGCCGTTCCGCTTCGCGTCCCCGGCGTGCGGGCGCAGGAGCTCGCCCACGGCGGGCTGACGACGTTCAACCTGTCGATCCTCCACGTCCCCGTCGCGGCCGACGAACCGCTGAGCTTCGCGACGCAGGCCCGCGAGACGCTGAGTCCGCCGAAGGCGATGACCCTGACGCTCGGCACCGGCCAGGTGACCCGGCTGCGCACCGTCGGTCCCGACGCCGACGACTTCCTGATCACCGGCGACGACTGCGTCGGCGAGGACCGGGAGCCCGGCGACCACTGCACGGTGCGGGTGCGCTTCTCGCCGTCGGCGACCGGTCCGCGCACCGCTGAGCTGCGGATCTCGAGCACCACCGCCGACGACGTGCTGGTCGACCTCTCCGGCGACGGCGGTGAGCTGCCGGCCGGCCCGCAGGGTCCCGCCGGCGTCGATGGTCCGCCGGGCTCCGACGGCGCGCCCGGTCCCGCGGGTCCCGTCGGTCCGGTGGGTCCGATCGGTCCCGTCGGTCCGGTGGGCCCGCTCGGCCCGCATGGTCCCGTAGGCCCGGTCGGGCCTGCCGCGCCGAACGACGCGCGCGAGCGCGTGGCGACCACCGCGGGCCGGGCGTCGGTCTCGTGCCGGTGGACCGCGAAGCGGACCCGGATCCGCTGCACGGTGCGGAGCTCGGCCGACGAGCGCGTCCGCGCCACCGCCCGGGTCAGCGGCCTGCGCAAGCGCACGACGCGGGCGGGCGACTCGCGCGTGACCCTGAAGCTCGCCGCGCCGCGCCGCAACCGCCGGCCCCGGGTCGTCGTCCGCGTCCGCACCGACGCCGGGCACCGGGCCACGCTCAAGCTGCGGGTCGGCGCCGCGCACAAGACCTCGACGCTGCGACTGACGTAGCGAACAGGGTCGGCCCGGCCGTGGCAGCGGCCGGGCCGACGTTCCCGAGGCCGGCCCGGAAGGACCGGATCGGTCTCCAGCAGTTCAACCCCAGAAGGAAGAACCATGCAGAACCATACGATTCGTAGGGCCCTGGCGGCGCTGGCCGTCGCCGCGACGATGGCCGTCGCGCCGGCGTCCGCGTCCGCCGCGACCGCCACGATCCAGATCGAGGGCGAGCTCACCACGCGCGTCGCCGCGACCTCGTGGACGATCGGCAGCAGCGCGGCGAGCCCGGC
>JADMKN010000128.1 GCA_015478825.1 Patulibacter sp. | reverse complement strand
ACTCAATTCTCGTCCTTCGACGCCCCGTCCTTTAACTCATCGGTGGATCCAGGCTTAGCCCACCCCGCCGACCCGCCCCTCGAACGCGGTAGCGAGGTCGAGCAGCTCGCTGGCCTCCCAGGAGCGACCCCACCGCTTCTCGTTCAGCGGCTGGAGGATGCCAGCGGTCTCGAGCTGGTTCAGCGCGTTGTTCACCGCGGTGTGGGACTTGCCCGTCAAAGCCTCAGCGACCCCGGCATCAATCACAGGATGGGCAGGAAGCTCACGAAGGATCTGCCGCACCGCAGCATCGGAGCGGGGACTGCCCAGCCGCTCCAGCCATTCGGTTTCCTGGTCGTCGATAGCGTTCGCGAGCCACTGCGCTTGCCCGGCCGCGCGGGTGGTCGCAGCGGCGAAGCGCGCGCACCAGAGATCAACGTTGCCCTGACTGTAGGCGCCAAGTCCCCCGACGTACGCCTTCGGGATCTGCGCGAGCACCAAGCTCAACGGCGGGATGAAGGCGTCGGTCTCGCCGCGCCGACGCAGCACCGTGTAGATCAGCGCGCGGCCGACGCGGCCGTTGCCGTCGGCGAACGGGTGGATGTTCTCGAACTGCGCGTGCGCGATCGCCGCCTGCGCCACGGGCGCCAGGTCCTCTCGCTCGATGAAACGACAGAGGTCGTCCAGCAGCGCCGGGACGTTCTCCGGTGGCGGCGGGACGTAGTCCGCACCGATCGGGGTGTAGTCGTTGCCACCGATCCAGTTCTGCTTGGTCCGCACGACGCCCGCAATGGCGCGATCGGCCGTGAACTGCAACAGGGTCCGGTGAATCGCCTCGATATCGGCGGCGGTGAACCCGCCGCCGGCCGCCCCGATCGCGATGGCCTGCTCCATCGCCTCGACGTTCCCCAGAACCTCGACGGCCTTCGGATCGCTCGCCCGCCCGCTCTGCGCCGAGTGCGCGACCCGCGCAAGACGCTGCTGCGAGACGTTCACCCCCTCGATCCGCGACGACGCCACGCTCTCGGCCCGCACCACGTTGCGAGCAAGCGCGTCCAGCGACGCCAACCCCGCGGAGGCACCGGCAAGCTTCGCGAGGGCGCGCGTCGCCTCCGCGACCGCGGCCGAAGCCTCGCCGCCAAGCGGAAACGAGCGCTCAGCGATGAACGCCGGCACGAACGCCAAGTAGGAGCCACCGCGTCGTGCCGCGCGTGAACCGTACGCGCCCGGGTTCGGAGCGACGTGTCGCTCGACGTGCTCGCCGAGCGGTTCGAAGGGGGTACGAGGAGGGGTCATCGGCGTGGTGCCATCCTTGCGAGGACAGCGACGCTTTGCAAGGTTATGCAAGAAGCTTGCAAAGATCACCGGCCTTCGCAAGTTTCGCCCCGTTTCGGGAAATTGCCATGTTCTGTTCGGAGCGGAACTAGCGCATTTCCCGAAACCCGCCCTTTGCGTCGTCCGCCTTACCGCTCGCTCGCCGTGACGCCCAGGCACACCGATCCGACGTACGACCGCCGCGAGCAGACCGGGGGCTCAAGGCGCCGCGAGAGCTCCAAGCGGCACGCCACCGATCCGGCGAGGGCTCACAGGATCTCGAGCGTTTCGGCTATAGCGCCGAGGTGCAAACCCTCCAGACGTACGTGACCTCCTCGGCTCGGGAAACCGTCGGCGTAGTCCGGTCCGCAGACCACCCCATGCACCAGGCCGCGCTCTCGATCGAGCCGGGTGCTGGATCTGTGAGCTGTTCGGTTGAAGTGACGACGCCAGAAGCGGCATAAGGTTCATGAAGAACCCTCACTCGCGAATCGCGGCGGCTGTCGGTACCGCAGCTCCCCCTATCGGGGTATCGGTCATTGGGACGGCATTCGAGCAACCCTTCCTGTCCATCGTCGGCGGAGTGTTGCTTGTCGTATTCGCGCTCCTCGTCGTCGTGGCGTTCTTCACGTTTTTGCCGATCTTCGCGGCCCGTGAGGCGATCGAAAACGAAGTGCGACGACAAAGCCTCGAACAGCCGCCCGACTGAGTGCCTTCGTGACCCAAGCTCGATTGAGGTTCGCCTCGGCGAAGCTTCGAAGGCCCCCGACAAGTCGAATACCTCAGGCAAGGCGGAGCTGGCCAGATCCTCCATGCTGATCGAACGCTCCGCCTCCGTCCGTCCGCCAGGACGTTTACGGTCCATACGTGACGGTCGATCGAGTAGCCGCTTCCCCCAGTTCTCTTCGTGCACTGATCTCGTACTCCCACGCCGACGGCGTCGACAACGCGGTGTTGCTCGCTCAGGAACTACGCCTCCGCGGTTTCGACGTCGTACGCGATCTCGAGAATTTCCGCAGTGGTCGTTCGTTGTCTGCGGAGATGGACGACGCCATCGAAGGGGACGCCGTGCTCGCTCATCTCGGGCCCCACGCCCTCGACTCCGCAGCGGTCGTTGATAAGGAGCTGAACCCCGCCCTCCGTGCCTTCAAGCGAACCGGACGGCCAACAGTGGTCCTCCTTGCCCACGGCATCGGTAAGGACCGCGTGGAGGCGGATCAGACAGTCGCGGGTCGGCTCGAAGCCTCGTTCCAGACAACGTGGTCGGGGACATTCGCGGAAGACCCTGGGCCACTCGCAGTCCCCGTCGCGCAGGATGCCGCCCGCGACCTGCTCAAGAGCGTGTTTGGTCGAGGCCGCGGTGTGTCCGACGGGGGGTGGGAACTTCTCGTCGCTACGCGCGGAACGACCCCTCACTTCGAAGGGCTGGTCCTCGACGCCACAGCCCTGATGGGACGGCACCGCGAGGTCGGATCGCACGACGACTGGGCGAGGGTGGCCAGAGGCCTCAGCGATCTACAGACCGCTCTCGGGGCCCACAGTGCCCGCCGGGCCATCCGAATCACCCCGCAGACCCACCTCTCGAGCGCAATATTGAGCGGTCTGAACTTCAGCCGTGCGGGCCGCTGGAAGCTCTCGGTCGCGACGCAGGACGACGAGACCATCGTGGCGTCATACGAACGGGCGCTCGTCGGCGTCACTGCGGTTCCGCCGACGGATGGGGCACCGGACGACCGCCGCCTGTTTGTGGGAGCCGACCTTGCGGGTCGCGATGTGGCCGGGAGCGTTAACCGACTCACCCGACGGGACGGGGCCCTGCCTGGGCAGACCCTCCTGTTCGAACGCGGTGCTCAGGCACCACGGATGACAGGTGACGAGATCGCCAGCACCGCCGCAGCGATCGCGTGGGCGATCCGCCAAGCCTGCGACAAGTACCAGCCGGAGCGTCTAGACCTTTTCCTCGCGGTCCCCGCGGCAGCCGCCGTTCTCATCGGCCACGAGCTGGACACGCTAGATGTGCCCATCGGTCTCTGGGAGCACGAAGCTGGCGAGTACCGGTTCGTCCTCGAATACCCCTATGCCGGCTGACCGGCGGGAGCACCAGCATGGATATCACCCAAGCGTTCTCCGATCTCCAGAGCGAGGTGAACGTCCGCGACCGAGCTGACAAGAAGGCGCGCGGACGGCGCGACGTCTTCAAAGACGCGTTCGCCGCCGAGACCACGGAGATCTTCGCGTCCGGATCACTCGCGCGCGGTTCCCAGATCGACCCGATTAACGATGTCGACATGGTCGCTGTTTTCTCGGAGGCCGACTACCCCCATTGGGGAGCCGACGGCGACAACGCCGAAGAGGCGCTTGAGGAGGTGCGGTTGAGGGTCCGGGCACTTCTCGGGCAGACGGAAGGTGTTCACGCGAAGGTCGTCCGCCAAGTGAACATTCGCAATCACTCGGTCAAGTGTTTTCTCGACGATCCCGAAGTGCAGGGCGCGTTCACCGTGGATCTGGTTCCTGCCCTGGCACGTAACGGCCACTTGTTGATTCCGGAACAGCGGAGCAAGAAGTGGGTCGAGAGCGACCCGAAGCTTCTGATGAGCAAGGTGGCTGCGGCGCACGCAGACTGGAATCGGTTGGGTCTGCTGCACCAGTGGGTGACATCTGATCTGTGGTGCCCCGCAAGGGGCACC
>JADMKN010000127.1 GCA_015478825.1 Patulibacter sp. | reverse complement strand
TGCACGAACGTGGAGTCGCTCAGCGAGCGGAGGGCCGCCGCGAGCGCACGCTGGGTCCGTACCGCGTCGTCTGGACGCACCGGCACGGCCTCCTCGATATAGAACATCGACTTCAGCGCCATGCTGGACCGATCGTTAGGTGTGAAGAGTTCTTGGGAGAACAACCCATCGTGACCTCCTGATCCAAGGAGCGCGAGCGACTGCTCCACGCTCTGTTTCGCGACGATTCCCGAGACGCTGTCAACGATCTGCGTCGATCTGGCTCCGAGGTCGCTATCGTCAAGAATCGCGAGGATCCTACACAGAATTCCCGGGTCGATCACACACGATTTCGTCAAAATCGCTTCCGGAAAATAATTCGCGAGATCGCGAACTTTTTCGGCCCTTCCGACGATCGTGCGCGCGGGTACCGATCGACACGCTCGTCGGGGCCCGTTTCGCGGGACCCGGGCCGTGACCGGTCCACGGCACGACCTCGCGTTCAGGCCGGCCGAACGAGTGACGCGGGATCGCCGTCGTCAGCCGGCGGCGACGGCAAGCAGGCGCGACGCCTTGAGCCGGGTCTCGGCCCACTCGCCCGACGGGTTGCTGTCCCAGGTGATCCCGCCCCCGGTGCCGAAGCGCAGCGTCGAGCCTCGTCGCCAGAAGGTGCGGATCCCGACCGCTAGATCCGCGGTCCGCTCGTCCGCGTCGATCCAGCCGATCGCGCCGCAGTACGGTCCGCGCGGGACCGGCTCCAGCGCGGCGATCACGTCGAGCGCCGCGAGCTTCGGCGCGCCGACGACCGAGCCGGGCGGGAACGTCGCGTCGAGCAGGTCCGCCCAACCCACGTCGGCGCGCATCCGGCCCTCGACCGTCGAGACGAGATGCACGAGGCCCGGATGCTGCTCCGTCGCGCAGATCGCCGACGCCTCGACCGTCCCCGGGCGACAGACCCGACCGAGGTCGTTGCGGACCAGGTCGACGATCATCACGTTCTCGGCGCGGTCCTTCGGCAGCAGCCCGTCCTCGGTCGGCGCGGTGCCCTTGATCGGCCGGGAGACCATCCGGTCGTCGTCGCGCGACAGGAACAACTCGGGCGACGCGCACGCCACGTCGACGTCGTCGTCGGGCAGGAAGAGATGGGCCGCGTACGGCGCGGGGTGCTGCGCCGCCAGACGAGCGTGCAGCCCGTGCAGCGTCGTGCCGGTCGCCAGCTCGGCGGCCAGGATCCGGCAGAGGTTCACCTGGTAGACGTCGCCCGCGGCGATCCGCTCGCGGATGCCCTCGACCCCGGCCCGGAACGCCGGCTCGTCCAGGCTCGACGTCCAGGCGTCGTCCGGGACCGGCGTCCACGGCTCGTCGGCGTCGAACGCCGGGAACCACGGCGCCCACTCGGCGAAGCGGGCGGCGGTCAGCCGGCCTTCGAAGTCGAGCACGACCGCCCAGCGGCCGCCGCGGTCGAGCGCCGTCGGATCGTGCGTGACCTCGACCAGGCCCGTGGCCTCGAGGCCACCGACCACGGCGCGCGCGGAGCGGGGCTCACCCATCAAGTCGGTTCCTCGTGGCGCCGCGACGTCGGACTACTCGGCCGTGAGCTGCTCGAGCCGGTCGTAGAGCGCCGCCACGTCGTTCTTCGCCGCTTCGTGACGGGCGCTGTTGCGCTCGGTTGCCTCGGGCGTCGCCCAGGCGTCGGGGGCAGCCAGCTCCTCCTCGAGCGCGGCCAGCGCTTCCTCGGCGGATTCGATCGCGGCCTCGGCCTTCTCGATCTGCCGCTGGCGGTTCTTCGAGAGCTTCGGCTTGGCCTTGGTCGCGGTGCCCCCGCCCGTCGCGGACGTCGCCTTGGCGCCGCCCTCCAGCGTCTTCGCCTTCGTCGCGCCGTTCGACGCTCCGTTGCTGCCGCTGGCCCGGGTCGCGGTCGCCGCGACGTTGTCGTCCTTGCGCGCCGCGCGCTCGGCGGCCATCCGCTGCTCGCGCAGCTCGACGTACTCCTGCCAGCCACCGAGGTAGCTGTGCAGCTCGCCGTCCTCGACCGCGACCGTCCGCGTGCCGACGACCTCCAGCAGCGCCCGGTCGTGGCTGATCATGATCAGCGAGCCGGGGTAGTCCTTGAGCGCGTCCTCGAGCGCCTCGCGGGACTCGATGTCCAGGTGGTTGGTCGGCTCGTCGAGGATCAGCACGTTGGCCCCGGAGGCCACCAGCACCGCCAGGCCGAGCCGCTTGTGCTCGCCGCCCGACAGCCCGTCGAGCTCCTTCTCGGCGTCCTGACCGCTGAAGAGGAACTTGCCCAGCAGCGAGCGCGCCTCGTTCGGCTTCAGCTTGGTGGCGCGGATCAACGCCTCGATCACGGTCCGCGCCCCCGGATAGTGCAGCTCGTCGCCGTGCTGGGACAGGTAGCCGACCTGGACGTTGTGCCCGGTCTTGATCGTGCCGTCGGCCAGCGGGCGCTTGCCCGCCAGGGTCTCGATCAACGTGGTCTTGCCGACGCCGTTGGGGCCGACCAGGCAGACGTGCTCGCCCCGCTCCAGCCACAGCTCGGCGTCGTCGAGCAGCACCCGCGCGTTGGGGTCGCTGACGTAGCGGATCTGGCTGTGGTTGCCGTCGGCGACGGGGGTCGGCGGCGGCACCTCGATCCGGCCGCCCTCCAGCTCGTAGATGATCTTGCCGGCGCGCTCGGGCTTCTTGAACTGGAAGCCCATCGTGCGGTTGTCGGTCGGATCGCGGGTGATCTTCTCGATCTTGTCGAGCGCCTTGACCCGCGACTGCGCCTGCTTGGCCTTCGTCGCCTTGGCCGAGAAGCGGCGGACGAAGTCCTCCATCCGGGCGATCTGGGCTTCCTGCTTGGCGATCGACTTGCCGAGCGCGATCTCGCGGGCGGCCTGTTCCTTGCGCCAGTTGTGCCACGTGCCGGCGAAGAACTTCGCCCGGCCGGCCTCGATCTCCAGCACCGACGTGCCGACCGCCTCGAGGAACCAGCGGTCGTGGGCGACCAGCACGATCGCCGACTCGTACGCGACCAGCGTCTTCTCCAGCCACTCCAGCGATTCGAGGTCGAGATGGTTGGTCGGCTCGTCGAGCAGCAGCAGGTCGGGCTTGGCGCTCAGCGCGCGGGCCAGCGACGCACGGGTGAGCTGTCCGCCGGAGAAGGTCTCGAGGTTGCGGTCGAGGTCCCCGTCGGTGAAGCCCAGGCCGCGGACCGTGTCGGCCGCCTCGTCGCGCCAGCGGTAGCCGCCGAGCGCCTCCAGCTCGGTCTGCGCGCGGGAGTAGGCGTCGAAGACCTCCAGGTCGCCGTCGGCCATCTTCTGCTCGTAGCCGCGCAGCCGGAGCTCCAAGTCGACCAGATCCTGGCGCCCCGACGTGACGTACTCGCGCAGGGTGATGCCCTGCTCGCGCGGCGGCCGCTGGTCGTGCAGGATCACGCGAGCGTTCTTCTCGAACGAGAGCTCGCCGCCGTCCTTGTTCGCCTGCCCCGCGAGGATCCGCAGCAGCGTCGTCTTGCCCGCGCCGTTGCGGCCGGACAGCGTCATCCGGTCCTTGCGCTCGAGCTTGAACGACAGCCCCTTCCAGAGCGGATTCCCGTTGATGTCCTTCTTCAGGTCGGAGGCGATGAGTACGGCCATGGGGTCTATCTCGGTGGGATCGTGAGTTCGTGGTGGTCGAAGGACCGGGGCCCGCCCGCCCGTCGTCGGCGGGACCCGAGAGCCAGGCTGGTTGCCTGGGAAACGGGACCAACCCACCCGACGGCGAGATCCCAAGTGTCCACGGCCGCCACGGGCCGCGAGGACACCGAGATGGACCCCCGGGGCGACCCTCCATGGTATGGAAGTACGGACGCTCCGGGTGTGGGGGTCATCCGAATCGGCGTCGTCTCCGAAATGGCGTTGCGGTTTGCCCGGATGGAGATGGGGAACCGCACACCGGTGCAGTTCCCGGTCAGCGTCGCGACAGATCCAGTCGAAGTGCCGGAGTGACCCGGGCGTTACGCCGGAGCACATCGCCCGGG
>JADMKN010000126.1 GCA_015478825.1 Patulibacter sp. | reverse complement strand
TGACGGCGGTCGGCCGGCAGCGGCATCGACGAGCGCCCGAAGGCCACGGCCGAGATCCGCGTCGGTCCGGTCCGCAGCGTGAACGCGAGGTGGTTGCCGGCCGCGCCCAAGGGCCGTACACCGTCGGCTCGCCCCGCGGGGATCATCAGCACGGGCTCGGGGTTCCCCTCGCCGAACGGGCCGAGGCCCTGCAGCTCGCGAGCCAGGTCCATGCCGAGCTGCGCGCCGCCGACCACCGCGTCGACCCGCTCGATCGGCACGAGCGCGTCGGCGTCGAGGTGCGTCGCGGCGTAGGCGCAGAGGGCGGCACGGAAGTCCGCGATCGCGTCCGCCCGCAGCCCGACTCCGGCGGCGGCGCGGTGGCCGCCGTGGCGCAGCAGGTGGTCGCCGCAGGCGTCGAGGCCGGCGAGCAGATCGAAGCCCGGCACCGAACGGGCCGAGCCGGTGGCCTCGTCGTCGCCGACGCTGAGCAGGACGGCGGGGCGGCCGAACTTCTCGACGATCCGCGACGCGACGATCCCGACGACGCCCGGGTGCCAGCCCTCGCCGGCGAGCACGTAGGCAGGCGGCTTGCCCTGCGCCGTGGCCTGGGCGACGGCCTCGTCGAGGATCTTGCGCTCGACCTCGCGGCGGTCGAGGTTGGCCTGATCGAGGCGCCGGGCCAGCCGGCTGGCCTCGTCGACGTCGCCGGTCAGCAGCAGCGACACGCCGACATCGGCGTGGCCGATCCGTCCGGCGGCGTTGATCCGCGGGGCCAGTCGGAAGCCGACCGAGGTGGCGTCGACGTCCGCGGGCGACGTGGCCGCGACGTCGAGTAGGGCGCGCAGGCCCGGACGGCGCGAGTCGGAGATCGCCTGGAGTCCCTGCCGGACGATCCAACGGTTCTCGCCCGTCAACGCGACCACATCGGCGACGGTCGCGAGCGCGACGATGTCCAGGTCGACATCGGCGTCGGCCGGGTCGCAGCCGGCGGCCTCGAGCAGCGCGCCGGCGAGCCGCCAGGCGACCCCGGCGCCGCAGAGCTGCGGGCAGGGGTAGCGACCGTCGCCCGGATGGACGATCGGCACGGCCGGCAGCACGCCGTCGGAGCGCGGACGGTGGTGGTCGGTGATCACCAGATCCAGTCCGAGCTCGGTCGCGAGCGCCGCCTCGTCGACCGCGGTGATCCCGCAGTCGACGGTGATCGCCAGGCCGACGCCCTCGGCGGCGAGCCGGCGGACGGTCTTGGCGGCCAGGCCGTAGCCGTCGTCGACGCGGTGCGGCAGGAACCACTCGGCGTCGGCGCCGATCTGCCGCAGGGCGCGGATCAGCGTCGCGGTGGCGCAGACGCCGTCGCAGTCGTAGTCGCCGTGGACGACGATCCGCGATCCGGCCCGCACGTGGCCCAGGACGACGTCGGCCGCTTCGCGCAGGCCCGCGAACGCGTCGAGCGGGTGGTGCTCGTCCGCCGCGAGGAACCGCCGCGCGGCCGCGGGATCGGTGTACCCGCGCCGAACCAGGATCTCGGCGCTGACCTGGCCGACGCCGAGCTGCTCACGGAGCAGGTCGACGTCGTGGGCCGCTGCGGGCGGGATCTCGAAGCGCACGTCCACACGCCAACCGTACGTCGTGCTCCGGACGGGAGCGCCGACGTACGAGCCGGAGCCGCGCTACACCCGCGGCGTCGCGGCGACGGCGGCGGCCGCCTCGGCCTCCGCGCGCTCTTCGAACCGCGCGCCGACCACGTACTGGATGCCGAGGGCGACGAACGTGCCGGGGACGCCGAGCAGCATCGTCACGAGGTCGGTCTCGTCGCGGCTCGGCATCGAGAAGCCGCTGAGGATGAAGCCTCCGATGACGGCACCGACGATCGACGCGGCGAACGCACCGATGATGCCCCCGATGAACTTGTCGGGCACGAACACCGTGAAGTGCCAGATGGCCAGCGAGATCATGATCCAGGTCAGGACGGCCATCGGTCAGTCCTCCAGCGTCGTGCGGGTCGGGGTACGGACGGCAGCGGAGCGCATCAGCGACGCTTCTTTCCGGGGCGGCGGGACGTGTTGCGGCCACCGTTGGTCTCGTCGCGGAAGCCGACCTCCTCCGGGGAGAGGTCGGGAGCACGCTCGACGGGTCCGGAGGGCACGTCAGCAGCCGACGCGCGCTCGGCGGCCTCGGCCGCGGCCTCCTCCTCCTCGAGCTGCTTCCGCGTCTGCTTGGTCGGACGCTCGGGCTTGGGTGCCCCCAGGCCGGTGGCGATCCCCGATCCGCCGGAGGACGAGCCCGAGGACGGCTCGATCCCGAGCTCCTCGACCATCTCCTTGAACTCATCCTTGCTGACCGACGCGCCGGCCGCGTCGGCCGCGGTTACCCGCGCGCTCGTCCGCCGCTTGGACGCCGCGTGCGGGTCGACCTCCCCGCTCGAGCCGTCGGGGTACGGCGGCAGGACGCCGCCGTTGGCCGCCATCAGCCGCTTGCGACGGGCCCGGAACTGGGGGGACCGCTCGAGCGCCGCGGTCAGCACCGGGGCGGCGATGAAGACCGACGAGTAGGCGCCGGAGACCGTGCCGATGAGCATCGCCAGAGCGAAGTCCTTGAGCGTCTCGCCGCCGAACAGCAGCAGCGCCAGGACCGGCAGGCCCGTGGAGAACGACGTGACGAGCGAACGACCGAGGACCTCGCTCATCGCGCGGTTGACGATCTGGCTGATCGCCGCCGACGGCAGCCGCTTCATGTTCTCGCGGACACGGTCGAACACGATGATCGTGTCGTAGAGCGAGTAGCCGATGATCGTCAGCAGGGCGGCCACCGTCGACGCGGAGACCTCGGCGCCCGTTGCGGCGTAGATGCCGGCCGTGATCAACAGGTCGTGAATCACCGCGATCAGGATCGGCGTCATGAACCGGAGTCCGAACCGGAACCAGATCACGAACGCGATCAGCAGGAACGAGACGATGATGGCGACGACCGCGGAGTTCGCGACCGTCTTCCCGAACGTCGGTCCGACCGTGTTGGTGTTGAGGTCCGCGGGGTTGACCCCGAGCTCCGTCTGGAGCTGCTGCGCGACGCGGCGCTCCTGCTGCGTGGACAGCGCCTCGGTCGAGACCTGGAAGCTCTTGCCCGTCTGACCGGGCAGCTTGACCTCCTGGATCTTCGCGTCCGCGAGGCCGATCGGACGCAGCGCATCGCGGACGCCCTCGACGTCGGCGTTGCCCTGCTGGGCGGTGAGCTTGATCTGCGTGCCCGACTCGAAGTCGATGCTGAAGTTGATCCCCTTGGCGCCGATCGCGACCGCGCCGAGGGCGAGCACCACGCCCGACGCGGCGAAGAACCAGCGCGAGTACCCCATGAAGTCGAAGCGGTGCCAGATCGGGTTCCGCTTACGGGCGCCGAGCAGCGCCGGGTGGGTGATCACGCGGGACCGCGAGACGAGGCCGAGGATCGCCCGGGTCATCAGCACCGCGGTGAACATCGACAGGATCACGCCGATGCCGAGGTTGAAGGCGAAGCCCTTGACGCCGGCCGTCGCGACCATGAACAGGACGAACGCGACGAGGAACGTGATCACGTTGCCGTCGATGATCGCGCTGAGGCCCTTGCGGTAGCCGTCCTTGATCGAGCGCTGGACGGATCTCCCCGCTTGGAGCTCGTCCTTGATGCGTTCGAAGATGACGATGTTGGCGTCGGCCGCGACGGCGATCGTGAGGATCAGGCCGGCGATGCCCGGCAGCGTCATCACGATCGGGATGATCTTGACGATCGCCAGGAAGAAGACGGTGTAGGCGAGCAGGCCGATCACCGCGATCAGGCCGAGCGCGCGGTAGAACGCGATCAGGAAGAGCGCGACGACGACGAAGCCGGCGATACCGGCGAGCAGGCCCTGGTCGAGGGCTTCCTGACCGAGCGTCGCTGAGACCTGCTGCTGCGAGATGATCGACAGCTCGAGCGGCAGCGAGCCGGACTTGAGCAGGTCCGCCAGCGCCTTGGCGCTCTGGGGCGTGAAGCTGCCGGCGCCACCGATCTGCGAGC
>JADMKN010000125.1 GCA_015478825.1 Patulibacter sp. | reverse complement strand
CCGACGCCGGTCCCGGCGTCGGCCGAGAGCACGTCGACGAACGCGGCGACGTCGTGGTCGGTGATCTTCTCGCGCTCGTGGACGGCCGCGGCGGTGAACGTGGCGGCGCGGATCGCCTTCAGATCGTCCGCGGTCGGCCCCTCCATCTCCTCGCAGGCGGCGACCTCCACCTCCCGCCAGGACTCGAACTTCGCGTCGTCGGTCCAGACGGCGCCGATCTCGGGACGGGTATAGCGCGGGATCATCGCGGGTCATTCTCGCAAGAGCCGCGCGCGGTGGCCTGCGCGGTCCGAACCGCCGCACGTTCGATGTGCGATTTGGACCGGCGACCTGTTGATGTTGTGCTCGTAGTACGAGCACAACGTCATCAGGTCGCCGACCGCGCACGGCGGGCACGACGGACGGCGGGTCCGTGGCGCCGTGGAGGCGGTGATCCGCGCCCCACGAACTAGGCTCGATCCATGAGCTCGGTGCAGTACCCGCAGATCCTCGAAGATCCGCTGCGCAACCGCGGTACCGCGTTCACCGAGGAGCAGCGCCGGGTGCTCGGGCTCGACGGGCTGCTGCCGCCGGCGATCGAGACGCTGGAGGACCAGGTCACGCGGGCCTACGAGGTCTTCCGGCGGCGCAGCAGCGACCTCGACAAGTACGTCAACCTGCGCGAGCTGCGCGACACCAACGTCGTCCTCTACTACCGGCTGCTGGTCGAGCACCTCGAGGAGGTCCTGCCGATCGTCTACACGCCGACGGTCGGACTGGCGTGCCAACGCTTCCACCGGATCTTCCGCCGTCCGCGCGGGCTGACGCTGTCGTACCCGATGCGCGACCGGCTGCCCGAGCTGCTGCGCAACCGCCGCCAACCCGAGGTCGACGTGATCGTCGTGACCGACGGCGAGCGGATCCTCGGACTTGGAGACCAGGGCGCCGGCGGCCTCGGGATCCCGATCGGCAAGCTCGCGCTCTACACCGCGATCGGCGGACTCGATCCGTCCCGGACGCTGCCGATCGTGCTTGACGTCGGGACCAACAACCGCTCCCGGCTCGACGACCCCGGCTACCTCGGCTGGCGGCACGAGCGGGTCTCCGGCGCCGACTACGACGCCTTCGTCGAGGCGTTCGTCGAAGCCGTCGAGCTGGAGCTGCCCGGCGTGCTGGTCCAGTGGGAGGACTTCGCGTCGACCAACGCCCGGCCGATCCTCGACCGCTACCGCCACCGGATCTGCTCGTTCAACGACGACATCCAGGGCACCGCGGCGGTCGCGCTCGCCGCGCTGATCGGCGCGACATCGGTCGCCGGACAGTCGCTGGCCGAGCAGCGGATCGTGATCCTGGGCGCCGGCTCGGCCGCGATCGGCGTCGCCGACGAGGTCCGCCACACGATGATCGAGGAGGGCCTGGATCCGGACGAGGCGCGCCGTCGGTTCTGGATGGTCGACATCGACGGCCTGCTGACCAGCGACCGCCGCGACCTGACCGCGGCGCAGGCCGTCTACGCCCGGGACGACGCCGGGAGCGATACCGCGCCGGGCACCGCCGCGCGCGGCGCCGGACTGGCCGACGTCGTCCGGGCCGTCCGCCCCACCGCGCTGATCGGGCTGTCGACCGCGACCGGCGCGTTCACCGAGGAGGTCGTGCGCGCGATGGCGGCGCACGTCGACCGTCCGATCATCCTGCCGCTGTCCAACCCGACCGCCCGCTCCGAGGCGGACCCCGGCGACCTGCTGCGGTGGACCGACGGGCGGGTCCTGATGGCGACGGGATCGCCGTTCCCCGCCGTCGAGTACGAGGGCCAGCCGGTCCGGGTCGCGCAGTCCAACAACGTCTACGTCTTCCCCGGCGTCGGGCTCGGCGTCGTCGCGGCGCAGGCCGCGCGGGTCACCGACGGCATGCTCCACGCCGCGGCTCGTGCGGTCGGCGGGCTCTCCCCCGCCCTGACGGATCCGCACGCTCCGCTGCTGCCGCCGATCACGGCGCTGCGCGACGTCGCGCAGGAGGTCGCGCTCGCGGTGGCGTGCGCGGCGGTCGACGACGGCGTCGCGCCCCAGCGCGACGAGGACGACCTGCGCGAGCGGATCGCGCGGGCCCACTGGTCGCCGGAGTACGCGGACTAGCGCTCGACGAGCACCCGGCGGGCGAAGAACCAGGTGGCGATCGTCGCCGCGTCGACGATCTCGCCGGCGTCGATCAGCGCGTCGAGCGCCTCGATCGTGACCCGGCGGGCGACGATCATCCCGGCCTCCTCGGGCTCCGGCTGCGCCGGCCCCGGCGTCAGGTCGGTCGCCAGCCAGGCGGTGAACGTCTGGTCGGCCATCCCGGGAGCGAAGGCCAGGTCGGCGAGCCGGCGCAGCGTGCCGGCTTCGAAGCCGGTCTCCTCGCGCAGCTCCGCGCGGGCGACCTGCTCGGCCGTCGCGTCGTCGCCGTGGACCGCGCCCTGCGGGAACTCCCACGACCAGGCGCCGAGCGGGTAGCGGAACTGTCCGACGAGGTGCAGGTGGGTGCCGTCCCACGGCACCACCGCGGCGGCGTGCGGCTTCTCGACGACCGCGTAGATCCCGGGGCGCCAGCCGTCGGGCGACGGCCGCTCGATCTCGTCCTCGCGGACGCTCATCCACGGGTTGCGGTACGCCACCCGGGACGACAGGCGACGGGGCCGGGGCCGCGCCGCGTCGTCCTCGGAGCGCGCGGGGTCCGGGTCGACCACGGCGGCGCGGCTCGGCGGACCCGGGCCGGTCCTAGCCCTTGACGGGCGCGGCGCCGTCGCCGACGTTGAGGATCCGGATCGCCAGGTGGGCGGCGTTCTTCGGGTTGTCGAGGCCGACCGACGCGACCGGGACGCCCGGGGGCATCTGGACGACCGAGAGGATCGCGTCGAGCCCACCCGCGGCCGACAGGCTGCTGGTCAGCGGGACGCCGACCACCGGCAGGTCGGTATGCGCGGCGGCGACGCCGGGCAGGGCAGCCGACAGGCCGGCGCCGGCGATGATCACGCCGAGGCCGCGCATCCGCGCGTTCTTGCAGTAGTCGGCGACCATCTCGGGGTCGCGGTGAGCGCTCATCACGCGGATCTCGTGGGCGACGCCGAACTCGTCGAGCACGGCGCCGGCCTTCTCCATCATCGGCAGGTCGCTCTTGCTGCCCATGATGATCCCGACGCGCGGGGCGTCGGTCGGGGCGGCCACGGCGGCCTCGAGCGGTTCGGTCTGGGTGGTGGAGGATGCGTCGGACACGGAAGAGCTCACGTAGTCGGGGATGGGACCTGTCCCGAGGACAGGGAGATCAGGCCCGTTCAGGGTAATGGACCGCCGCCGACCGATGGCGTGGCGACGGCGACGGCGGTCGCCGAGCCTGACGGCTCAGGTCGCCGTCGAGAACCGCTCGACCGGACGCAGCGCGATGTCGGTGCGGAGCTGGCGGCCGTCGAACGTCACGGCCTCGGTGGCGGCGTAGACCGCGTCGCGGGCGTCGGCCGGCGTCGCGCCGAGCGCGGTCACGTTGAGCACCCGGCCGCCCGCGGTGACGATCCGGCCGTCGGCGTCGCGCGCCGTGCCGGCGTGGGTGACCTCGGTCGCCTCGGCGACCGCGTCGAGGCCCGAGATCACGTCGCCCTTCGACGCCGACGCCGGATAGCCGGCGGAGGCCAGCACCAGGGTCACCGCCCAACGGTCGTCCCACTCCAGGGTCACGCCGGCCAGGCCACCGACGGTCGCCGAGCGGACCATCAGGTCGTAGAGGTCGCTGCGCAGCCGCGGCAGCACCGCCTGGGTCTCCGGGTCGCCGAAGCGGGTGTTGTACTCGAGCACCCGCACGTCGTCGCCGTCGATCATCAGGCCGGCGTAGAGCACGCCGTGGAACGGGATCCCGCGGCGGTTGAGCTCGTCGACGATCGGCTGGTGAACCTGCGCCGAGATCTCGGCGACCCGCTCGGCGTCGATCCCGACGACCGGCGAGTACGAGCCCATCCCGCCGGTGTTCGGCCCCTCGTCGCCGTCGAAGATCCGCTTGTAGTCCTGCGCCGGGGCCAGCGGGATCGCGCGCTCGCCGTCGCAGACGGCCAGCAGCGAGACCTCCTCGCCGCGCAGGAACTGCTCGACGACCACGGCGGCGTCGCCGAACTGGTGGTCCTCGAGCATGTCGACCAGGGTCGCCCGCGCGGTCTGCTCGTCCTCGGCGATCACGACGCCCTTGCCGGCGGCCAGCCCGTCGTACTTGAGCACGACCGGGTAGCCGGTGATCGCGCTCATTCCGGCCTCGACCGTGGTCACCGTCTCGTAGCCGGCGGTCGGGACGCCCGCGGCGATCATGATCTCCTTGGCGAACGCCTTGGAGCCCTCGAGCCGCGCGGCGGCGGCGGACGGGCCGAAGGCGGCGATCCCGGCGTCGGCGAGCGCGTCGACCAGGCCCGCGACCAGCGGCACCTCGGGTCCGACGGCGACCAGCTCGACCGCCAGCTCACGAGCGAGGGTGACCAGACCGGCGACGTCGTCGACCGCGACGTCGTGGACGCTCACGTCGTCCGCGATCCCCGGGTTGCCGGGCGTCGCGTGGATCTGCGCCGCAGCCCCGCCATCCGCAGCGGTCAGGGTGGCGGAACGGAGCAGCGCGCGGACGATCGCGTGCTCGCGACCCCCCGCACCGACGACGAGCACCTTCGGGTCCTGGGACATGCTCGCCAGCTTGACGGATCGCCTCGCGGCGCGCCGCCCCGGGCGGCGATCAGCTCGCCGCGGGAGGCGCGTCCGGTCCGTCGGCGAAGTACGTGGTGGACTGGAGCTTGCCGCGCTCGACGGTGGCCCGCGTCCAGGCGACCGAGAATCCACCGGCCGGGAGCCCGGCGATCGCCGCCGCGCCGTACGCGTTGCTGCGGTCGAGGAGCTGGTTGTCGGTGAACTGGTTGACGGTCTCGGGGTTGCCCATCAGCCCGTCCGGCGGCCGCACGGCGACCTGCAGGGCGGTGCCGCGGTCGGCGTTGGAGCCGCCCAGCGGGCGCTCCTGCTCGCGCACCATCACCAGGCCGATCACGGTCCCCGAAGCGGCGACGCCGTGGACCCGGCCGGCGGCCGCGAGGTCGCGCGGCTGGTGCAGGCCCCCGGTGGCGCTCGCCTCGGAGACGCGCGGGATGTCGTGCGCGGTGCCGTCGGCGACGCTGCCGACGGTCTGGTTCCAGGCGACGGTGACCCGGCCGCCATCGTCGATCGCCGAGACCAGCGCGCCGCCGGGCGGACGCACCAGGCTGCCGCCCGAGTCGAGCCGCTTGGGCGACGAGAACCGGCCGTCGCGGTCGCGGGTCGTGCCGCGCACGACGTACGGCTTGGTCCGCTCGCTGGCCTTGTCCTGCTCGCCCCAGGCGATCACGGAGCGTCCCTTCGGACCGACGGTGGCGGTCGCCGAGACGAAGCCCGGACCGCCGCGGCGCAGGGTCTGCGGCTTGCCGACCTCGCCCTTGCGGACGTCGATCGAGCGGGTGTACAGCCGCCGGGTGCTGTCGGTCGCGCCGGTCTCGTAGACCGCGACGGTGCGACCGCCCGAGCCGGTGCTGAGCGCCAGCAGGCGGCTCGACCGCGAGCCGGAGATCACGCGGGGCTCGGAGAGCCGCACGGTGCTCCCCTTGGCGCGCGCCGAGCGCCAGGCCAGGTTGACCCGGACCACCCCGTCGGACCCGACCTCGCTCCAGCCCAGCGCCACGTCGCCTCCGGCGTTGCCGCTGAGCTGCACGGACTGGTCGAGGACCGCGGTGGCGACCGAGCGCTGCGTGCCGAGCTTGACGCCGACCGCCTCGCCGACCGAGACGCCGATCCGGTAGTTGGTCAGGCTGACCCGGCGGGTGCCGCCCTTGCCGTCGGGCACGGTGCGGCGGACGGTGCCGAGGCTGGTCATCCGGCCGTACAGCAGGTCGTCGTCGTCCCACGCGATCGGGTCGGGCATCACGCCCTTGATCGACCGGATGCCCTCCGGCGTGCGGTCGGCCTGGACGCCGAGGATCCGCGTGTTCATCGCGCCCGACGAGGTCGCGGTGCGGGCGTTGACGAGTCGGTCACCGGCCGGGTCGACGGACAGCCCGGCGACGCCGACGCCGGTCTCGAGCTCGGCCGGCGGGGTCCAGGCCGCCGACGCGGATCCGGCGATCGAGCCGAGGCCGAGCACGGCGGCGACAGCGGCGAGCGACAGCGAACGTTGATGCGACTTCGGCACAGGCACTCCAGAACGGTGGGGATGCACGGCACCCCAAGGATCCTCCGACGGTACTCGACCACCGTCGACCCTCGCGTCGATTCCCCCGCTTGCAAGCGCGCCTGCACGGGCGCGTGTCACGCCCGAGCGGCGCCGCGGCTGTACATCGGGCCATGCGACCCCCTCCATCCGTCCAACTCCCGATCGGACAAGGCGCCCCGCCGATTCCCTCCCGCGGTCCAATTGGCGCTCACCACACCGCACCTAGCCTCGTTGGTGCCGTTCAGCACGGCAGACCGCCGCGGCTCCCCGTCGCTGGCCCCCGACCGAAAGGGCCCCATGCGCCTATCCGAGTTCCGCCGCGCGGGCCACACCCCGACGCTGGTGGCGAGCCTCCTGCACTTCGACGTCTCGTTCCTTTGCTGGGTCCTGCTCGGCGCGCTGTCGATCCCGATCAGCACGTCGCTCGGGCTCTCCGACGGGCAGACCGGCCTGATGGTCGCCGTGCCGGCGCTGTCGGCGGCGGTCTTCCGCGTGACGATCGGCCAGCTCGTCGACCGGGTCGGCCCGCGGCGGATCGGGATCGGCATGCTGATTGCCGGGTTCGTCCCGCTGCTGCTGGGTTGGCTGTGGGGCACGAGCTTCCCCGCGGTGCTGCTGATCGGGGTGCTGCTGGGTCTGGCGGGCGCGAGCTTCGTGGTCTCGCTGCCGATGGCGAGCCGCTGGTACCCGCCGAAGTTCCAGGGGCTGGCGATGGGCATCGCCGGCGCGGGCAACTCCGGCACCGTGATCGCGACGTTCTTCGCGCCGCGGCTCGCCGAGCACTGCTCGGCGGTCGACGCCGGCACGGGCAAGCGGGTGCCGCTGGCCCAGTGCGCGCCGGCCGACGTCGCGGGCTGGTTCAGTTGGCACGAGGTCTTCGCGCTGGCGATGCTGCCCGTCGCGCTGGTGCTGATCACGTTCATCGTCTTCGCCCGGGAGAAGCCGCAGGCGCCGGGCGCTTCGAACGCCGTCCCCTTCTCGACGCTGATTCGCGACCGCGACGTCTGGCGGCTGTGCGGCTTCTACGCCGTCACCTTCGGGTTCTTCCTCGGATTGACGACCTTCGGTCCCAAGTACCTGAACTCCGAGTACGCGGTCTCGCAGGTCACGGCGGGCACGTGGATCGCGATCGGCGCGCTCGGGGGCAGCCTGCTGCGGCCGTTCGGCGGGACGCTCGCCGACCGGATCGGCGGGACCCGCGTGCTGCTGATGGTCTACGCGGTCGCAGCCGCCCTGTTCACCGGACTGGCGCTGACGCGGACCGCGCTGGGAATCGAGCTGCTGCTCGTCCTGACGATCGCCACGCTCGGCTTCGGCAACGGCGCGGTCTTCCAGCTCGTCGGGCTGCGCTACTCCGGCCGCCACGTCGGCGCGGTGACCGGCTTGGTCGGCGCCTGCGGCGGGCTCGGCGGGTTCCTGCTGCCGATCCTGCTCGGCTACGGCAAGGACCTGACCGGCTCGTTCGCCGCGCCGCTCGGCCTGGTCGCCGCGCTCGCGCTGGCCGCGCTGGTCGGGATGGCGATCAGCCGCGCCCACTGGCGACGCGGATGGACCGCCGCCACCGAGGCGGGGGTCCGGATCTGATGCCCCGCCGTTCCGAATCCCCCGAAGGAGCGATCCCCGTGCTCGACCCCTGCTTCACCCCGCAGACCACGGACGTGCTGATCGTCGGCGGCGGGATCGCCGGCCAGGCCGTCTGCGAGGCGCTGCGCGAGCGCGACCCCGCGCTGACGATCACGATGGTCTGCGAGGAGCCGCGGCTGCCGTTCGACCGGGTGTCGCTGTCGCATCTCCTGGTCGACGACACGGCGCCGGAGACCCTCCAGCTCCGCCCCGACGACTGGTACGCCGACCAGCGGATCGACGTCCGCGTCGGCGAGCGGGTCGCGGAGCTCGATCCCGACGCCGGCCTCGCGCGGTTGACGTCGGGCGCCGAGATCCGGTTCGGGTCGACGGTCCTCTGCACCGGCTCCGAGCCGCTGATGCCGGAGCTGCCCGGAATCGGCCTGGCCGGCGTGATCCCGTTCCGCGGTCCCGAGGACTGCCAGACGATCCGCCGCGCTGCGGCCGAGGGCACCGAGGTGGTGGTGATCGGGGGCGGCCTGCTGGGGCTCGAAGCCGCCTATGGCGTCGCGTCGCAGGGCGCCGCCGTGACCGTGGTCCACCTGATGGACCGGTTGATGGAGCGGCAGCTCGACGCGGCGGCGGCCGAGCTGCTGGAGCCGGCGCTCGCCGAGCTCGGCGTGACCGTCCTGCTGGAGCGTCAGACCCGGCTGATCCTCGGACCGGACCGGGCGCGCGGCGTGCGGTTCGGCGACGGCGAGCAGCTCGCCTGCGGGCTGGTCGTGATGGCGATCGGGATCCGCTCGCGCACCGATCTGGCCCGCGAGTCCGGGCTGGACGTCGAGCGCGGGATCGTGGTCGACGACACGCTGACCACGTCGCATCCACGGGTCCTGGCGGTCGGCGAGTGCGCGCAGCACCGCGGCATGGTCTACGGGATCGTCGCGCCAATCCACGAGCAGGCCCAGGTCGCGGCGCAGCGGCTGCTGGCGCTGCACGCCGCCGGTCCCGGCATGGAGGTCGTTCCCGGCGACGTGCCGGCCGCGGGCGCGGTCTACGCGGGCTCGATCATGTCGGCCCGGCTGAAGGTGATGGGCGTCGACCTGGTCTCGATCGGCGACGCGGACACCACGGCTTCGGCCGCCGACCGCCCCGACGATCCGAGCCACGCCACCGCGGCGATCGTCCACGACCGCGCGGAGGGCGTCTACCGCAAGCTCGTGGTGCGGGACGGCACGCTGGTCGGCGCGATCCTGATGGGCGACATCCGCGGCAACGAGCTGCTGCTCGACGGCATCAAGACCGGACGCCAGGTCGACGACCCGCTGGCGCTGCTGGCCGAGGCGTCGCAGGCGTCCCCCGCGGACCTGCCCGACGGGGCGCAGGTCTGCAACTGCAACGGCGTCTGCAAGGGCGAGATCGTCGCGGCGATCGAGGCGAACGACCTGGGGTCGACCCAGGAGGTCGTGGCGACGACCCGGGCCGGGGCGGGCTGCGGGTCGTGCAAGCCGGTGGTGACGGAGATCCTCAAGGTCGTGCGCGGCGGCAAGGTCGACGAGGCCACGTACCTGTGCCCGTGCCGCAAGCAGACCCGCGACGAGCTGGCGGCCGTGACCCGCGAGCAGGGCTGCGCCTCGGTCTCCGCGCTCTCGGCGGCCTGCGGGGCGGGCCGCGACTGCGGCGCCTGCAAGCCGGGCCTGGCCTACCTGGTCAGCGAGGTCAACCAGAACCAGCACCGCGAGGAGCGCCACGCCCGGTTCATCAACGACCGGGTCCACGGCAACATCCAGAACGACGGCACCTTCTCGGTCGTCCCGCGGATGCGCGGCGGGGTCACCACCCCGTCCGAGCTGCGGCGGATCGCCGACGTCGCGGAGAGCTTCGACGTGCCGCTGGTCAAGGTCACCGGCGGCCAGCGGATCGACCTGCTGGGGATCAAGAAGGAGGACCTGCCGGCGGTCTGGGAGGCGCTCGACATGCCGTCGGGGCACGCCTACGCCAAGTCCGTCCGCACCGTCAAGACCTGCGTCGGCGAGCAGTTCTGCCGGTTCGGGCTCGGTGACTCGATGAACGCCGGGATCGAGCTGGAGGAGATGATCGAGGGGCTCTACACCCCGCACAAGGTCAAGCTGGCGGTGTCCGGTTGCCCGCGCAACTGCGCCGAGTCGCTGATCAAGGACATCGGGATCGTCGCGATCGAGGGCGGCTGGGAGATCTACGTCGGCGGCGGCGGCGCCGGCACGATCAAGAAGGGCGAGCTGCTGGCCCGGGTCGACGACAAGGACGCCGCGCTGCGGACCGCCTGCATCTTCCTGCAGCACTACCGCGAGAACGGCGAGTACCTGGAGCGGACGATGCCGTTCGTCGAGCGGGTCGGGCTGGAGTCGATCCAGGCGGCGGTGCTCGACGAGGAGTCCGGCGAGCCCGCCCGGCTGCACGAGCGGTTCCTGATCGCCAAGGCGGCGAGCGACCCCGACCCCTGGCGCGAGCGCCGCGCCCCCGCCGTCCCCCGCCAGTTCTCGGAGCTGGACACCGACCCGACCCCGATCGGACCGCCGCCCGGCGCCGCGATCGAGGACCTCAAGGAGACCCTCGATGTCTGATCCCACGACCGTGATCGCCCCCGCCGCCGTCGCCACGCTGGAGGCGGGCGGGTTCCACGAGGTCGGCGCCGCCGCCGACGTCCCGCTGCTCGAAGGGCGGCGCGCGACCATCGACGGTCGCCGTGTGGCGATCTTCCGGCTGCCGACCGGCTTCGCCGCGACCGACGCCGCCTGCCCGCACCGCGGCGGGCCGCTGTCCGACGGCCTGGTCGCGGACGGCTGCGTCACCTGCCCGCTGCACAACTGGCGCCTGGACCTGACCAGCGGCGCGATCGGCCCGGACGGCGACCGGATGCCGATCCACGACGTCGTCGAGGAGGGCGGGCGGCTGTGGGTCCGCCTGGCCGACGTCGACGTGGCGCCGTCCGGCGGGCGCCACGTGGCCGCGACCGACCCGATCGCGGACGCCGCGTGAACGGCGAGCGCACGATCCGCACCGGCTGCCCGTACTGCGGGGTCGGCTGCGGCCTGCGGGCGACGGTCGACGAGGGCCGGCTGGTGCGCGTCGAGGGCGACCCGGACCACCCCGTCAACCGCGGGCGGACCTGCGCGAAGCCGCTCGCGCTGCCCGGAGCGATCCACGCCCGCGACCGCGCCACGGTCCCCCAGCGCCGCGTCGACCGGGACGGGCCGTGGAGCGACGTGGGCTGGGACGAGGCGCTCGGCTGGGCCGCCGGGCGGCTGCGGTCGATCGTCGACGAGCACGGTCCCGAGGCGGTCGCGTTCTACGTCTCGGGGCAGCTCCTGACCGAGGACTACTACGTCGTCAACAAGCTGGCCAAGGGGTTCCTCGGCACCAACACGGTCGATTCGAACTCGCGGCTCTGCATGAGCTCCGCGGTCGCCGGCTACAAGGCGACGTTCGGGTCCGACGGGCCACTGCCGTCGTACGACGACCTGGACGAGAGCGACTGCATCCTGGTCCTCGGGTCGAACACCGCGGCCTGCCATCCGATCGTCTGGCAGCGGATCAGGGCCGCGCAGCAGCGGCCGAAGCGCGGCGGGCGCGGGCCGTGTCGGGTGATCGTGGTGGATCCACGCCGGACCGTCACCGCCGCCGAAGCCGACCTGCACCTGCCGGTGAAGCCCGGCGGCGACGTCCCGCTGCTGCTGGGCATGCTGCACGTGATCGAGCGCGACGGCCTGACCGACGAGGCGTACCTGGCCGAGCGCACCGAGGGCTGGGACGCGTTGCGGGCCCAGGTCGCGGAGTGGCCGCCGGAGCGGGCCGCGGAGGAGTCCGGCGTGCCGGTCGAGCTGCTCGAGGAGGCCGCTCGGACCTTCGCGACGGCCGGGGCCGCGATGACCTGCTGGACGATGGGCGCCAACCAGTCGACCGTCGGCACCGACAAGAACCGGGCGCTGCACGCCCTCTGCCTGGTCACCGGGCAGGTCGGCCGGCCCGGGGCGGGACCGCTGTCGCTGACCGGGCAGCCGAACGCGATGGGCGGGCGCGAGGTCGGTGGGCTCGCCACGCTGCTGCCCGGCTACCGCGACGCCCGCTCGGCGGAGGACCGCGAGGCGGTCAACACCTACTGGCGGCTGCCGCCGACCGCCGCCGGGATCAGCGAGCGCCCGGGACTCGTCGCCACCGACCTGATCGACGCGCTCCACGCGGGCACCGTCAAGGCGGTCTGGATCATGGCCACCAACCCGGCGGTCTCGCTGCCCGACAGCGCCAAGGTCCACGCGGCGCTGCGGCGCGCCGAGCTGGTCGTCGTCCAGGACGCCTACCACCCGACCGAGACCTCGTCGTTCGCGGATCTGGTGCTGCCGGCGGCCCAGTGGCCCGAGAAGGACGGCACGACGACCAGCTCCGAGCGCCGCGTCACGCTGATGCGGCAGGCCGTCGAGCCGCCCGGCGAGGCGCTGCCGGACTGGAGGATCCTCGCCCGGCTCGCCGCCGCGCTCGGCTGGGAGGAGCAGTTCGCCTGGCCCCACGCCGCCGCCGTCCACGCCGAGTTCGTCGGCCTGACCGCCGGCCGCGTCTGCGACCAGTCGGGGCTGACCCACCGGCGGCTGCGGCGCGACGGCAGCGTCCGCTGGCCCTACACCCCCGAGGACGCCGCGCGGGCCGACGCGGAGGATCGCCGCCGCCGCGCGCCCGGGGCCGAGCCGAGCGGCGACGGCGGACCACCGACCGGACGCCAGCACGGCGCCCGGCTCTACCCCGACCAGGTCTTCCCGACGCCGTCGGGACGCGCCCGCCTGGGGCCGCTCGACGCGCGCCCGCCGGCCGAGCGACCCGACGCCGAGCACCCGCTCCTGTTGACCACGGGCCGGGTCGGCGGCCAGTGGCACACGATGACCCGCACCGGCAAGGCGCCGGAGCTGCTGGCCGCCGATCCCGAGCCGTTCGTCGAGCTGCACCCCGAGGACGCGGCGCGCGCGAACGTCGGCGACGGCGAGCGCGTACGGCTCGTCTCGCGGCGCGGGACGGCGATCGTCCGCGCCCGAGTGGTGGCTGACTCGACCGTCGACCGGGGGCCGCTGGAGGGCGGCGCGATCCGTCCCGGCGTCGCGTTCTCGCCGTTCCACTGGGGACTGCTGCACGCTCCGGCGGGCGCGGGCCAGCTCAACGCGCTCAGCCACGACGCGACCGATCCGACGTCGCGCCAGCCGGAGCTGAAGGCGATGGCGGTCCGGGTCGAGGCGCTGGTGCCCGCGCCGGCGGGCCCGACCGTCCGTGGAGACGGCGAGAGCGACGCGCCCGATCGTTCGACCGACCCCGAGGACGCGGCCGCCCCGGCGGGCCCTCCCCGCGAGCGGCTGGTGATCGTCGGCGGCGGGATGGCGTCGATCGCCGTGCTCGAGGCGGTCTTCGCCCACCGCCCGTCCCGGCACTGGGAGACCACGATCCTCGCCGGCGAGGACGACGCGCCGTACGACCGGGTCCGGATCTCGCACCTGGTGTCGCCCGACCCGCGCGAGGACGTCGCGCTGCGGCCGCGCGAGTGGTACGCGGCCCACGGCGTCGACCTGCGGCTCGCGACCTGGGTCCACCGGATCGACACCGAGGCCAAGGAGGTCGTGCTCGAGAGCGGCGAGCGGGTGCCGTACGACAAGGCCGTGATCTGCACCGGCTCGCGGCCGACGCCGCCGCCGATCCTCGGCCTGGACCTGCCCGGCGTGGTCCCGTTCCGCACGCGGGCCGACGCCGCGATGCTCAACCGCACCGTGGTCCCCGGGATGATGGCGACCGTGATCGGGGGCGGGCTGCTGGGGCTCGAGGCCGCCGCCGGGCTGGCCGCGCACGGCGCGTCGGTCACGATCGTCCACCTCGGCGACCGGCTGATGGATCGGCAGCTCGACCGCGGCGCCGCCCGCCTGCTGGAGCGCCGGATCCTCGGTCTCGGGATCCAGCTCTTCCTCGACCGGCAGACCGAGCGGATCACCGGCACCCGCACCGTGACCGGGGTGCAGTTCGCGGGAGGCGACGAGCTGGCCAGCGAGCTGGTCGTGCTCGCCACCGGCATCCGGCCCGAGATCCGCGTCGCCAAGCGGTCGGGGATCGAGTGCGCCCACGCGATCACCGTCGACGACGAGCTGCGCACCAGCGCGCCCGGGGTCTGGGCGGTCGGCGAGTGCGCCGAGCACCGCGGGGTCGTCTACGGCCTGTGGCCGCCGATCGCCGCGCAGGCGCGCACGGCCGGCGCGACGATCGCCGGGGTCCCCGGCGGCTACCAGGGCAGTCCGCTCGCGACCACGCTGAAGATCGTCGGCGTCGACCTGTTCGCCTGCGGGCACCCGTGGCTGGACACCGACGACGACGACGTCGACGAGGTGATCTCGGTCGACACCCGCCGCGGGGTCTACCGGCGGCTCGCGCTACGGCAGGGACGGCTGGCCGGCGCGGTGCTGCTCGGCGACCTCTCGCTGGCCGCCGAGCTCACGGAACTGACCGCGGGCGGCCCGGCGGGCGTGGACGGCGAGCTGGTCACCGACGAGCTGCTCGACGCGGTGGCCGGCGGCTCCGACGGCGGCGACCGCGCGGCGTCTGCGCCCGACACGCAGCTCGTCTGCGCCTGCAACCAGGTCACCGCGGGGACGATCCGCGGGGCGATCGCCGACGGCTGCGACAGCGTGGCGGCCGTGCGCCAGGCGACCGGCGCCTCGGGCGGCTGCGGGGGCTGCGCGGTGCGGGTCGAGGGCCTGGTGCATGCGGCAACCCGTCAGGAAGCTCCCAACGGCCCGCGCTGACGGGCGCCGGCCGTCGGGTCAGGCGCGACGGCTCAGATCCCGGCGATGAAGTCGTCGATCGGGATCGCCGTGAGGGTCTCGTAGTTGGTCGTGCCGCGCGACGACAGCTCGAGCGAGATCCGGGCGATCGTCTGCTCGTCGGGGGCCTCGACGACGTTGATGAAGTCGTAGCGGCCGAGCACCGCCCACTGCGCCTTGACCGTTCCGCCGAGCGCCGCGACCTCCTTGTTCACCTCGCGGATCCGCTGCGGGTTGTTCTTGATCGTCTGCACGCCGTCGGGAGAGAGGCTGCTGAGCATGATGTAGGTGGGCACGGATCCTCCGGGGAACTCGTTCGGTGGGGCCGGTGCGGGGGACCGACCCGAGGTACACCCCTCTTCTACCCGATTCGTCCCGCGCCATGGACCGCAGTCCGTACGATTCCCGGCCATGCGCCGCGATCGACCACGTACGCACCGCCGCCTGTGGGTGATCATGGCCGGACTGATCGTCCTGGTGGCGATCGCCGGGCAGTTCGTCCTGCCCCCGATCGCGGAGCGCGTGGCCCGCGGGGAGCTCAGCGACGACCGGGCCCAGGTCGAGATCACGGCGTTCCCGGCCTGGAAGCTCGTCCTCGGCCACGTCGACGAGTTGCGGGTCACCACGCCCACGCTCGCGGTCGACAGCGACGACCTGACGTCGCTGCTGCGTCGCGCGAAGAAGGTCGACGAGGGCGAGATCACGATCGGCACGCTGAACGTCGACCGGATCCCGATCCCGCTCCGCGACGTCCGGGCGACGCTGCGGGACGGCCGGGTCGAGGCGTCCGCCGCGATCACGATCTCCGAGCTCGCCGCCGAGTTGCCCGCCGGGGCCGAGGTGGTCCCCGAGCCGCCGCACCCCGACGGCCAGCCGCGCCTGCGGGCATCGCTGGAGCTGCTCGGCACCAAGGCCGAGGTCCCGATCGTCGTGCGCGCCCGCGGCGGCGTGCTCGAGGCGGCAGGGGACTCCGGGATCGCCTCGGCGATCCGGGTCACGCTGTTCGAGAACGAGGCCCTGCGGATCGACGGCCTCCAGGGCAGCGTGAACGACGACGTGATGACGGTGCGGGTGACGGCCACGCTGCGCTGAGACGGCTCCAAGCCACTCCAGACTGCTCCAGACCACTCGCGCGAGCGCTAGCATGACGCTATGAGCACGAGCCACAAGGATCAGGAAGTTGATTTGGCCTTCCGCGTCCGCTCTGCCGAAAGGCTCGACCGTCCCACCCGCACGCACAACGTCCTAAACGGAGCAGGCGACATCGTGGGGTCACTTTCCTTTGACCTCCCTCCGCGCACGTTCAGCGCCGATTCCGCGATGGTCTTCTCCGGGCCCATTGAAGACGCCAGGCAGCTCCACCGCGCCTTCGCCAGGTCCACCAAATCAGCGCTCCGGCAGTTTCGGCCCCGCTAGAACTCAGCATGACCGCCGAACTGGAGCCGCAACCAGAAGACACGCAGGAGCGGGCAGCGGATTCCGAAGAAGTCGTTGACGGGATCATCAGTCGCGAGGATGTCCGCAAGGAGATCCGGCATGTAGTCCGGTCTGAGATCAGCCAGGACATCAAGCACCAGATCACCGCAAGTGTTTCTTCGTCGCCTATTCCCGCCGATGATCTCCTCAAGCTGAACGAGGTCGAGCCCGGGGTGATTGTCTGGATGCGGGACTACATGGACAGGGAGCAGACGTTTCGCCACGGGATCGCAAACAGAGCAGCTGACTACGACTTCAAGCAGCTCGCCGAAGAGACAAAAGCGAAAACCGAGGGACGTCGTGTCATGGGCGTCTTCGTCTTCGGCGTACTTGCTGCAGCCGTAATCCTGATCGCCACCGGGCATTCGGTCGAAGGGCTCGTTGCGGTCCTCGTTACCTTGGCAAGTCTCACCGGCGTCTACGTCTATGGACCTCTCAAGAGTCCGCCTCGCGACGTTCAAACCGGGGCCCTCGAGAGCGCAGAGCAGACCGAACCAGGGCCTCTCGAGGAACCTCAGGACTAAGAACCTGTTTCAGAATGATCGGCCGTCTGTCGCGGCCGCTGACACATCGCCGGATCACGACCCGAACCCTCAGTCAGACAACCAGTCTGACTCTCGGGCATCGGACCGCACCCGACTCGGTCATCGACCACGACAGACAACCACTGATTTTGAAACAGGTTCTAAGCCCCGCTACCGCCGCAGCAGGCGAACCACGTGGTCGAGCACCGGGGCGAGCACCGGCTCGGCCTCGGCGGCGGCCTTCGGGGAGCCCGGCAGGTTGACCACCAGCGTGCGCCCCCGCGCCGCCGCGACGCCGCGCGACAGCGGCCAGGCGTGGGTGTGCTGCCGGGACGCCAGTCGCAGCGCCTCGGCGATCCCCGGGACCTGGCGGTCGCAGGCGTCGAGGGTCGCCTCGGGGGTCACGTCGTCGACGGTCATCCCGGTGCCGCCGGCGGTCAGCACCACGTCGACGCCGTCGTCGTCGGCGAAGGCGGCGATCCGCGCGGCGATCGCGGCCCGGTCGTCGCGGACCCGGTCGGCGACGGCGACCTGCCCGCCGAGCGCCTCGGCCAGCGCGCGCAACGCGACGCTTCCGGGGTCGTCGGCCGGCCCGTCGGCCCGCGACGTGCTCACCGTCAGCAGCGCGATCCGGATCGGCGGGTCGACGGGGCGCCGGGCGTCGCGCGGGGCCGGCGTCGGCGGGCTGGGCGCGGCGGTGGCCCCGGGAACGGAGACTCCGGGCTCGGCGGACGGGCCGGTCGGGTCGTCCGCACCGGCGGACGCGGTCGCCAGCGGACCGTCCCACGGCGTCGGCGCGTCGAAGTCGCCGGTCCGGCCGCCGCTCTTGTGGATCAGGCGGACGGTCGAGATCTCGACGCCGCGCTCGACGCCCTTGACCATGTCGTAGACGTTGATCGCGGCGATCAGGGCGGCGGTCATCGCCTCGATCTCGATCCCGGTCTGGCCGACGGTGCGGACCTCGGTCTCGATCCGGACCTCGCCGGCCTCCGCGGCGACGGCGATCCGCACGTCGACCTTGGTCAGCGGCAACGGGTGGGCCAGCGGCACCAGGTCCGGCACGCGCTTGGCGGCCATGATCCCGGCCAGCCGGGCGGTGCCGAGCACGTCGCCCTTCGGCAGGTCCCCGCGCTGCACCAGCGCGGCCGTCGCGGGCGCCATCGTCACCACGGCGGCGGCGACCGCGCGGCGGGCGGTGACCGGCTTGGCGCCGACGTCGACCATCGTCGCCCCGCCGTCGGGCCGGAGATGCGGGAGCACGCCGCCGGGGCGTCCCAGCTCGACGTCGGTCGGGGGCAGCGGCGCGTCGGCGGCGGGCGGCCCGGCGGCGTCCGTGGCGCCGGGCACGGCGGCGGGCGCGTCGGCGGGCGCGTCGGCGGCGATCTCGACGGTCGCGCCGGGCTCGCGCGCGGCGTCGGTCGGCACCGAGCCCGCGACCCACGCGCGCCGCTCGCCGTCGACCTCCTGCTTCCAGATCGGCGCCTGGGCCTTGATCCGGTCCAGCGCCTCGCGGGCCGCCGCGAACGCCTCGCCGCGGTGCGGGGCCGAGACGGCGACGACCACCGCCGCTTCGGGCCACGGCACCGGGCCGACCCGGTGCTCGGCGGCGATCGCGCACGCGCCGTGGGTCGCGGCGACCTCGCGGAGGATCGCGGCGATCTGCTCGCGGGCCATCGCCTCGTGCGCCTCGTAGTCGAGCTGCGGCACGTCGCGCGGGGTTCCGCAGAAGGTCACGATCGCCCCGGCGCGCCGGTCGGCGACCAGCGCGTGCAGCGCCGTCTGGTCGAGCGACTCGGCCCGTACCTCGGCGTGGATCAGCCGCACGTCGACGGGGTCCTGCCCGCCGCTGACCGGCGGGATCAGCGCGAGCTCGTCGCCGTCGACCAGCGACCGGTCCCCCGCGCCGTACTCGCGGTTGACCGCCAGGGCGACCTGGTCGAGCGCGCACGGCGGCTCGCGGTCCAGGGCCGCCCAGGTCGCCGTCCAGGCGTCGGCGGCCGTCGCGCCGCGGGGCAGGGCCACGGGCAGTCCGCTCGTGCCCGCGGCCTCGCGGAGGACGGCGAACAGCCGCACCTGGATCTCGATCGACGTGCTGGTCACCGCCCGATCATCCCCCACCCCGTCGCGCCGCACGTTCGTCCCAGCGGTGGACGTGGCCCGCCGCCCGCCGCCCCGGTCCGGACTCGGTTCCAGGTCCACGCTCACCACGGCGCCGCGGTCCCCGGAATCGGCACGAGCTCGACGGTCGCCCCGGCCGGGAGCGGGCCGTCACCGGCCGGCAGCAGCGCGAGCACCTCGCCGTCGGCCAGCGGCCGCAGCCGGTGCGAGTGCTGCGGGCCGAGCGGCCGCACGGTCAGCACGCCGTCGTCGGCGACGGCCAACCGCGCGCGCAGCGCTCGGGTCCGCCGGCGGTCGGGCGACGCCTCGGCCCCCAGCCGCCCGACCGTCCGCGGCGCAGGCGGTCGTCCGAGCATCGCGCGCAGCGCCGGCGCCACGAACAGGCAGGCCGTGACGTAGGCCGACGCCGGGTTGCCCGGCAGCCCGAAGATCAACCGCCGCCGGCCCCCGACCGTCGCGCCGCCGATCCAGGTCGGCTTGCCGGGCTGCAGGTCGACGCCGAAGACCGCCTCGGTCGCGCCGAGCGCGTCGAGCGCCGGCCGCACGTGGTCGTGGCGGCCGACCGAGGCCCCGCCGCAGCTCACGAGCACGTCGCCGGTCGCCCCGGCGAACGCGTCGATCGTCGCCTGCCGGTCGTCGCCGACCCGGACCACGTCGACCGCCCCGGCGCCGGCCGCCCGCAGCAGCGCCGGCAACGCCGCGCCGTGGACGTCGTGGACCTGACCGTCCTCGAGCGGACCGCCACCGACCCGGACCTCGTCGCCGGTCGCGATCACGGTCACCGACGGCGCCCGGCGGACCGCGACCTCGACCACGCCGAGCCCGGCGAGCAGCGCCAGGCGCCCCGGATGGAGCAGGTCGCCCGCCGCGAGCGCGCGGTCGCCCGCGGTGACGTCCTCGCCGGCCGGGCGCACGTCGTGGCCCGGCGCGACCGCGACCCGCACCGCCACGCGGGCCGCTCCGTCGTCGTCGACCGGCTCGTCGGTGTCCTCGACCCGGACCACCGCGTCGGCGCCGGTGGGCATCCGCGCGCCGGTGCTGATCCGCGTCGCCTCGCCCGGACCGACGACGACCGCGGCCGGGTGGCCGGCCCGCGACTCGTCGACGAGCCGCAGGAGCACCGGGGCGCCCTCGCCCGCAGCCCCGGCGGTGTCGGCGGCGCGCACCGCGTAACCGTCCATCGCCGAGCCGTCGAACGGCGGCAGCGAGATCGGCACCGCGATCTCGTCGGCCACGGTGCGGCCCGCGGCGTCGGCGAGCGCGACCGTCTCGGTCGCCGTCGGGCTGGCGCCTCCGAGCGCGATCGCGGTCCGCAGCGTGTCGGCGTAGCTGGTCAACGGCATGCGTTGCGTCCTCGTGGTCGGTGGTGGTCCCGCGCGGCGTGCCGTTCCCGACGGCGGCCGCGAAGCGCGCGACGCGCACCGCGCGCCGACCGGCGCGTCAGACTGACGGCGTGCCGCCCGTCACCGTCGCCGCGATCCTGGCCGGAGGCCGCAGCCGCCGGATGGGCGCCGCGAAGGCCGGGGTGCGGCTCGACGGCCGCCCGCTGCTCGACCACGTCGCCGACGCGGCGCGGGCCGCGGGCCTGACCCCGGTGGCCGTCGCCAAGCGCGCCAGCGTCCTGCCGGCGAGCGACGTGGAGCGCTGGGACGAGCCCGACGAGCCCCAGCACCCGCTGACCGGCGTGGTCGCCGCCCTGCGCCGGGCCGCGGCGCCGATCGTGGTCGTGCCGGTCGACCTGCCGCGGGTCGCCCCCGGGCTGCTGGCGGCGATCGCCGCGCACCCCGCGCGGCTGGCGGTGGTCGAGGCCGCGGACCGCCTGCATCCGCTGCTCGGACGGTTCGACCCCGCCGACGCCGACGCGCTGGAGGACGCCGCCCGGGCGGGCGCGCCGGTCGTCCGTACGGTGCTCGCGCTGGGCGCGGTGCGGATCGGCGACGACGAGGTCGCCCGCCACGGCGATCCCGCGCGCCTGCTGCGCAACGTCAACCGTCCCGAGGACCTGGGCGCGGCCTGACGGCCGATCGACCGCGCGCGCCCGCCCGACGCCGCTCGTCCCGTCAGTCCTCGGCGCGCAGCCGCGGATCGGCTTCGACCAGCGCCAGCAGCTCGGCGACGGGGCGGCCGGTGCGGCCGGCCAGGAAGCAGGCCAACGGCGCGGTCGGACGGACCGCGCGGTGCGCGGCGTGCCGGGCCAGGTCGAGGAGCTGCGCGACCTCGTCGTCCGTCGGCGGCGTGGCGCCGGCCGCAGCGGCGAACGTGGCCAGCCAGCCGTCGAGGGTCGTCGTGTCGTGCGCGTCGGCCATCGCCGCACCGTAGCGCCGCGCCGGACGGTCCGAGAACCGCGCCGCACCGTGATCAGCCGCCGATCGAGCTCATCGAGCGGGCCGGCGGGCGGAAGCCCGGGCGGTGGATCTCGTGGCCCCACTGCTTGTCGGCGACCGCGCCCGTGATCAGCGCCGCGAGACCCTCGTCGTCGGCGCCGTCGCGCAGCGCGGACCGCAGGTCGGTCTCGCCGTGCGCGAACAGGCAGGTCCGTAGCTGCCCGTCGGCGGTCAGCCGCAGCCGGTCGCAATCCGCGCAGAACGGCTCGCTGACCGACGCGATGAAGCCGACCTCGCCGCCGCCGTCGGCGAACCGGAAGACCGTGGCGGTCGACGACGGCGCGCGCTCGAGCGGCGCGATCGGCCAGCGCCGGCCGATGATCGCCCGCAGCTCGTCCGCGGTCAGCACGTCGGTCGGCTGCCAGCGGTGCCCGGCGTCGAGCGGCATCACCTCGATGAACCGGAGCTGCAGGTCCTGGGCCCGCGCGAACGCGACCAGGTCGATCGCCTCGTGCTCGGTGACCCCGCGCATCGCGACCGCGTTGATCTTGACCTGGTCGATCCCCGGCGTCGCCTGCGCGGCGGCGATCCCCTCGAGCACCTTCGGCAGCAGGTCGCGGCGGGTCAGCTCGGCGAACCGCTGCGGATCGACGCTGTCCATCGACACGTTGACCCGCGAGACCCCGGCCTCGGCGAGCGCCGCCACGTGGCGCGCCAGCAGCACGCCGTTGGTAGTCAGCGAGATCTCCTCGATCCCCGCGATCGCCGCGATCCGCTCGACCAGTCCCGCCAGCTTCGGGCGGACCAGCGGCTCGCCGCCGGTGATCCGCACCGTCCGCACGCCGAGCCGCGCGAGCAGCGACACGATCCGCACCAGCTCGTCGTCGTCCAACCGCACGTTCCGCGGCAGCCACGCCATCGCCTCGTCCGGCAGGCAGTAGCGGCAGCGCAGGTTGCAGACGTCGGTCACCGACACCCGCAGGTCGCGGGCGACGCGGCCGTAGCCGTCGACCAACGGCGCCGCGGCGACCGCGGACGGCGTGCCCCTCGCCGCCGGGGTCCGGGCGTCAGCCATGCCGCGGCCCCGCGGCGATCATCGGCTCGATCTGCATCCCGACCGAGGCTAGCGCCCCGCGCGCCGGGTCCCACACCGACGCCTGGATAGCATCCGGCCCGCGATGGCTCCCGCTCGTACACCCGATCGCGCGGACCGTCGCCGGACGCTGACCGCCGTCGTGCTGGCCGCGGGCGAGGGACGCCGGTTCGGCGGGCCGAAGCAGCTCGCCGAGCTCGACGGCCGCCCGCTGATCCGCCACGTGCTCGACACCGCGCTCGGCCACCCCGACGTCGACCGGGTGGTGGTCGTGCTGGGCGCGCGCGCCGACGCGGTCCGCGCGGCCGTTCCCGCCGACGACGACCGCGTGCGGACGGTGACCTGCGCGGACTGGGCCGACGGCCCGAGCGCCTCGCTGCGCTGCGGGCTCGACGCGC
The DNA here is from genome assembly GCA_015478825.1 of Patulibacter sp. Classification (GTDB taxonomy): domain Bacteria; phylum Actinomycetota; class Thermoleophilia; order Solirubrobacterales; family Solirubrobacteraceae; genus Patulibacter. The sequence goes on along the minus strand of JADMKN010000125.1, from coordinate 991 downwards.
TGGACGGCGCCGACGCGCTGGTGCTGCTGGCGGACCAGCCGCGGATCCCGGCGGCCGCGATCGACCGCGTGCTCGCCGTCGACGTGCCGCTCGTGCGGGCCACGGTCGCCCGAGCGCCCGGGCATCCGGTGCTGATCCGCGCGGACCACCAGGAGCGGATCGCCCGGCTCGACGACCACGGGCGCCGCGCGCTGCTCCGCGACGAGGCCGTGACGGTCGAGATCGGCGACCTCGGCGGGACGGGCGACGTCGATCGCCCGGACGACCTCGACCGGCTGCGAGCGCCCTAGCCCGCCCCGCCGAGCCGCCGGCCGAGGCGCCGCCCCGCGGGACAGCGGGATCACGGCGCCTCGCCGTCGTCGGACGCGTGGATCCGGCCGCGGCCGTCACGCAACGGCCCGCCGTCGCGTCCGCGCGCGAACGCCACGATCTCGGCCGCGATCGACAGCGCGGTCTCGACCGGTCCGTCGCCGCCGATGTCGAGCCCGCACGGTCCCGAGATCCGGTCGATCTGCTCCGCGCTCAGGCCGGCCTCCTCGAGCCGGGGGCGCCGACGCTGCTGGTTGCGCCGCGACCCGAGCGCGCCGACGTAGAACGCCGGGCTGCGCGCCGCCGTCACCAGCGCCGGGACGTCGAACTTGTGGTCGTGGGTCAGCACCACGACGGCCGTCGACGCGTCCAGTCCGACCCGCGCGAGCCCCTGCTCGGGCCAGGCGACCACGAGCTGCTGCGCCGACGGCACGCGGGCGGGCGTGGCGTAGCGCTCGCGAGCGTCGACCACGGCGGTCTCCCAGCCGAGCCGGCGGGCCAGCGCGCAGAGCTGCTCGGCGATGTCGTACGCGCCGACCACCACCAGGCGGACGGGCGGCCCGTAGACGTCGGCCAGCACGCGGACGCCGTCGTGCTCGAGCACCGTCGACCGCGTCAGGCCGGCGCTGCGGGCGACGAGCGCGGCCAGGCCGGGCAGGTCGCGGCCGTCGAGGGCGACCGC
>JADMKN010000124.1 GCA_015478825.1 Patulibacter sp. | reverse complement strand
TGCGCAGCAGGGTGCCGATCTGGCGCTCGAGCTGACGCACGCCCGACTCGCGGGTGTACTCGTCGACGACCGTGCGCAGGATGCCGTCGTCGATCGTGACCTCGTCGTCGTGCAGGGCGTTGGCGGTCCGCTGGCGCGGCACCAGGTGGTCGCGGGCGATCGCGGTCTTCTCGGCCACGGTGTAGCCGTCGAACGGGATGACCTCCATCCGGTCCAGCAGCGGCGCCGGGATCGTCTCGAGGTTGTTGGCCGTGGCCAGGAACAGCACCTGCGACAGGTCGACCTCGATGTCGAGGTAGTGATCGCGGAAGCTGTGGTTCTGGGCCGGGTCGAGCACCTCGAGCAGCGCGGCCGAGGGATCCCCGCGCCAGTCGGCGCCGAGCTTGTCGACCTCGTCGAGCAGGATCACCGGGTTCATCGTCCCGGCGTCGCGCAGCGCGCGGACCAGGCGACCCGGCAGGGCACCGATGTAGGTCCGACGGTGACCGCGGATCTCGGACTCGTCGCGCACGCCGCCCAGGGCGATCCGCACGAACTCGCGGCCCGTGGCCTTGGCGATCGACTCGCCGATCGACGTCTTGCCCGTGCCGGGAGGCCCGGCCAGGGTCAGGATCGACCCGCCGCCGCGACGCCGGGTCGACGCGCTGACGTCGTCGTCCAGACCGCGGTCGGCGCGGAGCTGCTTGACGGCGAGGAACTCGACGATCCGGTCCTTGACGTCGTCCAGTCCGAAGTGGTCGCCGTCCAGCACCTCGCGGGCGTGGACCGGATCGAGGTTCTCGTCCGACCGCTCGCTCCACGGCACCGACAGCAGCCAGTCCAGGTAGTTGCGGATCGTCTGGGCCTCGCCCGAGCCGTCGCCGCCCATCCGCTCCAGCCGGCCGAGCTCCTTGTCGGCCTGCTCGCGGGCGGCCTCCGGCATCCCGGCGGCCTCGATCTTCTCGCGGTACTCGTCGACGACCGAGCCGTCGTCCTCGCCGAGCTCGCTGCGGATCGACTCGAGCTGCTTGCGCAGGAGGTACTCGCGCTGCTGCTTCTGCGCGCCGGACTCGACGCCCTCGCGGATCTTCTGGCGTAGCTGCAGGTCGCCGAGCCGCTCCTGCATCGTCGCGATCGCCATCTCCAGGCGCGCGGTGACGTCGAGCGTGGTCAGCAGCGCGACCTTCTGCTCGGTGGAGATCTCGGGGTCGTAGCCGAGCGAGTCGGCAAGCTGCCCGGGCTCCTTGATCGCCCGCAGCACCGAAGCGACCGAGCCGTCGTCGCCGCGGACGGTGAGGATCTCCTCGATCGTGGCGCGCAGGGTGCGCGTCAGGTCGCGGGTGTGGCCGTCGACCGGGACGTCGTCGGGGCGCTCCTCGACGGCCACGCGCAGGGTGCCGCCCGGGCCGGTCTCGGCCGCGCCGGCGACGCCGCGGGCCTCGCCTTCGAACAGCGCGCCGTGCGCGCCGCCGGGCAGGCGGACCTTGCGCTTGACGCGGGCGATCGTGCCGACTGCGGCGAACTCGCCGTCGATCCGGGGGACGAGCAGCACGCGGTCCTCGGTCCCGGGGTCGATCGGCAGGGTCACGTCCATCGTCGGGAAGACGACGCCGTCGTCGAGCGGGATGAGGAGGAGGGTGTTGGGCATGTCGGTCACGGCCTTGTAGTTGAAGTCGTCAACTGTTGTTGGTGAAACCGTACCACGCTGTTCGGGTCGACTGCAAGAATCTTAGTCGGAAGCGCTCAGGTTCCCTGCGAACCGTAACGCACGGATCGTTCGTCGTCCACCCGCAGCCCGCGTGGCGACGCGGTCGGCGGCGCTGAGTCGGGGGGACGCGGGTCCTCCCGGTCTCGCGGATTCGGGCGCTCGTGGTCGTCGCACGTCGGCTACGGGGGTTACTCATCGGTAGGCCAGTACGGGCGATCGGACAAAACGTGCACAAACGCCGTCCGGGATGGCAGGATCCAGGGCATGGCCGCCAACGCGAACCTTGCGACCCTGCTCACCACGACCGCCGAGAAGCATCCGGAGCGGATCGCGATCCGGCTCGACGAGGCGGCGGTGCCGTACGCGGCGCTCGAGGCCGGCAGCCAACGGGTCGCGGGCCTGTTGCGCTCGATGGGGGTCGGGGAGGGCGACCGCGTCGGGATCATGCTGCCGAACGTGCCGCACTTCCCGCTCGCCTACTACGGCGCGCTGCGGCTCGGCGCGATCGTCGTGCCGATGAATCCGCTGCTCTCCAAGCGCGAGGTCGCCTTCTACCTGGAGAACTCCGGAGCCAAGCTGCTGCTGGCGTGGCACGGGTTCGCCGAGTCCGCCGAGGGCGGCGCGGAGCAGGTCGACGGGGCCGAAGTCCTGCTGATCGAGCCGAGCGACATCGCCCAGCGGGTCGGCGCGGCCGAGCCGGTCGTCGAGGTAGCAGCTAAGGATCCCGACGACACGGCGGTCGTGCTCTACACCTCCGGCACCACCGGCCAGCCGAAGGGCGCCGAGCTGACGCACCACAGCATCGGCAGCAACGTGCAGGCCTCGATCGGGCTGTTCGACCCGACCGAGCAGGACGTCTTCTTCGGCGGGCTGCCGTTCTTCCACGTCTTCGGCCAGACCTGCGCGCTCAACGTCTCGGTCGCCGTCGGCGCCGAGGTCACGCTGCTGCCGCGGTTCGATCCGACCGAGGCGCTGGAGGTCGTCCAGCGCGACAAGGTGACGATCTTCATGGGCGTGCCGACGATGCACGGCGCCGTCCTGCACCACCCCGAGCGCGAATCGTTCGACACCGGCTCGCTGCGGCTGTTCGTGTCCGGCGGCTCGTCGCTGCCGGTCGAGGTCCTGCGCGGCGTGACCGAGACCTTCGGCACGCCGATCCTCGAGGGCTACGGGCTCTCGGAGACCTCGCCGGTGGCGTCGTTCAGCCGCGCGGACCTGCCGCAGAAACCGGGCTCGATCGGCGTGGCGATCGAGGGCGTGGAGCTGCGGGTCGTCGACGACCACGGCAGCGAGGTTCCGGTCGGCGAGGTCGGCGAGCTGCAGATCAAGGGCCCGAACGTGATGAAGGGCTACTGGAAGAACCCCGAGGCGACCGCCGCGGCGATCACGGACGACGGCTGGTTCTCCTCGGGCGACATGGCCAAGAAGGACGAGGACGACTTCTACTTCATCGTCGACCGCAAGAAGGACCTGATCATCCGCGGTGGCTACAACGTCTACCCGCGCGAGATCGAGGAGGTGCTCTACGAGCACCCGGCGGTCGCCGAGGCCGCGGTGATCGGGATCCCGCACGAGGAGCTGGGGGAGGAGATCGGCGCGGCCGTCGGCCTGAAGCCCGGGGCCGAGGTGACGCCCGACGAGCTGCAGGCGTTCGTCAAGGAGCAGGTCGCGGCCTACAAGTACCCGCGTCAGGTCTGGATCGTCGACGCGCTGCCGAAGGGACCGACCGGCAAGATCCTCAAGCGCGAGATCGCGGCGCCCGCCAGCGCCTGAGCGACCACGGGGCGGGCGCGCTACAGTAGTTGCAGTGGCAACTATATGGAGGCGCCCGTGACCCCTGCACCGATCCCCACCCTCGCGTTCGAGGAGCGCCCGGCCGCCGGCGACGCCGACGGCCTGCTGGTCCTGCACCACGGTCGCGGCGCCGACGAGCACGACCTGCTCGGCCTGGCCGACGTGCTCGACCCCGAGCGGCGGCTGCACGTCGTCACCCCCGGCGCGCCGCTGCGCGTGCCCGGCTGGCCGGGCCAGCACTGGTACGTGGTGCCGCAGGTCGGCTTCCCCGATCCCGAGACGTTCCGCACGTCCTACCGGGCGCTCGCGGCGTTCCACGACGAACTCTGGGCGCGCACCGGGATCGCCCCGGAGCGCACGATCCTCGGCGGCTTCTCGATGGGCTCCGTGATGAGTCACGCCCTTGGATTGGCTCCCACCCGAATCGCCACCGACCTCCCCGCCCACCGGTCGGCAGCGAGCTCCGCCGGTCGTCTGCCCGGGGATGCCGAAGCTGCGCTACCCGCCCGCCCGGTCGTCGCGGGGATCCTCGGGCTCTCCGGGTTCGTCCCCACGGTCGACGGCTGGGAACCGGACCTGGCGCCGCGGGCCGGACGCACGCGGGTGTTGAACGCTCACGGTCGGCAGGACCCGGTGATCGGCTTCGAGTTCGCCGAACGGGCGCGGGCGCTGGTGTCCGACGGCGGGCTGGAGCTGACGGCCCTCGACTTCGACGGCGGCCACCAGATCGCGCCTGCCCACGTGCCGGCGATCGCCGCCTGGGTCGGGGAGACGCTCCCCGCCGGCGACTGAGTCGCGCTGGTGTGCGGTTTGCCTGCCTGGAGGCCGCGAACCGCACGCCAGATCGAGGCTGCTCAGCCGTAGGCGGTGGCGAGCTGCTCGCCGCTCAGCACCTCGGCGGGGTGGGCGCCGCCCGCCAGCCGGCGGCCCAGGGCGTCGAGCGGCAGCGGCGCGTCGGACGCCAGCAGCAGCATGTTGCCCGCGTGCCGGCGCCGCGCGACCTCGCGCCCCGCGAAGCCCGCGACGTGGCCGAACGCCGCGCGTAGGTGGGCCACGTGGGTGGCGACGACCGGCCACGGCGGCTGGTCGACGACGTTCAGCAGGTACGTGCCGCCGGGCCGCAGGACCCGCTGCACCTCGGCGGCGAAGCTCGCGGTGGCCATGCCGGTCGGCGTCTCGACGCCGACGAAGGCGTCGCCGATCACCAGGTCGTATCGCTGGTCGGCGCTGCGTTCGACGGTCACCCGGCCGTCCCCGCAGACCACCCGCAGCCGCTCGCCGCGCTTGAGTCGCAGGTGCTTCTCGGCCAGCTTGATCACCGCGGCCGAGCGCTCGACGACCGTCTGGCGGACCTGCGGCCGGGTGCTCGCGAGGAACCGCGGCAGGCTGAACGCCCCGCCACCGAGCTGCAGCACCTCGTGCTCGGCGCCACGCGGGGCGAGCAGCTCGAGCGCGCCGCCGATCCGCGCGACGTAGTCGAGCTCCAGGTGCGTTGGATCATCCAGGTCGACGTAGCCGTGGGCGAGCCCGTCGATCAACAGCAAGCGGCCGCCGGGGCGGCCACGATCCGGCACGATCTCCAGCACGCCGAGCGTCGACTCGACGCGCACCGGCGGGGCGGCGCTCCCGGAGGAGCGCGAGGAACGACGGCGGGCCACCGGCGCAGTATTCCCGCCCGCGACGGTCGGCGGAGCGACGCGCGCTCCGCCGACGCCGTCTAGGCCTTCGTGGCGGCCGCCGCGGCCTCGCGCTCGTGGAGCTTCTCGCCCTTCTCGTCCAGCCCGTCGACGAGATGGCCCTCGAGCGAGACGTTCGGCAGGATCTTGTCGAGCCAGCCCGGCAGCCACCACGCCTTGTCGCCGAGCAGGAAGACCACCGCCGGGGCGATCAGCAACCGGACGACCAGCACGTCGATCAGGATCGCCAGGCCCAGTCCGAGGCCCATCATCTTGGCGATCACGTCGGGCTGGCTGACGAAGGCCAGGAAGACCGACGCCATGATCAGGCCGGCGAACAGCACGACCTTGCCGATCCGCGAGACGCCGTTGATCACGCTCTCGCGGGGACCGTCGCCCTCGTTGTAGGCCTCGTGGATCCGGCTGAGCAGGAAGACGTTGTAGTCCATGCTCAATCCGAAGAGGATCGCGAAGATCATCACCGGGATGAACGAGACGATCGGCACGCCGCTGTCGACGCCGATCAGGCTGGCGCCGATGCCCTCCTGGAAGACCGCGACGACCACGCCATAGGCCGCGCCGACCGACAGCAGGTTGAAGACGGCCGAGACCAGCGGGATCAGCAGCGAGCGGAAGGCGGCCATCAGCAGCAGCACCGAGAGCCCGATCACCAGCGCGATGAAGACCGGCAGGCGGTTGGCGACCTTGTCCGAGAAGTCCTCGAACCCGGCGGTGTTGCCGCCGACGAAGACGTTGTCGACCAGCGGCGTGCCCGCCACCGCGGTCGGGATCACGTCCTCACGGAGCCGCGAGAGCGTGTCGCTGGTGTCGGCGTCCTGCGGCGCGGTCGTCGGCGTGCCGAAGAGCACGGCGGCCTGTTGGTCCTCGGTCGGCGCGCCCTGCACGCTCTGCTCGACCATGCCCGGGTCGGACGCGATCGCCGTACGCAGCTTCTCGACGGTCTCGGCGTTCGCCTCGTAGCCGCCGGGGGTGCTGATGGCGATCAGGAACGGGCCGTTGTAGCCCGGGCCGAACGCGTCGCTCAGCGTGTCGTACGCGACGCGCTGGGTCTTCGACGTCGACTGGTTGCCGTCGTCCGGCTGGCCGAGGCGTAGCTGCGTCATCGGCGCGGCGAAGATCAGCAGGATCACGACGCCACCGGCGATCGCGGCCCACGGGCGCTTGGTGATGCCCGCGGCCCAGCGGCCGAAGGCCGCGGACGGCTCGACGTGCTTGTGCTTCTTCGGCTTGAGCCAGCGGCGGAGCAGGCCGATCATGATCGGCAGGACCGTGATCGCCGAGACCACGACCGCGGCCACGCCGATCGCGGCGCCGACGCCCATCTTGCCGATCATCGGGATGCCGATCACCAGCAGGCCGGCGATCGCGACCATCACGATCAGACCGGCGGCGACGACCGACGATCCGGCGGTCGCGGCGGCCTTGCCGGCAGCGTCACGCGAGCTGTCGCCGTCGGCGATCTGTTCGCGGTAGCGGCCGATGATCAGCAGGGCGTAGTCGATGCCGGCGCCCAGGCCGAGCATCACCGCGATCGTCGAGGCGAACTCCGGCAGGCCGAGCGGCTTGGCCAGCGCCATGATCAGGATCTGACCGAGCATCACGCCCATCAGCGCGCCGATCAGGGTCGCGAACATCGCGGCGCCGGACTTGAAGAGGATCGTCAGCAGGATGATCGCGATTGCCACGCCGACCAGCTCGCCGACCGGAGCCTCCTGCTCGGTCGCGACGTCGACGATCGTGCCGCGCATCGAGACGGCGACGTCGCCCGAGGCCTCCTCGGCGGTGCGCGCGGCCTCCTCGAGCGCCTTGCCGTCCTCCGGCTCGATGTCGGTCGGATCGGTCTGGTACCGGACCTCGACGGCGGCGACCTTGCCGTCCGGCGACAGCACGCCGCCCTCGGCGAACGGGTCGGCGACCACGGGGTGCCTGCCCGCCTCGCCGTCGGGGAGCGCGCGGACCTTGTCCAGCGCGCCCTCGACCGCGGCCTTGTTCTGCGGGTCGTTCAGCGTGCCCGACTCCGCCTCGAAGACGAGGGTGCCGTCGGTGCCGGCCAGGGCCGGGCTGTGCTTCTTCAGCAGGTCGATCGACTTCTGCGTTTCCGTGCCCGGAATCGAGAAGTCGTCGGCGGGCGTGCCGCCGGTCCCGGCGAGGGCGCCGAGGATGACGATGGTGAGCAGCGCAGCGAACAGGCTGCGCCAGCGGTAGTGCGAGAGCGTGCGGGCCAGCCGCGCGAGCTGCAGAGACATGGTGCTCCAGGAAGACGAAAAGGGGCACGCCGGACGCGGCGCCGCGGCGGAGAGTAACACAGCGACTGCAACTTCGCAGGTCTTGCAGAGTTACAGTCTCTTAACTTTTGCCGTCAATGCAGGATGCGCTACTGTCGAAGCATGACCTTGGGCTCGATCCCGCTCGACGGGTTGCGCGAGCGGAAGAAGCAGCTAACGCGCGCGACGATCGCGCGGGTCGCCCTCGACCTCTTCCACGAGCACGGGTTCCACGAGACCACGATCGCTCAGATCGCGAACGCCTCCAACGTCTCGCCGCGCACGGTCTCGTCCTACTTCCGCGCGAAGGAGGACCTGGTCTTCCCCGACCGGGAGACCGCCTTCGAGGGGCTCCGCGCCCGCCTGCAGGAGCGCCGCGCCGGCGAGACCGCGGCGGACGCGATCCGCGAGTGGATCGCCTCGGAGCTGCCCCGCTGGAAGCTCGAGGGCGACGACGGCCGCAAGCGCCGCGCGGTGATCGCGTCCGACCCGGCGCTGGTCGCGCACCAGCAGGCGGCGATGCTGCAGGGCGAGCAGCTCGTCGCCGAGGCGATCGCGCGCGACCTCGACGGATCGCCGGACGAGCTCGAGCCGCGGATGGCGGCGGCCGCGACCTTCGCGATCTTCAACGTGCTCGGGGAGTCCAACAAGGCGCAGGAGTCCGACTCCAGCTGCGAGCCGTTCGAGGACGTCGAGGCCGCGATGGCGCTGGTCGAGCGCGCGCTGCGGTTCGTCGCCGGCGGGATCCGCGCGCTGCGCGACGACCCGGCCGCGCCGGCCAAGTAGCTCGGGGGCATGCGTCGGGCGGCTCCGCGTCGCCGGCCGACCCGCTCAGGCCGCGCCGTCCAGCCCGGCCCGCTCCCGGACCAGCGCCCACAGCCGCTGACGGTCCTCGGGCGCCTCGCGCGTCCACGGCACGCGGTGGGTCGGCCGCGGGCGGCGGTCGTGCCAGAACAGGCCCGTCCGCCCGGCGGGGGCATGGGCGGCGCCGAGCCAGACGACGGTGTCGGCGCCCTCGTCCGGGCTCCGCAGCAGCTTGGCGGTCACGCGATGGAACCCCGGCAGCGACGACTGGACGCCCGGCGTGTCGACCCACCCCGGATGCATCGCGTGGCAGACCACGCCCCGTCCGCGCAGGCGCTCCGCCCACAGCTCGTTGAGCACGACCTGGGCCCGCTTGGCCCGGGCGTAGGCCGCCGCCGGGCGGTAGTCGCGGCGCTCGCCCTCCGGGTCGTCGACGTCGAGCCGCTGGGTGAACATCCCGCCCGACGAGACGGTGATCACCCGGGCCGGGGCGCTCTGGACGAGCAGCTCCTCGACGAGCGTCGTCAGCAGGAACGGCCCGACGACGTTGGTCGCGAACGACAGCTCGATCCCGTCGGGCGAGGTCTCGCGCTCGGGCGGCATCGCCCCGGCGTTGTGGACCAGGACGTGCAGCGGCTCGCCTCGCGTGCGCAGCCGCGCGGCGCAGGCCCGGACCGACTCCAGGTCGGCGACGTCGCAGGTGACGAGCCGGATGTCCGGGATCTCGCCTCCGCCGCGGACCTGCTCGGCGACGATCCGCTCGCGGGTCGTCGCGCCCTTCTCGTGGTTGCGGACCAGCAGCAGCACGGTCGCGCCGAGCGCCGCGAACCGGGCCGCGGCCGCCTGGCCGATTCCGGACGTCGGGCCGGTGATCGCGACGGTCCGGCCCGCCAACGAGGGCAGGTCGTCGGTCCAGTCGGGGCCGCGCCGGCGCAGCGCCAGCCCCGGCGCGGTGTAGCCGGCGAGCACGGTGCGGTCGAGGACGGTGTCGGCGACGGCGGCGATCCTCATGATCAGACGATGGCACGACGCGCGCGTCGTCCCCTGATCACGTACGATCCGCGAGCGGTTCTGGTGTGCCGGGAAGTCTGGTCGGCGACACTCGTCGTCGACCCCGCAAGTCCCCATGACCACGAACCCGCCCGGCCCGTCGGCCGGCTACCAGCGCTCGCTGCTCAGCTTCCTGCGCACCGAGGTCGGCGGCGCGAGCCTGCTGCTGGCGGCGACCGTGATCGCCCTGATCTGGGCGAACTCGCCGTGGGCCTCGTCCTACGTCGACCTGTGGTCGACCGAGCTGCGCTTGGGCATCGGGTCGTTCGCGATCGAGTACGACCTCGGTCACTGGGTCAACGACGGCCTGATGGTGCTGTTCTTCTTCGTGGTCGGGCTGGAGGTCCGGCGCGAGCTGGTCTTCGGCGACCTGCGCAATCCGCGGGTCGCGGCGGTTCCGGCGCTCGCCGCGCTCGGCGGGATGCTCGTCCCCGCCGCGCTCTATGTCGCCATCAACGCCGGCGGACCCGGGGCCCACGGCTGGGGCATCGTGATGGCCACCGACATCGCGTTCGTGCTCGGCGCGATGGCGCTGCTCGGGTCGCGCGTCTCGGCGGGTACGCGGCTGTTCCTGCTGACGCTGGCGATCGTCGACGACATCGGCGCGATCGCGGTGATCGCGATCTTCTACTCCAGCTCCGTCGAGGTGGCCTGGCTCGGCGTGGCCGCGGCGATCCTGGTCGTCACGGTGTTCCTGATCCGGTTCGGCGACGCCCGGCGCCCGCACGGCTGGGGCTGGCCGTTCTACCTGGTGACCGGCCTGGCGCTGTGGATCGCCACCGTCCAGTCCGGCGTCCATCCGACGATCGCCGGCGTCGCGATGGGGCTGATCGTCGTGGTTCGCCCGCGGGCGGACGGGGCGGGCGGGCTCGGTACGCCGGACGCCCCGACCCCGAGCGAGCGGTTTCAGGCCGCGGTCCACCCGTGGTCGAGCTTCGTGGTGATCCCGCTGTTCGCGCTGGCCAACGCCGGGGTCGCGCTGGGCGACGGGGTGCTGTCGCGGGCGCTCACGTCGCCGGTCACGATCGGCGTGGTCGTCGGGCTGGTGGTCGGCAAGCTGCTCGGCGTGGCGCTGTTCTCGCTCGGCGCGGTGCGCTTCCGGATCGGGCTGCTGCCGCCGGGGATGCGGCGACGTCACGCGTTCGGCGCGGGCGGCCTGGCGGGCATCGGCTTCACCGTCTCGCTGTTCGTCGCCGACCTCGCCTTCGAGGACGCGCTGCTGCGCGACGAGGCCAAGATCGGGGTGTTGATCGCCTCGGTGATCGCGGTGACGCTCGGCAGCCTGCTGTTCTCGCGGGCGCGCTCGCGAGACGACGCGGAGTAGCGGTCGACGACGACGGCGTGGTCGTCGGGCGGGTGATCGGCCGGCCGGTGGCCGCCCGCCCGGCCTCGGGGGGCCGATGGGGGAGTCCGTACCCGGTTCCGCGCTGATACAAACCGCGGGATGCCGGTCGAACCCCCCAACCGCCGGGTCTCCGACGTCGTGCACGATCGGCTCCGCGCCTCGATCCTCGACGGGGAGCTGGCGCCCGGCGATCCGGTGCCGTCGGAGCGGGTGCTCGCGCTCGACCTCGGCGTGAACCGTCACGCGGTTCGCGAGGCGCTGAAGCGGCTCGAGCAGGCCGGCCTGGTGCGGATCACCCAGGGCGGCCCGACCCGCGTGCTCGACTGGCGCGACCACGGCGGGATGGATCTGCTGCTCGACCTGGTCCGCGGCGGCACGGTGGTCCCCGCTGACGTGGTGCGGTCGGTGCTCGAGGTCCGCCAGTTGATCGGCGTCGACGCCGCGCGACGCTGCGTCGCGAACGCCGACGCCGAGGAGCGCGAGCGGATCGCCGGGCTGGCGGAGGACGTCGCGGCGGTGGTCGGCGGGGACGTCGACCTGGTGACCGGCCGCTACGAGCAGCTCTGGCACGCGGTCGTCGCCGGATCGGGCAACCTCGCCTACCGACTGATGCTGAACTCGCTGGTCGACGCGGTGGCGGCGTTCCCGGGGGTCCGGCAGGCGCTCGTGCCGTCGGACGCCGAGCGTCTGCGCCGTCTGGCCGCGGCGCTCCGCGACGGTGACGCCGAGGCGGCGGCGTCGGTCGTCGACGCCCAACTCGGCGGCGACGTCGAGGCCCTCGGCTAGTCGCGAGTCGGGGGCTGCACGGTGTCGGCGGGACGGCGGCCGTGCAGCAGGAAGCGCGGTCTGCGAGTCGGGGGCTGCACGGTGTCGGCTGGACGGGGGCCGTGCAGCGTGCGGTGCGGTTGACGTCGCCCCTGTCAACTGGTACAACCAGTTGACAACTGGTCCAACCAGGACCGGTGCGCCTTCCGGAGCTCGTCGTGGACCAGCTGATCATCGCCGCCATTCCGTTCTTCCTCCTGTTCCTGGCGATCGAGATCGTCGTGCTCCGCCACGCCGCGCACGAGCATGCGGTCGATCCGGACGCCCCGGTCGGCTACGCCCCGAAGGACACCGCGACCAGCCTGACGATGGGGATCGGCAGCCTCGGCTTCAAGGCGCTCGTCAAGATCGTCGCGCTGCTCGTCTTCGTCGCGGTCTACGAGCTCTCGCCGCTGAAGATGCCGATGGACACCTGGTGGGCGTGGGTGCTGCTGTTCCTCGCCGAGGACCTGTCGTTCTACGCCTATCACCGCGGTCACCACCGGGTGCGGATGCTCTGGGCGACGCACGTCGTCCACCACTCGTCGCAGCACTACAACCTGTCGACCGCGCTGCGGCAGGACTGGTCGCCGTTCACCGCGCCGATCTTCTGGCTCTGGCTGGCGGTGATCGGGTTCCCGCCGTGGGCGATCCTGCTGGCCCAGAGCTGGAACCTGCTCTACCAGTTCCTGCTCCACACCGAGACCGTGCGCACGCTGCCGCGGCCGATCGAGCTGATCTTCAACACGCCCAGCCACCACCGGGTCCACCACGGCGTCCAGGACAAGTACCTGGACAAGAACTACGGCGGGATCCTGATCGTCTGGGACCGGCTGTTCGGGACCTTCCAGGCCGAGCAGGAGCGGGTCGTCTACGGCTTGACCACGAACATCGAGACCTACAACCCCGTCAAGGTCGGCTACCACGAGTGGGTCGCGATGTTCCGCGATATCCGCCGGGCTCGGAACTGGCGCGACCGGGCCGGGTACATGTTCCGGGGGCCGGGCTGGCAGCCGGTGGCCGATCCCGTCCCGGCGACGACCGCCGGCCGGGCGGGGGGCGCCGATCTCGGTACCCCGGCGGTACGGAAGGCGACGCGCACCGGCTCGCCCACGGTTGGACCGGAGGTGACCCACCTGCGAGGCTCCGGCCATGGCGCGCGAGGAGACGACGATCGAGGTCGCGGGTCGCGAGATGCGGCTCTCGAGCCCGAGCAAGGTGTTCTTTCCGGCGGCGGCTGACCGCGACGACGGCCTCGGCCCCGAGCGGGCGATCACCAAGCTCGACCTGGCCGAGTACTACGTGGCCGTCGCCGACGCGGCGGTCCTGCACCTGCGCGAGCGGCCCGGCTCGCTCAAGCGCTTCGTCGACGGTGTGACGAAGAAGCCGTTCTTCCAGAAGCGCGTGCCCGACAGCGCGCCGGACTGGCTGCAGACGGCCACGGTCAAGTTCCCCAGCGGACGCGAGGCCCGCGAGCTGGTGGTCAACGACGGCGCGCACCTGATCTGGGCGGTGCAGCTCGGTGTGGTCGACTTCAACCCGTGGCCGGTCCGCCGCGCCGATCTGGACCATCCCGACGAGCTGCGCGTCGACCTCGACCCGCAGCCCGACGTGCCGTGGAACGACGTGCGCAAGGTCGCGATGGTGGTCAAGGACGTGCTCGACGACCACGGGCTGGTCGGCTTCCCGAAGACCTCGGGGTCGCGCGGGATCCACGTCAACGTGCGGATCGAGCCGAAGTGGGACTTCACCGGCGTGCGCCGCGCGGCGTTGGCGCTGGCCCGCGAGGTCGAGCGGCGCGTGCCGGAGCTGGCGACCTCGAAGTGGTGGAAGGAGGAGCGCCACGGCGTCTTCCTCGACTACAACCAGAACGCCCGCGACCGGACGGTGGCGTCGGCGTGGTCGGTGCGGCCGACCCCCGACGCGCGGGTCTCGATGCCGCTGACCTGGGATCAGGTCCCCGACGCGGAGCTGGGCGACTTCCGCCTCGATACCGTGCCGGCCCTGCTGGCCGCGCACGGCGATCCGCACGCGGCGATCGACGAGCACGCGGGGTCGCTGGAGCAGCTCCTCGACCTGTCGCGCCGCGACGAGGAGCAGGGCCTCGGCGACGCGCCGTGGCCGCCGAACTTCGCCAAGCAGAAGGGCGAGCCGAAGCGGGTCCAGCCGAGTCGGGCGAAGAAGGAGTAGGGGAGGAGCGGGCTGGGTCGGCGGGCGCGTCGGGTTGCGTACTGCCGAGGTACGGCAGGCGACGCGGCAGGCGACGCGCCCGGTCGGGTTGGGAGGCGCGTCGAGTGACGTACCGCCGGGGTACCGCAGGCGCGGCGAACGGCGCCGCGTCTCGGCGACGGGCGCGCGATGATCCTCGGCGATGGGGTTCACGCGCGCCGAGTTGGAGCAGTTCCGGGACGTCGAGGTGCCGGACCTGATCGGACCGGGGCTGAAGCTGCTGTTCGTCGGGATCAACCCCGGGCTGTGGACCGCGGCGGTGCAGACGCACTTCGCGCACCCCGGCAACCGCTTCTACCCGGCGATCTTCCGCGCGGGGATCAGCGGGTACGAGATCGACCGGGCCGTCGGGATGAACGACGACGACCGCGCGCACCTGACCGGCCGCGGGGTGGGGATCACCAACCTGGTGCGGCGGGCCACGGTGCGAGCGTCGGAGCTGTCGCGCGAGGAGCTGCGCGAGGGCGGCGAGCGGCTGACCCGGTTCGTCGCCGAGCACCGGCCGCGGGTCGTGGCAATCGCCGGCATCACCGCATACCGCGACGCGTTCGGGGATCGCAAGGCGCTGCCCGGGCGTCAGCCCGACTCGCTGGACCTGGCCGGACCGTTCGGCGGCGCGGCGCTCTGGGTGGTGCCCAACCCGAGCGGACTGAACGCCCACGAGACCGTCGACACGCTGGCCGCGGCCTACCGGGAAGCGGCCGTCGAGGCGGGCGTGGTGCCTTCTGCCGCGTAGGTCTGCATAAGAACCTGTTTCAGAATGATCGGCCGTCTGTCGCGGCCGCTGACACATCGCCGGATCACGACCCGAACCCTCAGTCAGACAACCAGTCTGACTCTCGGGCATCGGACCGCACCCGACTCGGTCATCGACCACGACAGACAACCACTGATTTTGAAACAGGTTCTCAGGCGCCGCGGTCCGGGGTCGGGAGCGGCCTACAGCCCCTCGACCTGGTCGATCGTGCACTCCGCCGGCGGCTTGTCGTCACGCCAGCGCAGCAGCTTGGCCCCGTGGCGGATCCGGCCGCCGGAGACCTGGTCGAAGCTGACCTCGACCACCAGCTCGGGGCGCAGCCCGGTCCACTCCAGGTCCTTGCCGGACTTCCAGCGGCTGGGCTCGGCGGTGCCGGTCTCGCCGCTCGCGTAGGGCGCGAGGGTCTCGAACAGGCCGCGCTTCTCGGCCGCCTTCAGGCCCGAGGTGTGGCCGACCACCCGCAGCTCGCCGTCGGGGGTGTAGAGCCCGAGGATCAGGGAGCCGACGGTATCGGCCTCCTTGCCGGGCCGCCAGCCGACGACGACCGCGTCGCAGGTCCGCATCCGCTTGATCTTCGCCATGCCCTTGCGGCCGCCGGGGACGTACGGCGCGTCGCGCTCCTTGGCGACCACGCCCTCGGTCTCGCGGAGCCACGGCTCGGCCTCGACGATGCTCAGCACCGACGGGGTCAGGTCGACCACCGATCCGGTGAAGTCGACGCCGCCGTCGCCCGCGAGCCAGGTCTCGAGCGCGACGCGACGCTCGGCGTAGGGCCGGTCGAGCAGCGACTCGTCCTCGCGGGCCAGTAGGTCGAAGGCGACGTAGCGCGCGGGGATCTCGCCGGCGAGCCGCTCGATCCGCGAGACCGCCGGGTGGATCCGCTGCGACAAGGCGTTGAAGTTCTGCGGGTCCTCGCGGGCGCCCTCGGGCATCGTGCCGCCGCCGCGCTCGATCGACAGCGCGTCGATCACGATCTCGCCGTCGAGCACGTAGCGCCCCGGCGGGAACGTCAGCTCGGGGAAGTAGCGGACCAGATCCTTGCCGCCGCGTGACAGCAGCGTCAGCTCGTCGCCGTCGACGAAGGCGATCGCGCGGAAGCCGTCCCACTTCGGCTCGTAGGCCCAGTTGTCGCCCTCGGGCAGGGCGGTCCGGGTCTTCGCGAGCTGCGGGGCGAACGGCGGGGACAGGGGAAGCGGCACGGTGCCGACCAGCCTAGTTGCCCGGCCGGGCGGTGTGGTCTCGGCGCGGTGGCGGTGAGCGCGCCCGGCCGAAGATCGACCGGTCGACGTTCGGCGTCGGCGACGTGCGCGATGTCGACCGGTCGCCCTGGACATGGTGGTTGACGCCCGTGTACCACTCTGGATATGTTCGTTTCCATATGCGGGGCGGTAGGCGACTATCGGTGTCCACCCGGTGACACCGAACCCAGATACGAACAAGGAATCCTTCCATGCGCATCTCGATCACCCGCACGCTCGGCACGGTGGCCACGGCCGCCGTCTGCCTGACCGCCGGAGTCACCACCGCATCCGCGGCCCCCGGACCGGCGACCGACAGCTTCGCCGCGGCGTTCGGCTACTCGCTGTTCGTGCCCAACGCCGACACGCCGGGCGCCAACGACTGGTCGTGCGACCCGTCCAGCTCGCGTCCCCGGCCCGTGGTGCTCGTTCACGGCACGTGGGAGAACCGCTACGACAACTGGGCGTCGCTCTCTCCCCGTCTCAAGTCCGACGGGTACTGCGTCTTCGCGCTGAACTACGGCGACGACGCGAACAGCGCGCTCGGGCTGCTGCCGTCGCTCAAGGGCACGAGCGACATCGCGGAGTCGGCGGAGGAGCTGGCGGCGTTCGTGGACGACGTGCGGGCCGCCACGGGGGCCGACGAGGTCGACATCGTCGGGCACTCGCAGGGCGGCCTGATGGCCCGCCAGTACCTGAAGTTCGAGGGTGGCGCGAGCGAGGTCAACCGCTTGGTCACGCTCGGGGCGACGCACCACGGCACGACGCTCAGCGGGATCGGCACGCTCGGCGCGACGTTCGGGCTGCTCGGCGCCGCCGAGCCGTTCCTGGGCGAGGCCGCGATCCAGCAGGTCGTCGGGTCGGACTTCCTGGCGACGCTGAACGCCGGGGGCGACACCGTTCCGGGCGTCGACTACACGGTGATCGCGACGAAGTACGACGAGGTCACGACGCCCTACCAGTCGACCTTCCTGACGGCCGGTCCCGGGGCCACGGTCCAGAACATCACGATCCAGACGGGCTGCCCGATCGACTTCAGCGATCACCTGTCGATGAGCTTCGGGCCGCGGATCTCGGCGATCGTGCGCAACGCGCTGAAGCCCGGCAGCGTGACGTGGGTGCCCTGCCTGCCGAAGGCGCCGGTGCTGTAGCGGTCCGTTGATCACGGGGTGCGATCGTGGCCGGAGCTGGCCACGATCGCCCCGCGCGGTCACCGAGCGCGCGCGGTTGACTCCCCCGTTCCCAGGAAGCTCCCAGGTTCACCGGCGATACTCCGTCCATGAACGGCCAGGAGGATCCCGCCGGGCCCCGGGTGCTGGTGGTCGACGACGAGCCGAACATCGTCGACGTCGTCGCGATGGCGCTGCGGTTCCAGGACTTCACGGTCGCGACCGCCGCGACCGGGGCCGAGGCCCTGGAGCAGGTCGCGGGGTTCCGGCCGCAGATCATGGTGCTCGACGTGATGCTGCCGGACATGACCGGGTTCGAGGTGGCCGAGCGCCTCGGAGCCCAGCGCGGTCACGTGCCGATCGTCTTCCTGACCGCGCGCGACGCGACCGAGGACAAGCTACGGGGCCTGACCAGCGGCGGCGACGACTACGTCACCAAGCCGTTCTCGCTCGAGGAGCTGGTGGCGCGGATCCGGGTGATCCTGCGCCGCACCGGACAGGCGGACGCCGACGCGACGCCGGTGCTGCGCTACGAGGACCTGTCGCTCGACGAGGACACCCGCGAGGTGCTGCGCGCCGGGGTGCTGATCGAGCTGACCGACACCGAGTACCGGCTGCTGCGCTTCCTGCTGCGCAATCCGCGCCGCGTGCTGACCCGCGCCCAGATCCTCGACCACGTCTGGGACTACGACTTCGGCGGCGACGCCCGGGTGCTGGAGACCTACGTCAGCTACCTGCGCAAGAAGCTCGACGTCGCTGCCGACTGCGTCCCGCTGATCCGCACCGTGCGCGGCGTCGGCTACATGCTGCGCGCGCCGCGGGGCGCCGCGTGACGCTGCGCACCCGCCTGATCGCGACGCTGTTCGCGCTGACCGCGGTGGCGATGGTCGCGCTCGCCGCGGTCACCTACACCAGCCAGCGGTCCGCGCTGCTCGACCAGGTCGACGCGCAGCTACGGTCGTCGATCGGCGGCGTGGCCCGCCAGCTGGAGATCGTCAACGAGGGCGGCGCGGTCGGTCTGCTGCGCACCCCCGGCGTCGTTCCGCGGCCCCTGGGCGATCGCGGCGGACCCGACGGGCCCGGCCGGCGCGGACGTCCCGCGCCGAACCTTCCGCCCGGGACCTACGGCGAGCTGCGCGGCGCCGACGGACGGCGCGTCGGCACGCCGTTGACCCCGACCCGCGAGTACGGCGGCGAGAGCTCGGCCGTGCCCGGCCTGCCCGAGACGCTGGAGCCGGGGCCGCCGTTCACCGCCGACGCCGAGGGGGACGGCGACCTGCGCTACCGGGTCCTGGTCACCGCGCCCGCGGGGGCCGGGGGATCGCTGGTCGCGGCCGTGCCGCTGACCGACGTCGACGACACCCTGCAGAGCCTGGTGCGGACGGAGGCGCTGGTGATCGCGGCGGCGCTGCTGCTGCTGACCGGGCTGGCCTGGGCGCTGGTCCGGATCGGCCTGCGTCCGCTGGACCGGATGGCCGATACCGCCGGGGCGATCGCCGCGGGCGACCTGGACCGGCGGATCGACGACGCGGACCCGCGGACCGAGGTCGGCCGCCTGGGATCGGCGCTGAACGGGATGCTCGGCCGGCTGGAGCGGGCGTTCGCCGAGCGAGAGGCGAGCGAGGGCCGGCTCCGGCAGTTCCTCTCCGACGCGTCCCACGAGCTGCGCACCCCGCTGGCGTCGATCCGCGGCTACGCCGAGCTCTTCCGGGTCGGCGCGGTCGCGGAGCCGCAGGATCTGGACCGGGCGATGGGGCGGATCGAGGACGAGGCCGCCCGGATGGGGCGACTGGTCGAAGACCTGCTGACGCTCGCCCGGCTCGACGAAGCCCCCGACGCGCCGAAGACCGAGGTCGACGTGGCGACGCTGGTCGACGACGCCGTCCGCGACGCCCGGGCGACCGATCCCTCGCGCCCGATCACCGCCGAGACCGACGGCGCCGCGCTCGTCTGGGGCGACGAGGCCAGCCTGCGTCAGGTGCTCGCCAACCTGACCCGGAACGCGCTGATCCATACGCCGCCGGGCACGCCGGTCCGCGTGACGGCCGCCCACGACGGCGACCACGTCCGGCTGGTCGTCCGCGACGCCGGCGAGGGGCTGCCGACCGAGGACCCGGAGGTGCTGTTCGGGCGGTTCTGGCGGGCCGAGGGCGGTCGTCGTCGCGGTCGCGACGGGGCCGGCCTGGGGCTGGCGATCGTCGCGGCGGTGGTCGCGGCCCACCACGGCGCGGTGATGGCGCGCAACCTCGCCGACGACGGGGACGCCAGCGGCGCGGAGTTCGTCGTTCGCCTGCCCCTCGCCCCGTCCTCCTGACGTCGCCCCCTACCGCGGGTAGGCTGCGTCCATGAGCCAACGGATCCTGATCAGCGGCGCGGCCTCGGGGCTCGGCCTGGCGCTGGCGCGACGGTACGCCGACGCCGGGTGGCGGGTCTTCCTGACCGACGTCGACGCGGCGGCGCTGGAGCAGGCGGTGACCGCGCTGGACGCGGGCGACCGCGTGCGCAGCCAGATCCTCGACGTGCGCTCGGCCGACGACTGGGCCGCGGCGCGGGACGCGTGCGTCGCGGCCTGGGGCGGACTCGACGTGCTGGTCAACAACGCCGGGGTCGCGACCGGGGGCAGCTTCGCCCGCACGCCGATCGAGGACTGGGACTGGATCATCGACATCAACCTGAAGGGCGTGATCCGCGGCGCCGCGACGTTCGTCCCGCTATTCACCGAGCAGGGGCACGGCCACGTCGTCAACGTCGCCTCGTTGGCCGGCCTGGTCAACCCACCGCTGATGGCGTCCTACAACGTCGTCAAGGCGGCGGTCGTGTCGCTGTCGGAGACCCTGCGGTTCGAGCTCGAGCCGGCCGGGATCACCACCTCGGTGGTCTGCCCCAGCTTCTTCCGCACGGGGTTGGCGAGCTCGTTCCGGACCCCCGACCCGGCGGTCCGGCAGCTCATGGACCGGCTGGTCACGGCGTCCGACATCCCCGCGGAGCGGGTCGCCGCCACGATCCAGCAGCAGATCGCGGCCGAGCGGTTCCTGATCCTGACCGACCGCGACGGCCGCGTCGCCTATGCGGTCAAGCGGTTCCTGCCGCCGCTGTTCAACGCGATGGTCCGTCGCCGCGGCAAGCGGCTGCTCGATCGGGTCGCCGCCGCGAACGCCGCGGCGGCGTCGGCCGAGTAGCGCCATGCGCCGCCCCGCGCTCCGCCCGGCTCGTCCTCGCGACCCGCGCCACCGGCTCGCGGCCGCGCCGCCCGAGCAGGTCGCCGACGGCGTGTGGCTGCTGCGCGGCGGGATCGCGCGGGCGATGAACGTCTTCCTGCTCGAGGGGCCGGACGGGGTCGTGGTCTTCGACGCGGGGGAGAAGGGGATGGCCGCCGCGATCGAACGGGCCGCCGCGCCGCTCGGCGGGATCACCGCGGTGGTGCTCGGCCACGCCGACACCGATCACCGCGGGGCGGCGCCGAAGCTCGCCGCCCGCGGGTACCCGGTGCTCTGCCATCCGGACGCCGTGCCGTTCGCCGAGGGCCGCGGCGGCCGCGAGTACTGGCAGCCCCACCTGCTGCCGCTCGGCGTCCGCGCGTTCCACGCGCTGCTTCATCGGTTCGTCTGGGACGGCGGACCGGTGGCGATCAGCGACACCGTCGAGTCGGGGGACGACGTCGCGGGCTTCCGCGTGATCGCGTTGCCCGGCCACGCGCCGGGGCTGATCGGGCTGTGGCGCGAGCGCGACCGGCTGGCGCTGGTCAGCGACGCCCTCTACATGACCGACATGTGGGGACACGACCAGCCCGCGGCCGCGCCGCTGGACGCCTACAACGTCGACTCCGACCGCGCCCGAGCGTCGATCGGCGTGCTCGCCGATCTCGATCCCCGGGTCGTCTGGCCGGGTCACCGCGGTCCGCTGGAGGGCCCGGACGTGGTGGCGCAGTTGCGGCGCGCCGCCGCGGCTGATTGAGCCTCGCCAAGCTCTGGATCACGGGTGATCCGCAGCCCGCACGGGGCGTTGCGGTGGCCTATTCTCGCGGTTCGCCCGCCCGCGGCACTCGGCCCCGGGGGACGCGATCGGTCTGCCCCGATGTCCGCCACCGCCGCCGTTCCCCCGATCGCCGACGCGCTCCGTCAGCGTCGCCTCGTCCGTCTGATGTGGCTGGCGATCGGCGCCGCCCTCGCGACGATCACGCTCAAGACCGGGGCCTGGCTGCTGACCGGATCGGTCGGCCTGCTGTCCGACGCCGCGGAGTCGGTGGTCAACCTCGTGGCCGCGATCTTCGGCCTGGTCGCCATCCACTGGGCCGGGCAGCCCGCCGACGAGGAGCACACCTACGGCCACGAGAAGGCCAACTACCTGGCCGCCGGGGTCGAGGGCGCGCTGATCCTGATCGCCGCGCTGACGATCGGCGTGGCCGCGATCGAGCGACTGATCAACCCGCAGCCGATCGAGGCGGTCGGCATCGGCCTGGCGGTCTCGATGGTCGCGTCGGCGATCAACCTGAGCGTCGGGCTGCTGCTGATCCGGGTGGGGCGTCGCGAGCGGGCGATGGTGCTGGAGGCGGACGGCAAGCACCTGCTGACCGACGTCTGGACCTCGGTCGGCGTGGTGGTCGGCGTGGCGCTGGTCGCGATCACCGGCTGGGACCCGCTCGACGCGCTCGTCGCGCTCGTCGTCGCGGTCAACATCGTGGTCGCCGGCTGCGGGCTCGTCCGGCGGTCGGCGGACGGCCTGATGGACCGGGCGCTGGAGCCCGGCGAGCGGGAGCTGATCGACGCCGTGCTGGAACGGTTCACGACCGAGCAGACGGGCTTCCACGCCCTGCGAACGCGTCGTGCCGGTCCACGGGCGTTCGTCTCGGTCCACGTGCTGGTGCCCGGCGAGTGGTCGGTCCAGCAGGGTCACGACTTCGTCGAGGAGGTGGAGGCGGCGCTCCGCGGGACGTTCGCGGCGGTCACCGTCGACACCCATCTCGAGCCGATCGAGGACCCGGTCTCGTTCGCGGACGTCGAGCTGGATCGGCGGAGGGACGACGGGTAGCCGGACCCGGCCCGGGTACCATCGGCGCGTGCTCCGCTCGGTTCCGACCTGGTTCGTCGCTCCGCTCGCGCTGGCGCTCGGCTTCGCCGTCGCCGACGTCACCGGGGTTCGACCGCTGGGCGGGATCGTGCTCTTCCTCGGAGCGCTCTGGTGCGGTCTGGTCTGGCGCGCGGACCGCGGGCTGCCGATCGCGCTGACGCTGGTCGCGGTCTTCCTGGCCGGCTTCGCGCTCTCGCACCCGCTCGGCGACGAGATCGGCGCCTGGCCGTCGGTCGCGGTGATCTCGCTCGCCGTCGGCACGGTCGTCTGGGCGGTCGTCGGGCGACCGACGCGCATGGCACGGAGCTGACCCGGGTACCCAAGGACTCTGGCTCGCTCCGGCTCCACGGTCGCGGGTCGTGTCCGCGTTCACTCCCCGGAGGATCAGATGCCCGTTGCGTTTCGGAAGGCCACCACGGAGTGGCAGGGATCGGCGACGGAGGGCAACGGCGCGCTGACGCTCGTCAGCTCCGGGGCCGGCGGACCGTTCCCGGTCAGCCTGACCTCGCGCGCCGACCCGGAGGACCGGACCCAGACCAACCCCGAGGAGCTGATCGCCGCGGCGCACTCCTCGTGCTACGCGATGGCGCTCTCCAACGTGCTGTCGCAGAACGACACGCCGCCGAACCAGCTCGACGTCGACGTCCGCATCACCCTCGACAAGGTCGGCGAGGGCTTCGGGATCACGCGGGCCGAGCTGACCGTGATCGGCGACGTGCCCGCGATCGACGCCGACGCGTTCCGCTCGTTCGCGGAGCAGGCCGAGGCCGCGTGCCCGGTCTCCAACGCCCTGCGCGGCAACGTCGAGATCACGCTGAAGGCGACGCTCGTCTCGTGAGCCGGTGCGGGCCGGCGCTCGCCGAAGCGGCCGGCGGGCGTCCGCGTCGCCGGCCAGGAGAGGGGCCGTCGCCGGTCAGTAGCGCCGAACGGGCGCGTCCTGGGCCGGCTCGCCGTCCGCCTGGTCCGCGACCGGACCGTGCAGATCGACGAGACGGAAGTACAGCGCCGCCAGCAGCAGGGTGGTGACCGGCGTCACCAACGAGCTGACGAGGAGCTGGACGAAGCTGCCGACGATGCTCGCCGGGTCGACGGCCACGATCGTCGCGAGGATCGCGCCCACCAGCGCCACGAGCAGCAGCAGCATCAGCGTGCCGAAGACCGGCCAGCCGTGCCCGCGGACGAGCTCGCGGCTGCGTCCGAAGCTGGCCAGCAGGGCGGGCCGCTCGATCACGAAGACCGGCAGCACCACCGCCCAGATCGTCGCCAGGAGCAGCCCCGGAACGACCAGCAGGAAGAGCCCCGCGACGGTGCCCGCCGCGACGAACAGGGCCAGCGAGAGCAGCGGCAGGGCGATCGGCAGCACGCTGCCGACGAGCTCCCCGGCCGTGCGGGCGTCGCGGCCGGCGCGAACGTCGCGCAGCAGCTCGACCGACAGGCCGAGGAAGACGACCGCCGGGATCAGCGAGACGAAGACGCCGATCAAGGCCGTCGTGCTGACCGTGTCCGCGCCGAGCTCGACGTCGTTCCCGCCGAGCGCGCGCACGATGATCGCCTGGATCAGACCGACGATCAGGGCGAGCGGGAACAGCAGCGAGAAGTGCTCGCGACCTACGGCGAGC
>JADMKN010000123.1 GCA_015478825.1 Patulibacter sp. | reverse complement strand
CCAGCTTGTGACCGACCATCGACTCGGACACGAAGACCGGAACGTGCTTCCGTCCGTCGTGCACCGCGATCGTGTGCCCCACCATCTCCGGGAAGATCGTGGACGCACGCGACCAGGTCTTGATCAGCTTCTTCTCGTTTGAGGCGTTCATGGTCTCGATGCGCGTCATCAGACGCTCCTCGACCCACGGCCCCTTCTTGCTCGAGCGACTCACAGCTACTTCCTCTTGCCCTTACCGCGACGGCGACCGCGCAGGATATAGCGGTCCGAGGGCTTGTTCTTCTTACGGGTACGGTACCCCAGCGTGGGCTTGCCCCACGGGGTGACCGGGTGACGACCGGGCGTCGTGGAGCCCTCGCCGCCACCGTGCGGGTGATCGACGGGGTTCATCGCCGTGCCACGGGTCTGCGGACGCACGCCCATGTGGCGCTTGCGCCCCGCGTTGCCGATCTTGACGTTCTGATGCTCGGCGTTGCCGACCGAGCCGACGGTCGCGCGGCACTCGTCGCGGACGAGACGCATCTCGCCGGACGGCAGCCGCAGCGTCGCCATGCCCTGGTCCTTGGCCATCAGCTGGATCACGGATCCGGCCGAGCGACCGAGCTGACCACCGCGGCCGGGCTGGAGCTCGACGTTGTGCACGACCGTGCCCGCGGGCATGTCGCGCAGCGCCAGGGCGTGACCGACCTGGATGTCGGCCTCAGGGCCGGACAGGACGGTCGCGCCGACCTCCAGGCGCCGGGGCGCCAGGATGTAGCGCTTCTCGCCGTCGGCGTAGTGCAGCAGCGCGATGTAGGCGGTGCGGTTGGGGTCGTACTCGATCGACGCGACGCGGGCGGGGATGCCGTCCTTGTTGCGCTTGAAGTCGATCTTGCGGTACAGCCGCTTGGCTCCGCCACCGCGGTGACGAGCGGTCTTGCGACCGTTGTTGTTGCGCCCGCCCGACTTCGTCAGACCTTCGACGAGCGTCTTCTCAGGCGTCGTCTTCGTGATCTCCGCGAAGTCCGGGTAGGTCGCGAAGCGCTGACCGGGCGTCGTGGGCTTGGGCTTCCGAATCGCCATGGTCTACTCCTGCGGGCGGGCGGGGTCGATGTCCAAGGACTGGAAGATCGGGATCTCCTGGCCCTCGCGGACCTGGACGATCGCCTTCTTCCACGAGCGCGTGCGACCCGAGGTCGAACCGCGCCGCTTGGGCTTGCTCTTCACGCTCGACGTCTTGACGTCGACCACGTTCACGTCGAACAGCGCCTCGACGGCCTGTCGGATCTGCGTCTTGTGCGCGTTCGGGTGGACCCGGAACGTGTACTTGCCGATGGAGGCGAGCACGTAGCTCTTCTCGCTGACGACCGGACGGATGATGACCTGGGTCGCGTCCATGATCAGGACACCTCCTCGGAAGCGGTCGCCCCGCTGGCGCGAGCGACGAGCTCGTCGACCGCGGCGGCGGAGACCAGCAGGCGCCCGGCGCCGACCAGGTCCGCGACGCCGACGGCGCCGGCGGGCAGGACGTTGATCTTCGGGATGTTGCGGAACGACAGCGCGGTCCGCGCCTCGTTCTCCGCCAGCACGAGCAGCGTCGAGCCGGTGGCGCTCCAGTCCTTCAGCGTGCCCATCGCGGCCTTCGTCGACGGGGTCTCGAACGCCGCGGCGTCGAGTCCGGCGAGCGAGCCACGCAGCGCGTGCAGCGACAGCGCGCTGCGCAGAGCGGCGCGCTTCTCCTTGCGGTTCACCTTGAAGGTGAAGTGCCGCGGCTGCGGGCCGAAGATCGTGCCGCCGCCGGTCCAGATCGGCGAGCGCGAGGAGCCGGCCCGGGCACGACCGGTGCCCTTCTGGCGCCACGGCTTGGCGCCGCCGCCGCGGACCTGGCCACGCGTCTTGGTGGACGAGGTCCCCTGACGACGGGCGTTCAGCTCGTGGCGAACGTTCTGATGGACGAGCGGGCCGTTGAACTCGACGCCGAACACAGCGTCGTCGAGCTGCAGCGTGCCGCCGCCCAGGATCGGTGCATCAGCCATCGGTCCGGACCTCCACGAGCCCGTTCTTCGCGCCCGGGACGGAGCCCCGGACGATCAACAGGTTGTCTTCGGTGTCGACGCGCACGACCGTCAGGCCGGGCTGCGTCACGCGCTCTGCGCCCATGTGACCCGGGCCGCGAATGCCCTTGAACACGCGGGCGGGCCACGCGGCGGCGCCGATCGAGCCCGGCGCACGGGTGTTGTGCGAGCCGTGGGTGACGGGGCCGCGAGCGAAGCCGTGGCGCTTGACCGTACCGGCGAAGCCCTTGCCCTTGGAGGTGCCGGCGACGCGGACCTTCTGGCCGGCCTCGAACTGCTCGACGGTCACGCTCTGGCCGACCTCGACCTCGAGCTCGGCGTCGCGGAACTCGACGACGTGGCGGTGCGGACCGACGCCGGCCTTCTTGAGGTGACCGAGCTCGGGCTTGGAGAGGTGCTTCTCCTTGGTCGCCCCGTAGGCGAGCTGGACCGCGTTGTAGCCGTCGCGCTCGACCGTCCGCTTGGCGGTGACGGGGCACGGACCGGCTTCGAGCACGGTGACGCGCTCGACGCGACCGTCTTCGAGGAAGAGCTGGGTCATGCCCAGCTTCTTGGCGAGAATCACTGCCATCTCGATCAGCCCGCCAGTCGAATCTCGATGTCGACGCCCGCCGGCAGGTGGTCGAGTCGCTGCAGCGAGTCGACCGTCTTCGGGGTCGGCTGGTGGATGTCGATCAGTCGCTTGTGCGTCCGGATCTCGAAGTGCTCGCGCGAGTCCTTGTCCTTGAACGGCGAACGGATCACGCAGTAGACGTTCTTCTCCGTGGGCAGCGGAACGGGACCGGAAACGGTCGCGCCGGTGCGCTGGGCCGTCTCGACGATCTCCTTCGCGGCCGACTCGATGGCCGACGTGTCGTAGGCCTTGAGGCGGATGCGGATCTTATTTTGTGTGGCGGCTGCCATCGGGGCTCTCTGCTGTCCGTTCCGTCTGATGACTGGAAGAAGATTTACGCTGGGTTTTCCCGGAGAAGTTCCGGTCCCGCCCGCCCGTGGTGGCGCAGAAACAGCGCGCGGCGTCGGGCCCAGCGGGTGCGTCTCCCGGATGCGCGTCAGTGGCGCAGCCGGGAGAGGCGCGAAGCGGGGCAGCTCGTGGAGGAGCCGCCCCGTGTTCGATGCTCGGTGTTACTCGGTGACCTCGGCGACGACGCCCGAGCCGACCGTACGGCCACCCTCGCGGATGGCGAAACGCAGGCCCTGCTCCATGGCGATCGGCTGGATCAGCTCGATGTCCATCGTCACGTTGTCGCCCGGCATGACCATCTCGGTGCCCTCGGGGAGGGTCGCGACGCCGGTCACGTCGGTCGTGCGGAAGTAGAACTGCGGACGGTAGCCCGAGAAGAACGGGGTGTGACGGCCACCCTCCTCCTTCTTCAGGACGTAGACCTCAGCCTTGAACTTCGTGTGCGGCGTGATCGAGCCCGGCTTGCACAGGACCTGACCGCGCTCGATGTCCTCGCGCTTCGTGCCACGCAGCAGCGCGCCGATGTTGTCGCCGGCCTCACCGCGGTCGAGCAGCTTGCGGAACATCTCGACGCCCGTGACGGTCGTCTTGCTGGGCTCGCGGATGCCGACGATCTCGACCTCGTCGCCGACGTTGATGACGCCCTGCTCGACGCGACCCGTGGCGACCGTGCCGCGACCCGTGATCGAGAAGACGTCCTCGACCGGCATCAGGAAGGGCTTGTCCAGCGCGCGGACCGGCTCCGGGATGTAGGTGTCGAGCTGCTCGGCGAGCTCGAGGATCTTGGCCTCGTAGTCCGCGTCGCCCTCGAGCGCCTTGAGCGCCGAGCCGACCACGAACGGCGTGTCGTCGCCCGGGAAGTCGTACTCGGAGAGCAGCTCGCGGACCTCGACCTCGACGAGCTCCAGGAGCTCCTCGTCGTCGACCATGTCGGCCTTGTTGAGGAAGACCACGATGTACGGGACGCCGACCTGCTTGCAGAGCAGGATGTGCTCGCGCGTCTGCGGCATCGGGCCGTCGGCGGC
>JADMKN010000122.1 GCA_015478825.1 Patulibacter sp. | reverse complement strand
GTCGAACCGCGCCCACGGAACCTCGTGGTCGACGCCCAACTGCCCGGCGAGCTCCTGCCACTGGGCGGTCGAGATCAACGCCGAGTGGTTGGCCGGATGGCCCTGCGTCGGCAACGACCACGCCTTGATCGTGTAGGCGAAGACCACGCTCGGACGGTCCGTCGCCGCGTCGGCCTGGGCGTAGGCATCCAGCAGGTCCTGCAGGTCGTGGCCGCCGAGATCGCGGATCGCGCGGGCGACCTCGCGGTCGTCCAGGTCCCCCACGACGCGCGCGACGCCCTTCTTCCCCCGCCCGGACCCGATCAACCGCTCGCGCACCTGCTCGACCGGGGTGCGCAGCAGCAACTGGTACTCCTCGTTCCCCATCGTGTCGATCCGGCGACGCAGGTCGCCACCGCCCTCCTGCTCGAACAGCGCGCGCAGCAACCGGCCGTACTTGACGGTGATCGTCTGCCATCCCGCCGCCTCGAACATCCCGCCGATCCGGCCCGCCGCGATGTCCGGCACGACCCGGTCCAGTGACTGACGGTTCAGGTCGACCACCCACATCGTCTCGCCGAGCTTGGGCACCATCGGATCGACCAACGCCTCCCAGATCGCCCCCTCGTCCAGCTCCGCATCGCCGAGCAGCGCCACCTGACGACCACCACGGGGCACGTCGAAGTGCTCAGCCACATAGCGGTGAGCGACACCCGACCACAGCGTCGCCGTCGCGCCGATCCCGACCGACCCGGTCGAGAAGTCCACCGGATCCGGATCCTTGCGCCGCGACGGGTACGACTGCAGACCGCCGAACGACCGCAGCTCGGTCAGCCACTTTTCGTCCAGCGTGCCCAGCAGGTAGTTGATCGCGTGCAGCACCGGCGACGCGTGCGGCTTGACCGACACCCGATCCGGACCCCGCAAGTGCCCG
Source organism: Patulibacter sp. (assembly GCA_015478825.1). Taxonomy (GTDB): domain Bacteria; phylum Actinomycetota; class Thermoleophilia; order Solirubrobacterales; family Solirubrobacteraceae; genus Patulibacter. The sequence goes on along the minus strand of JADMKN010000122.1, from coordinate 23,331 downwards.
AAGTACAGCGCCGTCATGATCCCGGTCATCGACGCCGACGACGCCTGATGACCGCCGACCTTCACCCCCGACGGCGTTTCCCGCACCTTGTTCGCGTGATGCACGATCGACGTCGCCAACCACAACACCCGCCGCTGCACCGCATCGAGCGTCTCGAGATCGGCCACAGGGAGGGCGCCTGGGCCCGGCGCAGAAACGGCCTCGGTGGTCATCGGCGCGACCCTAGGCGCGCGCCGTGGCCTGATCAAGAAACCGGCCCGGATCGCGCGTTACCCGCGCGAAAGAGGCGCAGTTTCGCCGCTCAACGCGTCAAACGATCTCGCTGACGCACGGTGCCAGTTCAAGTGCCGTGCGCAGAGAGCAGGCCGTGTCATCCACCGCAGGCGCACGACGTCGGGCTGGGATGTGATGATCTCGGGCGAGGCAGGCCGGACAGGAGCGGATCTCCCGCGTCGCGATCGCCATCCGCGTCGTCTCCGCCGACCGCGGCGGGCCGGATCCCGCCCGACACCACGTCGCATGAGCACCCAGGTCAACGCCAGCCGCCCAGCCCTCCAGCCCCAGGACCTCGTCCTGACCATCCTCGGCCTGCATCTACGCACCCCGGGCGCGCAGGTCTGGTCGGGCGGTGCCGTCGCGCTGCTCGGCGAGCTCGGGTTCTCGACGGAGGCCGCGCGGGCGGCCCTGGCGCGCCTAGCCTCGCGCGGGCTGCTCGAGCGGCACAAGCAGGGACGGCTGGTCTCCTACACGCTGACGAGCCGGGCCGAGGAGCTGCTCCGCGACGGCGACCGGCGGATCTACAGCTTCGGCCGCGCGGACGCCCCCGGCGACGCCTGGACGATGGTCTGGCACGCGATGCCGGAATCCAACCGCGTCGCCCGCTCGCGGCTGGCGTCGCGTCTGCGGTTCCTCGGCTTCGGCCCGGTCCAGGACGGTACGTGGGTCGCCGCCCACGATCGCGAGCCGGAGGCTCGCGCGGTGCTGCGGGACCTCGAGGTCGACGCGTTCGCGTCGGTCTTCGTCGGCCGCCTCTCGCGCGACCTGCCGCCGACGGCGCTGATCGCGCAGGCGTGGGACGTCGATGCCGCGGCCGAGCAGTACCGCGCGTTCGTCGCCGACCACGGCCCTCTGCGCCACCCGGGGAAGGGCGAGCGGCTGTCCGCGCGGGATGCGTTCGCGACGCGCACGGTGATGTTCCACCGCTTCCGCGAGTTCCCGGCGACCGACCCCGAGCTCCCGCGCGAGATCGACCCGCTGCATGCGCTGCGCAGCGACGCGGTGTCGATCTTCGACGCCGTCCACGCGCAGCTCGCGGGTCCGGCCGGCGAGCACTTCCGGCGGACCGCCCAGCCCGGCTGACGCGGCGGCGCCGAACCAGCCTGGACGCTCCTCGCTACATCCCGGCCGACCAGCTCATCGATCGTGCTCCGGGTCGGGGACGACGGGGACCTGCTGGGTGATGCAGTGGACGCCGCCCCCGCCGTGGGCGAGCACGAGACCGGGGACCCCGACGACCTCGCGTCCGGGCAGCAGCGCACCGAGCCGGGCCAGCGCCTCGTCGTCCATGTCCGGGTCCAGCTGCGCGACCGGCACGATCGCGGCGCCGTTGGCGAGGAAGAAGTTCACGTAGGGGACGACGATCGGCTCGCCGTCCCGCATGGTGCGCGGCAACAGCTCGAAGTCGACGACCTCGAGGCCCGCATCGAGCAGCCGGCGCCGGTTCTCGGCGGCGTTGGCGGCGTTCGGATCGGCGTCGTCGGCGACCGTTTGCAGCAGTACCCGGCCCGGTGCCAGGAATGCAGCGATGTTGTCGACGTGCCCGTCGGTGTCGACGTCCTCGACCAGCCCCTGCCCGAGCCATACGACCCGCTCGACGCCGAGCCGCGCCCGCAGCTCGTCCTCGATCCGCTCGCGCGTCGCGTCCGGGTTGCGGTTCGCGTTGAGGCTCGTCTGCTCGGTCGTCAGCAGTGTGCCCTCGCCGTCCACGGCGATCGAGCCGCCCTCCAGCACCAGCGACGACGCGATGCGGTCGATTCCGAGGTGCTCGAGCAGCCGTGCGGCGATTGCCGCGTCCCGGTCGTAGGGGACGAACGCCTCCCCCCACGCGTTGAAACGGAAGTCCACGGCGGCCCGCGCCGGACGGCCCTGCACGTCGGTGCCGGTGACGACGATCGGCCCCGAGTCGCGCAGCCACGAATCGTCGATCGGCAACGCGACGACCTCCACGTCGTCGTGGGTCACGCGACGCCGCGCGTCCTCGACGTGCGCCGGATCCGCCACCAGGGTCACCGGCTCGAACGCCGCGACCGCGGCGACGACCTGCGCGTGGGCGGCCCGCGCGTCCTCGATCGTCACCCCGCGCCAGGCGTCCTCGCGCGCCGGCCAGGCGATCAGCGTCCGCTCGTGCTCCGACCACTCGGCGGGCATCCGCATCGCTGCCCCGTTCGCCCTGATCGTGCTCACGCCTCCGCCTTCGCCGGATCCTCGATCTGCTCGATCAGCTCGGACGCCCGTGCGCGAAAACGCTCGATGTTGCGGAGCTTGATCTCCTCGTAGCCACGCACCACGTCGGGCAGGTCGGCCAGCTCGGCCACCAGTCCCGCGTTGCGGGCGTCGAGCCGCGCCAGGCCGCGCCGCACGAGAAGGTCGTACTCATCGACGAGCGCACGCTCGACCCGGCGTACGTGCGCATAGCCGAACAGGTCCAGCCTGGAGCCGCGCAGCCGCCGGGCGGCCACCAACGTCCGCATCAGCGGGCCGGCGCCCACGCGGATCGCGATCTTGCGCTTCATCCCCAGCGCGCGCAGCAGCGGCGGGTGCAGCATGATCGCGACCTTTGCGCCGGCGCCCAGCTCCTGCTCACGGCGAGCGCGATCGGCGACGTCGAGGTGGAGCCGCGCGACCTCGTACTCGTCCTTGTACGCCAGCAACTTGAACAGGCCGCGCGCGTACGCCTCGGCGACCGCGGTCGAGGCGGCGCCGGTGCGCTCGCGCTCGGCGGCGGCGACCTGCGCGACGGCGTCGGCGTAGCGGCGCGCGTACGCCCGGTCCTGGTAGGCGACCAGCTCCGGCACGCGCACCTCCAGGAGCCGCCGCAGCTCGCTCCCGGACTCCCCCGCGAGCGTCAGCGTGGCGGCCTGCCGGCGCGCGCGGCGGGCGAGCCGTTCGGGCCCGCCGGGCGGCGCCGCGACGCCGGTCGGGGGCGCATCGCGCTCGGTCGTCGACGTGCCAACCACGGCCGTCGACGGCGCGAGCGCCCGCTGCAGCGCCTGCGGATCGGCGACCGCCGCGCGACCCCAGGCGAACGCGGCGTGATTGACCTTCACCGCGGTCCCGTTGAGCTCGATCGCGCGCTCGATCGCGTCGGCGCCGATCGGCACGCAGCCGTGCTGGTAGGCGGCGCCGAGCAGCAGCAGGTTCGCCGGCAGGTGGTCGCCGAACAGCTGCTTGGCGATCGCCTCGACGTCGAGGAACAGCGCCTCGCCGGGCCTGGTCGCGCGCTCGATCCGCCGTCGCGGGCCGCTCGCCCGCGGGAACGACACGGTGGGGTCGGTGATCATCTGCGCCGTCGGGGTCGCGGCGGTGTTGACGACCGCGACGGTCCGCTCGGGGTCGGCCACGCCAAGCGTCTCGGGCGCGGCGGCACCGAGCAGGTCGAACCCGATCAGCGCGTCGGCGGCGCCGGCGCCCGCCCGCAGCTGACCCTCGACCGGCGCGTCGGAGATCCGGATATCGGAGATCACCGGTCCCCCCTTCTGCGCCAGCCCGATCTGTTCCTGGCCCGCCGCATAGCGGCCGTCTAGATGCGCCGCCATCTGCACGATCGCCGAGACGGTGACCACGCCGGTCCCGCCGACGCCGGGCATCCGCAGCAACGCCTCGCGTCCGACCCGCGCAACGGGCGCCGGCAGCGCCGTCGGCGGGTCCGTTCGCGCGGGCGCGGGGCCGTGCCCCGGCGCGACCGCCGGCGTCACCTGCAGGAACGACGGGCAGTCGCCCTTCAGGCAGGTGAAGTCCTGGTTGCAGGAGGATTGGTCGATGCGGGTCTTGCGGCCGAACTCGGTCTGCGTCGGCACGACCGAGAGGCAGGTCGACTGCTCGCCGCAGTCGCCGCAGCCCTCGCAGACGCGCTCGTTGATCCAGATCCGCTGCGACGGCGCCTCGAGCGTGCCGCGCTTGCGCAGCCGCCGCTTCTCGGTCGCGCAGCGATCGTCGTGGATCAGCACGGTGACGCCGTCGACGGTCCCCAGCTCGCGCTCGACCGCGGAGAGCTCGTCGCGGTGGCGGACGGTCGCGATCGGGTCGAGCGTGATCCGTCGGTAGCGCTGTGGCTCGGGCGTCGTGACGACGATCCGCTTGACGCCCTCCAGCGCCAGCCAGCGCGTCAGCTGCGGGATCGGCAGCCGGCCCGGCGCGTCCTGTCCGCCGGTCATCGCGACCGCGTCGTTGTAGAGCAGCTTGTAGGTGATCCGGGAGCCCGCCGCGACCGCCGCGCGCAGCGCGAGCGAGCCCGAGTGGTGGAAGGTCCCGTCGCCGATGTTCTGGACGAAGTGCTCGTCGTCGGTGAACGGCTCCAGGCCGATCCACTGGGCGCCCTCGCCGCCCATCTGGGGCATCCCCAGCAGCTTCCCGCGACGGTCACCGTCGTCGAGCGCGACCATGATGTGACAGCCGATCCCGACGCCGACCAGCTGCTCGGCGTCAGCGCGGGTCGAGACGTTGTGCGGGCAGCCCGAGCAGAAGTACGGCGTGCGCTGGGGCTGCACCGCCAGCCTGCCCACCGCGCCGCGCCGTCGCTCGATCCGCGCCAGCCGCTCGCGCCCCGGCTCGCCGAGCGCTTCCGAGCCGACGATCCGGGCGATCGCCTGGGCGACGTCGTCGGCCGACAGCGCACCGCGCGCGCTCAGCAGCGGCGCGCCGTCGCCGTCCTGCTTGCCGAGCACCAGCGGCGCGTCCGGTAGGCGGTAGAGCGCGTCGCGCACCAACTGCTCGACGAACGGCAGCTTGTCCTCGACGACGAGCACCGTCTCGACGCCGCCGGCCAGCCGGCGCAGCTCGTCGCGCTCCAGCGGCCAGGGCATCGACAGCTGCACCAGCCGCAAGCCGAGCCGCTCGCAAGCGTCGGCGTCCAGGCCAAGGTCCGCGGTCGCCCGCAGGATCGCCTGGAAGCCCATCCCGGCCGCGACCAGCGCGATCCGCGGACGGCGCGGGTCGAACACGATCCGGTTCAGCTCGGCCGCCCGCGCGTACTCGGAGGCACGCGCGAGCCGCGCGACCATCAGGTCGTGCTCGGCGTCGAGGTTGGCGGGCGGTAGCAGCACCGGCGGTCGGCCGGCGGCGCGGGGCGGCAGCTGCGGGATCGCGTCGAGCAACCCGTCCAGCTCCACGACGGCGGAGGCGTCGGCGACGTCGGCCACGATCTTGAGCCCGCTCCAGAGCCCCGCGTGGCGCGACAGCGCGACCGCGTGCAGGCCGAGCTCCAGCTGCTCGCGCACCGTGCCCGGCGCCAGCAGGGGGACGAACAGGCTGCGGCAGAGCGGCTCCGAGGAGCTGGGCACCGTCGACGACTTGCTGGCCGGATCGTCGCCGATCCACGCCACCGCCCCGCCGAGCGGCGACGTGCCCGCGAGGTTGCCGTGGCGGATCGCGTCGGCGGCGCGGTCGAGCCCGGGGCTCTTGCCGAACCAGAAGCCGGTCACCCCGTCCACGCGCCGCCGCTCCAGTTCCCCGAGCAGCTGCGTGCCCGAGACCGCGGTGGCCGCCAGCTCCTCGTTGAGCCCCGGCCGGAAGACCACCCGTGCCGCCGACAACCGCTGGTGCTCGCGCTCGAGCTCGCGATCGACGCCGCCCAGCGGCGAGCCCGGATAGCCGCTGACGAAGATCCCGTTCCGGTGACCCGCGCGCTCGTCGAGCCGCTGCTGGTCGAGCGCGATCCGCACCAGCGCCTGGATCCCGTTCAGCAGGACCGGGCCGGCGACGGCGTCGTACTTGTCGTCGAGCGACACGTCCGGTCGCGCGAGTGGGAGGAGCGTGCTCATGCGACCGCCTGCCCCGCTCCGTCCGCCTGGCGGTCCGCACGGGCGGCGCGCAGGATCCGCGCCGCGTGCCGCTCGGCGATCGTCAGCGCGGTCTCGCCGGCCCGGGCGGCCTCCTCCAACAATCCGCGGACGCGCGCGCCGATCGCGAGCACGTCGGCGCGCAAGCGAGCCTCGTCGTGACCGCTCTCGGACGCATGGATCTGGACGACGCCGCCCGCGTTGGCCACGAAGTCGGGGACGTAGGCGATTCCGCGCCGCGCCAGCCGCTCCGCATCGGCCCGCGTCGCGAGCGTGTCGTTGGCGGCGCCGGCGACGATCCGGCAGGCGAGTCCGTCGATCGTCCGCTCGGAGACGACGCGGGCGATGGCGCACGGGGCGAGCACGTCGCACGGGGTCGTGAGTGCGCGGGAGTCCGCGACGGTCCCGCCGCCGACGGCGCTCGCGAGCGCCTCGGCGCGGCCGGCGTCGACGTCGGCGATCAGCAGGCGCGCGCCGCGGGCCGCGAGGTCGCGAGCGAGCGCGTCACCGACGTGCCCGGCGCCCTGGACGAGCACGGTCGCCCCGTCGATCCCGTCGCGGCGGTCGAGCTGCTCGACCGCGGCGACGATCGCGGCGGCGACGCCAAGCGCCGTCCACGGCGACGGGTCCTCGTCGGCGCACGAGACCGCGACGCCCGCCGAGCGGATGGCTCCGAGATCACCGGTCGTCGTGCCCATGTCGACGCCGGGAACGTAGGCGCCCCCGGTGCGGGCGACGAACGTGCCGAAGCGGCGCATCAGCGCGTCGCGGTCGGGCACGGGTCCCGCATCGAGGATCACCGACTTGGCGCCGCCGTACGGCAGTCCCGCGACCGCGTTCTTCAGCGTCATTCCGGCGGCGAGGCGACGGCATTCGGAGATCGCGGAGGCGTCGCTCGCGTAGACGGCGCGGCGGACGCCGCCGAGGCCCGGCCCGAGCGTCGTGTCGTCGATCGCGATCACGGCGCGGAGCCCCGTCTGCTCGTCGGCGCAGAGCACGAGCTGCTCGCTCGCCCACATCCCGTGATCTCCCGTCAATGCCATCTCCACGTGCTCCCCTAGACCCGTCGCTGAACGGTACGAGCACACCCGAAGTCGATCGGGCGCGCAATCAACGCGCGCACTTCGTGCCTGAGGCGCAACTTTGGGCACGGTGATCGCGAGTACATATCCTTCTTCTTGCGCAGTCGACGCTCGGCGCATACGGTGGCGTCATGAGCGAACGCGTGCAGATCGACGAGACCGACCGCCGGATCCTGGCGCTGCTGGAGGAGGACGCCCGGCGGACGATCGCCGACATCTCGACGCACGTGAACCTGTCGCCCGCGCCCGTCAAGCGACGGATCGACCGCCTGGAGCGCCAGGGCGTGATCGCCGGCTACAGCGTCGTGCTCGACCACGGCAAGCTGGGCTCCGAGATCGAGGCATTCACGGAGGTCCGCTTCGACGGCCAGGCCGACGCCGACGCGTTCTCCGCCGAGATCGCGCAGCGACCCGAGGTACGCGAGGTCTTCACGATGGCCGGCGACCCCGACGCCTTGGTCCGCATTCGCGTTGCCGACGTCGCCCATCTCAAGCAGGCCGTCAACCAGCTGCGCCGGAGCCGCAACGTCACAGGCACGAAGTCGCTGATCGTGCTCGACCACCGCAGTCGAATCGCCCGGCGCCGGGCCACCGCGGACCCATCCGCCGACCGTGAGCACCTATAGATAACACCTCACCGGGTACTACTGTACTGTCTGAACGATGTCCGTCAACGCGTCCGCGTCGCAGCTCACCAACGACCCGTCGCCGCGGGCTCCCGCGGCCGTGCGGATGCGCCCGTCGATCGCGACGATCCAGCCCTACAAGCCGGGCAAGCCGGCTGGCGCGGCCACCGGGAAGCGGATCGCGGCGCTCGCCTCCAACGAGATGCCGTTCGCGCCCTCCCCCGCGGTCCGCGAGGCCATCGCGCAGGCGGCGGCCGGCCTCAACCGCTACCCCGACCCGCACGCGACGGCGCTGCGCGAGCGGATCGCCACCGCCAACGGCGTGGACGTCGACCGGGTCGCGGTCGGGGCCGGCTCGATGATCCTGCTCCAACAGGCGGTGCTGTCGACGACCGGCGAGGGGGACGAGCTGCTCTACGCGTGGCCGTCGTTCGAGGGCTATCCGCTGCTCGCGTCGCTGGCCGGCGCCCGGGCCGTCGGCGTGCCGCTGATCGACGCACGCCACGACCTGCCCGCGATGGCCGACGCGATCAGCGACCGCACCCGCTGCATCCTCGTCTGCAATCCCAACAACCCGACCGGCACGCTGCTGGGCCGGGACGAGATCGCCGCGTTCCTCGCCCGCGTGCCGAGCGATCGATTGGTGATCCTCGACGAGGCCTACCGGGAGTTCGTCGACGAGCCCGGATACCGCGACGCGCTGACGCTGCTGGACGAGTTCCCCAACGTCGCCGTGACGCGGACGTTCTCGAAGGCCTACGGCCTTGCGGGGCTGCGGATCGGGTACTGCATCGCGGCCCCCGACGTGATCGCCACGATCCGGCGCAGCCATATCCCCTTCAACGTGACGGCGCTGGCGCAGGCGGGAGCGATGGCGGCGCTCGACGGCGCCGGCGAGCTTCACGAGCGGCTCGCCGAGCTGAGCGCGGGCCGGCGGCGACTGGCGGCGCACGCCCGCGCGCTCGGCTACCCGGTCGTCGACGGCTACGGCAACTTCGTCTGGCTGGCCCTCGGCGAGCGGGCGCCGCAGATCAGCGCCCTCCTGGAGGCCGAAGGCGTGATCAGTCGCGCGCTGCCGCCGTTCGGCACCCGGATCAGCGTCGGGACCCCGGAGGACGTCGACCACGCGATGCAGGCGCTGGAGCAGGTGGCGTCCGCCGCCGAGCCGGCCGGCTGACGCGGCGCGCCGCGGACTGCGGAAGGAGACGCGCCGGGCGGTCCTCAGACCTCGCCGGCCAGCACCCGGGCGAGCACCGGCAGCGCGACGTTGCGCCCGGACACGATCGCGACCGCGCGGCCCTCGACCGCGACCTTGCCGGCCAGCAGCGCCGCCACGCCGACCGCACCGGCCCCCTCCGCGACGACGCCGTGGTGGGTGGCGAGCCAGCGCATCGCGGTGGTGATCTCGCTGTCGTCGACGGTGATCATCGCGTCGACGCACGCGGCGATCACGCCGACGGTGATCGATCCGGGCTCGATGTTGCCCGCCATCCCGTCGGCAAGCGTCTCTCCCACCTCGACCGGCGTGACCGTCCCGGCGGCGATCGCGGCGCTAACCGCGAGCGAGACGTCGGACTCCACGCCGACGACGCGCACGTTCCCGCGGTGGCGGGCCCAGAGCGCCACCCCGGCCAACAGCCCGCCGCCGCCGACCTGGACGACGACGGTGAGCGGACCGCTCAGGTGCTCGAGCTCGGCACCGAGCGTCGCCTGGCCGGCGATCACGAGCGGGTCGTTGTACGGGGACAGCCAGCGCCCGGCCGCGCCGGCGACGCGCAACGCGTGCTCCTCGGCGGCGTCGTACGACCCTTCGACCACCTCGACGGTGCTGTCGAACCGCCGCAGCCCGGCCAGCTTCGGCGGGGCGATCGTGCTCGGCACGACGATCCGCGCGCGGCGCCCGAGGCGCCCGGCCGCCCACGCGGTGGCCATCGCGTGGTTGCCCGTCGACACGGTGACGACCTCGCGATCGGCCGCCAGCGCCGACAGCGCCGTCAGCGCGCCGCGGACCTTGAACGAACCGGTCGGCTGGGCAGCTTCGAGCTTGAGCAGCGTCCCGGGACCCAGCCCGTCGGCCGCCAGCAGCGGCGTCGGCGGCAGCGTGGCCCCGACCACCCGGCGAGCCCGCTCGATCGCGGCGAGCGTGGGCGGTGCGAGATCGTCGCCGTCGGGCGCAGCGGTGGGCATGACGGTCGAGCATCGTCGCTCCGCAGCGTGTCCGCTTCGTGCCTTGCGATGATCGCCAGCGCCGTCGTTCGTCGGTCCCGACGAGCCGGGACGACGGGCGCGGTGCGAACGTGGGGCGATGACGAGACCTACTGACCCGGTCCCGGTCGCGGACGCCCACAGCGACCTGCTCCAGGAGCTGGCCCACGCGGAGCACGAGTTGGGCGATCCCGATCCGCTGCGATCGCGCTGGCTGGACCCGCTCCGCCGCGGGAACGTCGCGCTCCAGGTCTGCGCGATCTACGTCGACGCGGACCTGCCGCGCGGCGACGGCCTCGTGGAGGTGCTGCGCCAGGCCCGCAGCTTTCGCGCTGGCGTCGCGGCCAACCCCGAGCGCGTCGTCGACGTCGCGTCCGCGACCGACCTCGACCGGCTCGGCGACGGTCGCACCGGCCTGCTCCTGGCGCTCGAGGGCGCGTCCGCGCTGGGCGAGAACGCGTGGCTGATCGACGTGCTCGCCGATCTCGGCGTGCGGATGGGGTCGCTGACCTGGAACGAGCGCAACGCCTTCGCCGCCGGCTGCCACCACGAGGACGGCCTGACCTCGCTCGGCGAGCGGCTCGTGGAGCGGATGATCGCGCGCGGGATCGTGCTCGACCTCGCCCACGCCTCGCCGCGCACGTTCGCCGACGTGCTCGCGCTGGCCCCGCAGGGCGGCGTCGTCGCCAGCCACGCCGCGTGCCGGGCCGTCTACGACCATCCGCGCAACCTCACCGACGGGCAGCTCGAGGCGCTGGCCGCCCGCGGCGGCCTGCTGGGGGCGATGCCCCACCCGATCGTGATCGACCCGGAGCGTCCGACGGTGGAGCGCTTCCTGGACCACGTCGATCACGCCGTCGCGGTGATGGGCGTCGAGCACGTGGCGCTCGGCGGCGACTTCCTGCGCCAGATCGTGCGGGCCTGCGGCGAGGCCGACCTCGTCTACGACGGGATGCCCGCCGACAGCGCGATCGACGAGCTCGAGGGGCCGCAGGACTATCCGCGGCTCGCCACGGCGCTGTCCGCGCGCGGCTACGGCGCCGACGACGTCCGCGCGATCATGGGTGGCAACCTGCTGCGGCTGTTGCGCAGCGCGCTGCCCGCCTGAGCCCGACCGGACGCGCGCGGCGACGCGGTCCCGGCCGGGGCCGGCCCGGCGCCTCAGGGGCGCAGCTGCTCGCCGACGCCGGCCGCACGCGCCCGATCGACCGCGAGCCCCGCGATCGCGGTATCGAGCACGCCGACCCCGGTGAAGTCCGCCACGGTGATCTCGTCCTCGGTGCGGCGCCCCGGCGCGTCGCCGGCGGCGATCGCGCCGAGCTCCACGACATCGGCCGCGACGATCGTCCCCGCGGCCAGCGCCGCGGCGATCTCGCCCTGCTCGCGGCACTGCGCGAGCCGGTCGGCGACCACCGTCGCCCGGCCGAGCAGCGCCGGATCGAGCTCGACCTTGCCGGGCAGGTCGGACCCGACGGCGACGACGTGCGTACCCGGCGAGACCCATTCGGCCCGAACCAGCGGCGTCCGCGACGGCGTGGTGGTCACCACGACGTCGGCGCCGCCCACGCCGTCCGCGAGCGACGCCACCGCTTCCACGCGCAGGCCGAGCTCGTCGGAGAGCTCGCGGGCGCAGCGCGCGGCGGCTTCCGCGCGGCGACCCCAGATCCGCACGTGGGTCGGCGCGCACACCGTCGCGAGCGCGCGCAGCTGGTGGCGGGCCTGTCCGCCGGTGCCGACCACCGCGACGGTGCGCACCGGCTGGCGGGCCATCAGCCGCACCGACAGCGCACCTGCCGCCCCCGTCCGCAGCTCGGTGAGGAAGCCGTTGTCCAGCAGCATCGCGCGCAGGGCGCCGGTCCGCGCGTCGAACACCCAGACGGCGCCGGCGCTGACGGGCAGGCCGCGCGCCGGATTGTCGTAGAAGCCCGACGCGACCTTGATCGCGAACGTCGGCGCCCCGTGGACGTAGGCGCCCTTCGCGTGGACCTCTCCACGGTGGGCGGGCAGTTCCAGCGACAGGACGTCCGGCTGCTCGACCTCTCCGCGGCCGAGCCGCACGAACGCGTCGTGCACGACCGGCAGCGCGTCCGCGGGCCCGACGAGGTCGCGCAGCTCGCGCTCGCGCACGACGAGGACCGATCCGTCGACCATTCCACCGCTCACCGTGCTTCGCTCCGCACGCTCAGGCCACCTTGCGGCTCGCGCGGGAGCCGAACTGCACGTAGCGCTCACCGCGGAGCTCGAAGAAGACCATCGGCAGCCACGTGTCGCCCGCCTGCGGCAACCGCCCGACGTAGACGTCGGGGCCGGCGTCGCTGGGCGCGATCGTCACGTCGACGGGCTCGATGTGCCCCAGCTGCGAGCGCAGCGGCTCGACCAGCTCGATCGTGGCGTACGGCGCCCCCTCACGATCGCCGACGGTCATCCGCACTCCGTAGCGCTCGTAGACCCCGGCGAGCTCCGGGCTGAGGCGCTCGCCGGCCTCGACACGCGGCTGCGGCCAGGCGGGCACCGCGATATCGCACAGCTCCTCGAGCAGCTCCGCGTACAGCTCGTTAGCGAAGTCGATCACGCGGCCGCCGTTGGTCAGCAGCGCGATCGCCACGCCGCGCTCGGGGACCACGCGCAGCCAGGAGTACTGCCCGTCCAACGTGCCGTCGTGCCACCACACGTCCTGCTCGCTCCAGCGGTGCCGCTGCCAGCCGAGGCCCCAGTGATCGCCCGAGAGCCAGTGCTCGGCGACCGACTGCTGCGGCCGCAGCATCTCGGCCAGCGCCGCGTCCGACAGCAGCCGCGTCCCGTCCGGCGCGCAGCCGCCGTCGAGGATCAGCCGCGCGAAGCTGATCACGTCCTCGGCGCTGGCGATGATCGAGCCTCCCCCGGCCATCGCGCGGTCGTGCGACCAGACCGGGTAGAGGCTCGGCGGCTCGCCGGGCTCGGCGTCGTGCCCGTAGGACACGCGGAACCGCAGCGCATCCTCCGGGAGGACCACCGTGCTCTTCAGTCCCAGCGGGGCGAACAGCAGGTCGCGCATCGCGACGTCCCAGACGGAGCCGGTGATCCGCTCGATCATCCGGCTCAGCAGCGAGAATCCCGTGTTGCTGTAGGACACGACCGTCCCGAGGGGCACGTCCTGACCGACGTCGGCGCAGGCCGCGACGAAGCGCTCGAGCGCATCGTCACCCCGCCCGCCCTCGGCCAGCACGTCGCCCGAGATCCCGCTGGTGTGGGTCAGGAGATGACGCGCGGTCACGCGCGCCGTCACGTCCGGGTCCGCCACGCGCAGCTCCGGCAGCACGTCGACGACCGGGGCGTCGAGGTCGAGCTTGCCGGCGTCGACGAGCCGCATGATCACGGTTGCCGTGTAGACCTTGGTGATCGAGGCGATCCGGAACACGGACTCCGGCGTCACCTCCACGCCGGTCTCGACGTTGAGGACGCCGTGGGTCGCGGTCCGCAGCCGCCCGTCGGCGAACACCGCCAGCGATGCGCCGGGGACGTCGGCCGCCTGCGCGAGCTCGCGCAGGCGCGATTGCAGGGTGTCGTTCTCGATCACGGTCATAGGGGCTCCTTGGTGTGGTGGGGCTCAGCCGAGCTCGCGCTGAGCCCGACCGCCGGTGTGCAGGTAGCGATCGCCGCCGGCGTCGAACAGGACCAGCGGTCGCCACTCCTCCTGGTCGGCGTCGCGGGCGACGTACGTCGTCGGGCCGGCGTCGCTGCGCCGCAGCTCGAACGGGACCGGTCCGACGCCCGGCAGCTGGGACGCGAGCGGCTCGACGAGCCGGTCGACGCCCGCCAGCGCGCCGTCGCGCCAGCGGATCTCGGTGCGCGATCCGTACCGCTCGTAGACGCCCACGACGGGATCGTTGGGTCGCGCCGACGCGGCGAGGTCGGGCCCGGGGGCAACCGGGGCCTCGAGCCCGCAGAGGTCGGCCAGCAGCTCGGCGTAGAGCGCGGTGGCCAGCGGCCGCGACCCGCCCCCGTTGGTGAGCAGCGCGACGGCGACGCGACGGTCGGGCACGACCTCGAGGAAGGCCCGCTGTCCCACCGTCGTGCCGCCGTGCAGGAAGACCCGGCGCCCGCCGCGGTCGTCGAGCTGCCAGCCGAGACCCCGGAAGTCCCCGGACGACCAGCGCTCGGCCACCGGGACCTGGGGCCGCAGCATCTCGGCCACCGCGTCCGGCGCCAGCACGGACGTGCCGTCGCTCGCGCGTCCCTCGTCGAGGAAGAGCCGCGCGAACGCGACCACGTCGCGCGCGCTGGCCCACACGACGCCGCCGGCCGGACCGGACGAGCGCGGCAGCATCGCGATCGGCGCGAGCCTCGGACCGTCCGGCCCTGGCACGTGTCCGTACGCCCACCGCCGTCGGAGCGCCTCCTCGGGGCGCGTGACCGTCTCGTCGAGGCCCAGCGGGCGCAGCACGGAGGCGCCGATGGCCTCTTCCCACGTCTCACCGGTGAGCTGCTCGACGACGCGGCCGAGGATCACGAAGCCGGTGTTGCAGTAGGAGAACGTCGCCTCGAACGGAACGTCCTGGCCCAGCGTCGCGCACTCCTCCACGTAGCGCCGTACCGCGTCGTCGCCGCGCCCCGTGTCGGTGAACACGTCGCCGCCGATGCCGCTCGTGTGGGTCAGCAAATGGCGGGCCGTGACCCGCTCGGTCACCTCGCGATCGGCGACGCGGAAGTCCGGCAGCGCCGCGGTCAGCGGCGCGTCGAGGTCGAGCTTGCCGGCGTCGACCAGCCGCATGATCGCGGTCGCCGTGTAGACCTTGGTCGTCGAGCCGATCTGGAACACGGCGTCCGGGGTCGCCGCGACGCCGGTCTCGACGTTCAGCACCCCGCCGGCGAGCGCGTGGACCTCGCCGTCGACGAGCACGGCCAGCGACGTCGCCGGCACCTCGTGCTCGCGGCGCAGGTCGTCCAGCCGCCGCCTCCAGTACTCGAGATCGAAGGTCACCGCTCATCACCCCGCCGTTCGCCCATGCCTGCCAGCATCGGGGAGCGGCGGCCGGCGATCTTCGTTCCGTGGGACAAGGCCGAACGGGCCCCCTGGTCGGAACCGACCAGCGGGCGACTCAACGGTCGTCGGCGGCGAAGACGCGGGCGACCGCGTCCGCGTCCAGGCCGGCGCCGAGGCACGCCATCAGCGTGATCCGGGCCGCGTCCGCGCTGAGCGCTCCCGCGCAGACGATCCCGGCGGCGCGCACGTCACCTTCCGCGCCCTCGAAGCCGTAGGTCGAGCGCAGGATGCTGCCCCGCTGCGGCCGGGCGACCGCGACGACCGGGATCCGTCGCCGGGCACGTTCCAGCGCCCGCAGGTACGCGGGCGCCAGGTGGCCGGCGCCCGCGAGGACCACGACGAGGCCGTCGACCGCATCCGCGACGAGATCGACGACCCGGCCATCGGCGGCCAGGCCGACACGCACGACCTCGACGCGTGCGTCGAGGCGCTCGACCTCGATCGCCGGACGGCGCTCCGGCCGCGCGACGAGCGACACGCGCTCCTCGGCGACGTACCCGAGCGGGCCGCTGCCCGGCGACCCGAACCCGGTCGGGCTGGTGCTGTCGACCTTGCGGACGGCGCGGGCCGCGTGCAGCTCGCCGGCGAAGCAGACGAGCACGCCGACACCGGCCGCCTCCGCGCTGCGGGCGACCGCGAGCGCGTCGCGCAGGTTCGCGGGGCCGTCGGCGCCCGGCGCCGACGCCGACCGCATGGCGCCGGTGAGCACGATCGGCGCCTGGCCCGCGTAGAGCAGGTCGCAGAGCAGCGCCAGCTCCTCCATCAGGTCGGTGCCGCACGTCACGACGACGCCGTCGCCGGCGGCCGCGAGCTCGCACGCGCGCCGCGCGATCGTCAGCGCCTGGTCGCGCTCGAGCTGCACGCTGGACGTCCGAGCCAGGATCTCGACCGGACCCGCCAGCGGGACCTCACCGATCGCTGCGGTCTCCAGGCCCCCGGCTGCCGGTCGCGCGAGGGGACCGGACATCGCGATCGTGCCGCCGGCGTCGAGGATCCGAACGGGGCGCGGCATCACGCGGCGAACCGTCGCCGGGAGGCCATGCCGAAGCGCTCCGGGGACAACGCGTCCAGCCGCGGGTCGCGCCGGCCGCCGATCAAGTCGGCGACGAGCCGTCCGGTCACCGGGGACAGCTGCAGGCCCCACTGCCCGTGGCCGAAGGCCGCGACGACGTTCTCCGCCCCCGGCACCGGCCCGACCAGCGGCAGGCCGTCCGGCGTACAGGGCCGCAGGCCGCGCCAGGTGCGCAGCCGTGGGCGCCGTCCGGCGTCGCCCAGCAGGCGTGCCGCCTCGCTCGCGATCACCGCGACGCGGCGCTGGTCGACGGTCAGGTCGGTTCCGGCGAGCTGCAGCATGCCCGTGACGCGCAGCCGGCCCTCCAACGGCGTCGCGACGATCCGCAGCTCCGGGAAGTACACCGGGGGGCCGAAGTCGCCCGACCGCTCCAGCTCCAGGTGGTACCCCTTGCCGCCCTGCAGCGGCACGGTGATCGGTAGGCTCGCCGCGACCTGACCGCTCCACACGCCAGCCGCGATCACCACCGTGCCGACCGGCACGTCGCCGGCGGTCGTGAAGAGGCTGATCGCCCGGCCACCCTTGCGCCGGATATCCAGCACCTCGACGCCGGTCCGGATGCGGACGCCGAGATCGCTCGCGGCCGCGGCCAGCGCGGAGACGAAGCGCTCGGGATCGCAGTGGGCGTCCCGGGTCGAGAGGATTCCGCCGGCCGGCCGCACCGCCAGCGCCGGCGTCGTCGCGCGCGTGGCGTCGGCGTCGAGCAGCTCGACGGTCGGGTCGGATCCGGCGTGCTCGCGGGCCGCGGCGAACGCCTCCGGCGTCTCGTAGATCCCGAGGAAGCCCCGCTTGGCAAGCCCCGTGTCGAGGCGCTCGCCGAGTTCTAGATGGGCTTCGTAGCTCTCGGACGCGAGGTCTTCGAGCACGCGGGCGATCGCGTCGCGACGGCGCGGCCGAGCCGCGGCCACGAAGCGCGCCAGCCACGGAACGAGCGCCGGCTGCGGCTGCATCCCGAACGCGCTTGTCGGCCGCACGAGGCACTGCAGGCCCTCGCGGATCGCCGAGCCCGACGCCAGCGGCTCGACGTGGCTCGGGCCGACGATCCCCGCGTTGCCCGCCGAGCAGCCCGCGGCCGGCGCGGCGCCCCGCTCGAGCACCGTCACCGACGCTCCGCGAGAGGCCAGTTCGTAGGCGATCGCGACCCCGACCGCGCCCGCCCCGACGACCACCACGTCGTGAGGCGATCCGTTGCGCGCTGCGGAGTTCATGCGCTTGACCCTACGGTCGCGTCAGCCGTCCCTCGTCATCCCGTCGTACGAACGCGCCGATCGCGACTCGTCGAAGCCGACAAGCCCGTCGTCGAGCAGCAGCAGCTGCACCTCGAGTGCCAGGCGCGCCCCCGGATCGGTCAGGTCGACCCCGGTGATCTCGAGGATCCGGCGCACGCGGTAGCGCAGCGTGTTCACGTGGATCTGCAACGCGGTGGCGGCGCGTCCCGCGTCGCTGAGCGCGTCGAGGAAGGCTCTCAGCGTCGCGAGGTACACCGAACCGTGCTCCAGGTCGTGGTCGACGAGCAGCTGCAGCTCGGGCGAGATCGTCGCGCGCCGTGATCGCAGGAACGCCTCGACGTCGGCAAGCAGCGCGCGCCCGTGGACCTGTTCGAACATCACCACGCGCTCGTTGCCCGGACCGAGGTCCAAGCACTGGTCGGCTCCGCGGCGCCCGGCGGCGATCGCCCCGCCGGCCGGGGCGCTGATGCCCGCGCGCAGCTCGCTGCCGAGCGTGGCCTGTGCGCGCACGAGGCAGTCCCCCGTCACGCGACGCAGCGCGTCGCGGTCGCGCCCGTCCGGGAGGGCGACGAGCACGTACACGCGGTCGTCGAGGATGGTGGCCGCCGCCGGCCAGTGGAAGGCGTGCAGGTGCACGAGGACCAGGTCCAGCAGCCGGTCCGGCGCGGGGGGTCGCGGGGGCGCGACGGCGACCACGACCAGCTTCGCGTCCGCCGGTAGGCCGAGGTGCGCCACCACCGGCTCGGCGGGCCCCTCGCCGCGCAGCAGGGTGCGCAGCATGCCGCTGCGGACCCGCCGCTCGAGATCGTCCGGGACGCGGTGGCGCAGCAGCTGGAGCGCGGCGATCGGCGCCGCCTCGCGCAGGGCGTCGTTCGTCCCCGGGGTAAGGCCCGTCGCCGGCGCCACCAGCCAGATCGCGCCGAGCACCGTGTCGCCCGACCGCACCGCGATCGCGCGGCGTGGGCGCAGCCCCTCGACCTCGACCTCCACGACGTCCTCGGTCCGCAGCAGCTGCTCGAACGCGCCGGCGCGGCGCAGCTCGCGCATCCAGCGTTCCGGAACGCGGCGACCGAGGATCGTCGCCGCCCGCACGGCGTCGATCTCCTGCCCGTCCTGGGAGAACGCCAGCAGGCGACCGTGCAGGTCCTCGATCGTCACCGGTCCGCCGACGGCGGCGGCCGTCGCGTCGGCGAGCGCTCCGAGGTCTCCGGTGGCCGCGGCGGAGCCGCGCGGCAGCGGGCGACGGTGGTCGCGGGACAGCGACGCCTGCACGATCGCGTTCAGCTCCCCCCAGGGCACGTCGGGGTTGGTGGTCAGCACGGCGATGGCGGCGGCGTGCGCCGCGGCGACGATCGCGTTCGACATGGCGGCGCGGCGCTTGAGGACGACGGCGACGGCGCCCGCACGGCCGAGGCAGCGGACGAGCTCCGCCGTCGCGTCGCTGTCCCCCGGGGCGCCGATCGCCAGGACGACGTCACCGTCCGCGATGCCGGCGCCCGGCGCGTCGAGCGGATCGTGCACGACGACGTGGCTGACCTCGACGTCGAGGCCGTGCGGCGCCAGGACGACCTCCAGGAGGTCGGCCCCGAGGTCCGTGCAGAGACCGCCGAGCGTGGCGGTCGCCGTCCCGACGGCGTCAGGCACGGTGGCTCCCGTACCGCACGTTGCCCGCCGGGGTGACGAGTCCCGTCTCGTAGGCGACGATCACCGCCTGGACGCGGCTGCGCAGGCCGAGCCGGGCCAGGATGCGGCTGACGTGGCTCTTCACGGTCGCTTCCTCGAGGTGCAACGCGGCAGCGATCTGCGCGTTCGTCCCTCCCTGCGCCACCAGCAGCAGCACCTCCTGCTCGCGCGCGCTCAGCGCGTCCAGGGCCGTCCGCGGGTCCGACGGCGGCGCGACCGCGGCGAACCGCGTGATCAGGTTGCGCGTGACCTCCGGGGCGATCAGGCCGTGCCCGCGGGCGATCGTGCGAATCGCGTCGACGACGACGTCCGGCTCGGCGTCCTTGAGCAGGAACCCCGCCGCGCCGTTCTGCAGCGCGCCGAAGACGTACGCGTCGATGTCGAACGTCGTCAGCACCAGCACGTCGATCGGATCCTCGACTCCCGGCCCGGCCAGCAGTCGCGTCGCCTCGAGCCCGTCCATCCGCGGCATCCGGATGTCCATCAGCACCAGCGTCGCGCCGCGCTCGCGAGCGAGCCGCACCGCCTGCACGCCGTCCTCGGCCTCGCCGACGACCTCGATGCCGGGCTCGCCCTGCAGCAGCGCCCGGAAGCCGCGACGGAAGACCGCCTGGTCGTCCACGATCAGCAGGCGGATGCTCATGCGGCCTGCCCGAGCGGAAGGGTCGCGCGCACCCGCCACCCGCCGGCCGGCCGCGGGGCCGCGTCGAACGTGCCGCCGAGGCCGACCGCGCGCTCCTGCATGCCGCGCAGCCCGTGGCCGGTCGGGGGCCCGGCGGCCGAGCGCGTGCGGCGCCCGTCGTCGACGATCTCGATCTCCAGCCGGTCGTGGCTCCGGGCGACGGTCACGGTTGCGGTGGCCGGCGTGGCGTGCCGGGCGACGTTGCTGAGCGACTCCTGGACGATCCGGAAAGCCGCGGCCTGGACGAGCGTCGGCACCGCGCCGACGTCCCCGGTCCGTCGCAGGTCGATCGTCAGGTCGGCGGACCGCAGACCGGCGACCAGCTCGTCGAGGTCGTCGATCCGCGACGCCGGGCGCAGCAGGGGGCTCTCGTGCCCGGACCGCATCCGATCGACCACCTCACGGGTCTCGGCCAGCGCTGACGAGGCCAGCGCCGCGATGTCGGCCAGCGACGTCGCCGCGGGCTCGGCGTCGGGCGAGAGGTGCCGTTCGGCCACCCGGGCGTGCAGCGTGATCCCGGCCAGCGCGTGGCCCACGACGTCGTGCACCTCACGCGCGACGCGCAGGTGCTCGCGGGCGATCGCCTCGCGCGTCTGGATGTCACGCAGCCCCTCGAGCTCGGCGGCGTGGGCCTCGAGCTCCGTGGCGTGGCGACGCTGGGCGCGCCAGGCCGCGCCGGCGAGGGTAGCGAGCCCGACGACCGCGGCGTTGGACGCGAAGCTCGCCGCCGGAGGCCGCGCGCCCGGAGCGAGGAACAGCCCGCCCACCAGCGCCAGCGTGACCCCCATCCCCAGCGCCACCGCGGTGCGCGGCTCGAGCCGCGTGGCCGCGAGCCCGACCGCGAACAGCGTCGCGATCCCGCTCAGGCCGTCGCCGTAGCCGAGGGCGGTGGCCAGCCCCGCGCTGACCGCGCTCAGGGCGGCGACGCTGCAGGGGAAGCGATCCGCCACGGCCAGTGGCGCGGTCGTCGTGAGGGCGAGCGCGATGCCGACGGCGACCCCGGCTCGCGCGGCCTCGCCGGCGAGCAGGACGCCGAGCACCGCAGCGACCGCCAGGACGCCGCCGGTGATCGTCGTCACCCATCGCACTCGGGGCCAACCGCTCTCCATGCACGCAACCGTACGGCGTCACGACCCGCACGTCCTCCATCCAAAGTGGCAATCGTGCTCGCGCGTCACCGCAGCACGCGGAGCTGCAACGCGAGCGACAGGCGCACGTCAGCGTCCTCGAGGTCGGCCGCGGTCCACTCCACGATCCGCCGCATCCGGTACCGCATCGTGTTGACGTGGATGTGCACGAGCTCCGCCGCCCGGCCCATGTCGCCGTGCGCATCGAGATAGGCGCGCAGGGTCGCCACGTACGCGGTGTCTCCGTCCCGGTCCTTCTCCACGAGCGCGTGCAGCTCCGGGGAGATCGCGATCGGCGCGCCTGCCAGGAACGTGTCGGTGTCGTCCAGCAGCGCGCGGGCGTGGACCTGCTCGAACCGCACGACGTCGGCGTCGCCGGCGGACAGGTCGACGCACTGATCCGCCCGGCGGCGGGCCGACGCGATCTCGTCGGGGGCGCGCGTCTCCGGCGCGATCCCGCCGCACAGATCCTCCGCGAGCGCCAGGCGCGCCCGGGCGACGCAGTCCGCGACCGTGCGGGCGAGCCCCGCGCGGTCGCGGCCCTCGCCGAGCGTCACCAGCGCGTAGACCCGCCCCTCGAGCACGGCGGCCGCGACCTCCCAGCGGTAGGCGCGCAGGTGCTCGAGCACGAGGTCGACCAGTCGCTCGAGGGTCGCGGCGGAACCGATCGGCGGTCGTCCCGCGACCACCACCACCGCCAGAGACCCGTCGGCGGGGAGTCCGAGCCGGTCCAGCATCGGCCCGGGGAGTCGGTCGCCCCGCAGCAGCATGCGCAGCATGCTGCCCCGCACGCGACGATCGACGTCGTCCAGGACGCGCTGTCGCTTCAGGTGCAGCGCCGCGATCCGGGCCGCGTCGCGCATCGCGCCATCGGCAGCGCCCTCGGCCCCGCCCTCGGGAGGGACGAGCCAGATCACGCCGAGCAGGGCCTCGTCCGCGCGGATCGTGATCGCGCGGCGTGGGGCGCCGAACATGTCCAACGACACGACGTCGTGCGCGCGACGCAGGGTCTCCAGAACGCCCGAGCGGTGCAGCGTACGCATCCACTCGTCCGGGACCCGCCGCCGGAGGATCGTGGTCGAGCGCGCCGCGTCGACGTCGTCGCAGGCCGACGAGAAGGCCAGGACCCGACCGTGGAGATCCTCGATCAGCACGTGGCCGCCGGCCACGGCCGCGGTCGCGTCGGCGAGCGCCGCGAGATCGCCCATCACCGGACCCCGCATCGGCGGAAGGTCGCCGGACGGATGCGCCGCCAGCGACGCCCGCAGCAGGCCGTACAGCTCGCCCCACGGCACGTCGGGGTGCGTCGTCAGCACGGCGATGCCCGCCTCGTGCGCCGCCGCGAGCAGCTTGGGCACGGCGCCGGGCCGGCGCTTGAGCACAACCCCGACGGCCCCCGCCGCGGCAGCCACCCGGACGAGCTCCGGAGCGTCCGCGCCACCATCGGCGACGCCGACCGCCAGCAGCAGATCGCCGGTGCCGAGCCCGGCCGCCGGAGCGTCGAGCGGATCGTGCACCGCCACCTCGCCCACCGCGACGTCGAGCCCGGACGGGGCCAGCAGGACGTCCAGCAGCTCCGGCCCGATGTCCGCGCACAGATGCGCGAGCGTCTCAGGGGCCATCCACCGCTACCGCCACGGACGACCGGGACGCGAAGTGACAGGCGGCGTGGTGGCGGCGCTCGTCGGCGCCCCGCGCCGGGTCGTCGGTACGGCAGATCTCGCGCTGCGGATCGGCGAGCGGGCCGACCGGGCAGATCGTGCGGAACCGGCACCCGCTCGGAGGGCACAGCGGATCAGGCGGCTCGCGGTCGTCGCCCTCGCGACGCTGCGCGAACCCGTCCAGCGAGACCGACTCGATCAGCGTCCGCGTGTACGGATGCTCCGCCTGGTCCAGCAGTCGTCCGGTCGGTCCACGCTCCACGATCCGCCCGAGATGCATCACCGCCGCGGTGTCGCTGACGTAGCGCACCACGGCGAGATCGTGCGAGATGAACAACATCGCGAGACCGGTCTCCGCGATCAGGTCACGCAGCAGGTTGAGGACCGACGCCTGGATCGAGGCGTCCAACGCCGAGGTGATCTCGTCGGCGACGATCACGTCGGGCCGGACGGCCATCGCGCGGGCCAGCGCCACGCGCTGGCGCTGGCCACCCGACAGCGCGCGGGGCCGGGCCTGTGCGTAGGCGGGTTCCAGCGCCACGAGATCGAGCAGCCGCTTGACCTCGGCCTGGCGGGCGCTGCGCGTCATCCGCCGTCCGGCGGACGCCGCCTCGCCCAGCGCCTCCCCGATCGTCATCCGCGGGTTCAGCGACGCGTTCGGATCCTGGAAGACGAGCTGCACGCGACGGCGGAGATCCCGTAGGCGCGACCCTCTCGCCCGCGCGTAGTCGTGGCCGTCGAGCAGCATGCGCCCTTCGATCGGCGGCAGGATGCCGGTGATTGCCCGGGCGAGCGTCGACTTGCCCGAGCCCGACTCGCCGACCAGGCCGACGACCCGGCCGGCTTCGAGGTCGAGGTCGACGCCGTCGACCGCCGTCAGCTCGC
>JADMKN010000121.1 GCA_015478825.1 Patulibacter sp. | reverse complement strand
AGCGGGCGACCGCGGCGATCATCGCCGCGTTGTCGGTGCAGAGGTCGCGCGACGGGATCGCCACGTCCGCGGGAAGCGCGCCGAGCCGCTCGCGCAACGGGCCGTTGGCGGCGACGCCGCCGCCCACCGCCAGCCGGTCGAAGCCGGTCTGCTCGAGCGCCCGCTCGACCCGGATCGCCAGCGTCTCGACGATCGCGTGCAGGTACGACGCGGCGAGGTCCTCGCGTCGCCGCTCCGTCTCCCCCTCGCCGAGCTCGCGCAGCTTGTACAGCAGCGACGTCTTCAGCCCGGCGAACGAGAAGTCCAGCCCGCGGACCTTGCGCGCCGTCGGGAACGCGAACGCCGACGGGTCGCCCCCGGCCGCGAGCCGCTCGAGATGCGGACCGCCGGGGTACGGCAGCCCGAGCAGCCGCGCGCCCTTGTCGACGGCCTCGCCCGCCGCGTCGTCGAGCGTGGCGCCGATCCGCTCGATCCGGTCGGGCGCGTCGACCCGGGCCAGGAACGTGTGCCCGCCGGACGCGACCAGGGCGACGAACGGCGGCTCGAAGCCGAGCGGCTGCAGCGTGCCGGCCAGCACGTGGCCGTCGAGATGGTCGACCGGGATCAGCGGCAGGCCGCGGACGGCGGCGATCGCCTTGGCGGTCTGCAGGCCGACCAGCAGGGCCCCAACGAGACCCGGTCCCTGGGTCACCGCGATCCGGCTGATCGCGTCGAGCGTGACGCCCGCGGTCCGCAGCGCCTCGGCCACCACCAGGTCGGCGCGCTCGACGTGAGCCCGGGCCGCCAGCTCGGGAACGACCCCGCCGTAGGCATCGTGGATCCCCTGGCTGGAGATCACGTTGCTCCGGATCCGTCCGCCGTCGGTGACGACCGCCGCGCAGGTGTCGTCGCAGCTCGTCTCGATCGCCAGGATCATCGGGCGGCGCTCCGTGTGCCGTGCAGCGGCGCGTCGGGCGGCACCGGTCCGCCCGATCCCACGCCGCGCGCGCTCCGGCCCGGGACGGGACCCTCCGCGCCGGGAATGTCATCGGTCCGGCCGTCGAGCGTCGCGGCGGTCCGCCACATGATCAGGGCGTCTTCGCCGTCGTCGCGGTAGTAGCGGCGGCGCCGGCCGACGGCGAGGAAGCCGAGCGACGCGTACAGCTCGCGGGCGCCCTCGTTGGACGGCCGGACCTCGAGCGTGATCCGGGCGTCCGGTCCCCCGGCCTCCGCGATCGCGTGCTCCAGCAGCTCGCGGGCGATCCCCTCGCGCCGGCGGTTGGGCTCGGTGCAGATGTTCATCAGGTGGTAGGCGTCGTCGTAGCGGCTGACGATCGCGTAGCCGACGAGCTCGTCCGGGTCCGGCCGTTCGCCGACCTCGCCGGACGGTCGCGGGGTCGCGAGGTCGGGCGGCGAGAGGGTCCTCGTCGGCGCGCGTCCGGCGATGCTCAGCCCACCCGCCTTGGCGGTCTCCAGCACGAACATCGCCAGCGACCACGGCGCGGGATAGCTGCGCCGCTCGATCGCGAGCACCTGCGGCAGGTCGGCGAAGGTCAGCCGGGTGATCGCCAGCCGGCCTCCGGCTTCGCCGTCCGCGCCGCGGTCGTCCGAGGCCCCCGGGTCGTGGTCCCGGGCGTTGGGCACCGGCGGCATCAGCGACGCTCCGCGGTCGGGATCGCGTCGGGCGCGCGCACGTAGACCGGTCGCACGGCGTCGATCGCGCCGGCCGACGTCCGTGCGGCGGCGGCGACCAGCGCCCGGCCGTCGATCCGGTGCGCCGCGGGCTCGTCGGGGACGCGCACGCCCAGCGCCTCGAGCTCGTCGCGCCAGGCGACCGCGCCGTCGCCGACCGCCACGACGGGCCGCGGGTCGAGCGCGGCGACCGTCGCGGGCAGGGCGTCCTGGGCGCAGGTCCACGGCTCCAGGCCCGCCGCCTGCTCGGCGACGTCGCCGGCCGCGACGAGGGTCAGGAAGTACTCCTGGCGACGCGCGTCCTGGGCGACCAGGATCGGACCCTCGACCCCGGTGGCGCGGGCCGCGGCGGCGAGCGCCGCCGAGCTCGGCACGCCGACGACGTCCGCGCCCGACGCGAGCGCCGCGGCCCGCGCCGTCGCCACGCCGACCCGGATCCCGGTGAAGGTCCCCGGTCCCAGGCCGACCACGATCCGCGTGACCGACGACCAGCCGCCGCCGGTCTCGGCCAGCGCGTCCTCGGCCAGCGCCAGCAGCCGCCGCGTGTGGTCGGGCCGGGCCGGGCGGGCCCGATCCGTTCCCGGCCCCGGCGCCTCGAACCGGGCGGCCCGGGCTCCGGGCGTGCCGTCGGGCGCGTCCGGGGCGACGGCGGCCGCGACCGTCGCGGCGGTGGCGGTGTCCAGCGCGAGGGTCCAGCCGGTCATCGGATCCACCGCAGCTCGACCCGGCGGCGGTCGTCGCCGTCGTGACGCAGCTCGACCGCGAGCGCCGTCCGCTCGCGCACGTGGTCGACGATCGGGTCCGGCCACTCGACGAAGGCGATCACGTCGCCCGCCAGCTCGTCCTCGATCAGCTCCTCGTCGTCGTCGCCGAGGACCGCGCCGCCGAGCCGGTAGAGATCGAGGTGCGCGACCCGCACGGCGTCCCCGTCGTAGCGGTGGGCGAGCGCGAAGGTCGGCGAGGTCACCGGCTCGGTCGCCCCGAGCGCGCGCGCCGCGCCCCGGACCAGGGTGGTCTTGCCGGCGCCCAGGTCGCCGCGCAGCAGCACGACCGATCCCGGCTCCAGCTCCGCGGCGATCTCGGCCCCGAGGCGCTCGGTCTCGGCCGCGGACGCGGTCTGGCGAACGTCGTCACGCATCGGCCCTCGATTCTACGTCCTGGGTCCCACGCCGTCGGCGGACCGCGCCCACGGTCGGGGACACCGCGCCGACCGGGGGGTGCGACGTTCTCTAGGATTCTCCGATCGTGCCGTCCGATGCCTCTGCGCCGACGGGACGGTCGACCTCCGTTCCCCCTTCCCCTGCCGGTCCTTCCGGGGGTTCGCCGTGGGCGCGGCTGAAGGCGCTGCGGGCCACCGAGACGGGGCGGACCGCCGAGCTCGCCGCCGCGTCGATGCTCAACAACGCGGTCCAGCTCCTGTTCACGGTGCTGTTGACCCGGATGCTCGGGCAGACCGGCTACGCGACGCTGGCCGCGCTGATCGCGGCCTTCCTGATCATGCAGGTCTCGGGCCAGGCGATGCAGGCGGCCGCGGCGCGCGCGATCGTCCGCTGGACCGAGGAGGGGCACCACGAGCCGTACCGCGAGGTCCGACGCTGGACCCAGCAGGCGCTGCTGCTCTCGGCCGGCGCGGTCGTGGTCGGCGTGGCGTTCCGTGAGCCGCTGGCCGCGCTGATCGGCGCCGACTCGCACCCGTGGGCCGCGGCGGCCCTGCCGGTCTCGGGCACGCTGTTCCTGCTCGTCTGCCTTCAGCGCGGAGCGTTGCAGGGCCTCTCGGACTACGACGCGGTCGCCGGATCGATCGTGCTCGAGGCGATCTTCCGGCTCGGTTCCGCGCTGCTGCTGGTGCTGATCGGGCTCGAGGTCACCGGGGCCTTCCTGGCCGCGCCGATCTCGTTCGTGTTGCTGTCGATCGGGATGGATCGCCGGCTGCGTCACCAGCACGTCGGGCGCGGCACCGTCCGTGAGGACGACGAGCAGCCCGTCTCGTTCTGGAAGCTCGCGTCCGGCGAGCGGACCGTGATCTTCTCGCTGCTGCTCGTGGCGATCATGCAGAACGTCGACACGATCCTCGCCAAGCGCGAGCTGTCGATCGACGTCGCCGGCTCCTATGCCGCCGCGGCGGTCGCGGCCAAGGCCGTGGTCTGGGTCGCGGTCGGCGTCGCCCTGCAGCTCCTGCCGGAGGCGACCCGCCGCGCGGTCGCCGGCGAGAACCCGCGGCCGATCCTGACCCGGGCGCTGCTCTTCCTGTTCGCGATCGGCTGCCCCGCGATCCTGATCTTCTTCCTGATCCCCGAGTGGCTGCTGACGACGGCGTTCGGCCCGGAGTTCGGGTCGGCCGCGGACGCGCTGCCGCTGCTCGGAATCGCGATGCTGCTGCTGTCGATCACCTTGATGTGCGTGCAGTACCTGTCGGCGATCGGCCGGCACCGCCACATCCTCCCGCTGCTCGTGCTGGCGACCGCTGAGGTCGTGCTGCTCGCCCGCTCCGGCTGGACGGCGACCGAGTTCGCGACGATCGTGCTGGCCGCGCAGGGCGCCGCGGCGACGATCACCCTGGCGCTGGCGTGGTGGACCCCGCCCGCGCCGGGCGTCGAGGTCGAGCCCGAGACCGCCCCGGCCGTCCCGGGAGCGTCCGAGGTCCCGACGGTCAGCTAGACCGTCGAGACGCGCGATCAGCCGCCGAGCGTCCCGTAGGCGCCACGGAAGAAGACCAGCGCCCCCGAGCCGACGTCGCGGACGTCCAGGTCGCGGACCCGGCCGATCACGATCTCGTGGTCGCCCGCGTCGTGGGTCGTCTCGACGTCGCAGTCGATCCAGGCGAGCGCGTCGTCGAGCACCGGGCTGCCCGAGGGCGCGGGTTGCCAGCCGACGTCGGCGAACTTGTCGCCCCCGGACGTCGCGAACCGCTGTCCGACGTGCTGGTGGTCGGCGCCGAGGATGTTGGCGCAGAAGCTGCCGGCGTCGCGCATCGTCGGCCAGCTCGTCGACAACTTCGCGGGCAGGAACGCGACCAGCGGCGGGTCGAGCGAGACCGAGGTGAAGGTTCCGACCACCAGCCCCGCCGGGGTGCCGTCGGTGCGCGCGGCGGTGATCACCGCGACCGAGGTCGGGCAGTGACCGAGCACGTCGCGGAAGCGGCGCTGGTCGATCGCGCTGAGACCGCGGTCGTCGGCGCCGCTCATCGCGCGGCCATCCGGAGCGCGCCGTCGAGTCGGATCACCTCGCCGTTGAGCATCCGGTTGGTCGCGATGTGCTCGACCAGGTCGGCGTACTCGTGGGGCTCGCCGAGTCGCGGCGGGAACGGCACGGTCTTGGCCAGCTCGTTCTGGACCTGGTCCGGCAGGCCGGCGAGCAGCGGGGTCTTGAACAGGCCCGGCGCGATCGTCACGACCCGGATCCCGTGGGCCGCGAGCTCGCGCGCGATCGGCAGCGTCAGGCCGACCACGCCGCCCTTGGACGCCGCGTAGGCGACCTGGCCGATCTGGCCGTCGTAGGCCGCCGCCGACGCGGTCTGGACCAGCACGCCGCGCTCCCCGTCGTCGTCCGGCTCGAGCGACGAGATCGCGGCGGCCGCGATCCGCATCGCGTTGATCGTGCCCAGCAGGTTGACGCGGATCACGGTCTCGAAGCGGTCCAGCGACGACGGGCCGTCGCGGCCGAGCAGCTTGGCCGGCGTCGCCAGCCCCGCGCAGACGACCGAGATCCGCAGGCCCCGGTCGGCCTCGCCGGCGGCGTCCACGGCCGCCTGGACCTGGTCGGCGTCGAGCACGTCGCAGTGCACCGCCGTGCCGCCGACCTCGGCCGCCAGCGCCTCGGCCGCCTCCAGATTGAGATCGGCGATCACCACCCGCGCGCCCTCGGCGGAGAGGCGGCGCACCGTCGCCGCGCCCAGTCCCGACGCCCCTCCGAAGACGACCGCTCCCGCTTGCTCGATCCGCATCTCCCCGTCCTCCTGTCGCGTGTCGGTCGCGCCCGAGCGACCGTCCGTAGCCGTGGCGGTACGCCATCCAGCGACCGCCTCCTCAATTCATACCACTTGGTCGGTACACTGGCGGTCAGCCCGAACCTGGAGAGACCCGATGCACCTGAACGTGACCCCGTCCCCGCAGCCGACCGCGACCCTGGTCGACGCCGCGAACCTCAAGGCGCTGAGCGTGGCCGCCCCCGCGGAGATTACGGACGACGCGCTGATGGCCGCCGTCGCCCCGTGGGGCCGGCTCGACGGCGATCACGTCTGGCTGCGGATCGCCCGGCTGCGCGAGGCCGTGGTCGCCGCCGGCACCGACGGAGCGGCGTTCGACGGGATGATCGACTACGCCCGTGGCGCCGGTTGGGTCGACGATGCGAACGAGCACGTCCGGGCCCACGTCGAGCGCGCGGGCTCCTGATCCGACGGCGCGGCGAGCGCGCCCGGCCGGCCTAGTCCCCGCCGACGAAGCGGCGGACGGCGGCGCGGAACTCGTCGGTCGCGAGGTGCGCCCCGAGCGCCGCGCGCTCCCGCTCGTGCGCGGCCGCGTTCCACGGGCCGCGGGCCAGCGGCAGCACCCGGCGCTGGGCGGCGGCGTCCGCGGCGCCCAGCTCGACGACCAGCTCGTCGGTCCGGGCGGCCAGGTCCCCGTCGTCGACCACCAGGTCGACCACCCCGAGCGTCCGCAGCTCGTCCGCCGCCAGGTCGACGCCGGACAGCAGCAATCGCGCCGCGCGCCGGCCGACCCGCTCGGGCAGCAGCACCGTCGCCCCCCAGCCCGGGACGACGCCGTGACGGACGTGACGATCGCCGAGCCGCGCGCTGCGCGCCGCGACCACCACGTCCGCCGCGAGCACCAGCTCGAAGCCGCCGGCGAACGCCACGCCGTTGACGGCCGCGACCACCGGAACCGGGGCCTCCCGCAGCGCGCGGACCAGGTCCCGGCCGCGGTCGACGTACGCCAGCAGCGCGTCGGGATCGTCGAGCAGCGGCGCGCCCGCCGCCATGTCCGCGCCCGCGCAGAACGCCGGCCCGCGACCGGTCAGCACGAGCGCACGGACGTCCGGATCGCCGCCCGTGTCGCGCGCCCAGGCGATCAGCCGCTCGATCGCCGGACCGTCCAGCGCGTTGCCCCGGCGCGGACGCGCAATCGTCGCCCAGGACGCCGCGCCCCGTCGCTCGATCGCGACGCCGGCGTCGCTCACCCCCCGACCTGCCGCATCAGCGCGCCCCGATCGACCTTGCCCGCGTCGGTCCGCGGCAGCGCGTCGAGGAACACGACCTCGCGGACCGCCTTGAAGTGCGCCAAACGGTCGCGCACGTGGGCGATCAGCACGTCGGCCGCGCCGTCCTGGTCGACCCCCTCGGCCAGCACCACGTAGGCCCGCGGGATCTCGCCGAGCCGCGCGTCGGGGGCGCCGACCACCGCCGCGTCGCGGACCGCCGCGTGCTCGCGCAGCGCGGTCTCCAGCTCGGCCGGCCAGATCTGGAACCCGCCGGTCTTGATCAGGTCGCGCTTGCGCCCGGACAGGAACAGCACGCCGTCCTCGTCGACGTGGCCCATGTCGCCCGACGAGACCCAGCCCTGCTCGTCGACCAGCATCGAGGCGCCGTCGCCGCCCTGATCGACGTACCCCTTGGTGATCCCGGTCCGCACGCAGATCTCGCCGACCTCGCCGGTCCCCAGCACGGTCCCGTCCTCGCTGCGGATCTCGACCTCGGCGGTGTCGTAGATCCGCCCGGCCGCGCCCGGCTTCCAGCGATCCTCGCGCAGGTCCTTGCCCATCCAGCCGGCGACGTGCCCGAGCTCGGTGGCGCCGTAGTTGGAGAGGATCGGCACCTCGAACCGCTGCTCGAAGTCGCGGCGGACGATCGGGTCGAGCGCCTGCCCGGACACCAGGATCGACTTGACGCTGCTCAGCTCGATCTCGCCCTCGGCGTAGGCCAGGTCGTAGACCATCGTCGGCAGCAGGAAGAGGTTGTCGATCCGGTGCTCGCCGACGAGCCGGACGAGCGTCTCGACCCGGAACCGCGAGACCAGCACCGCCGAGCGGCCGACGTGGAAGGCGAACAGGAACGCGGCCTGGCCGCCGCTGTGGAACAGCGGCAGCAGCAACAGATTGGGCGTGGCGTCGACCAGCGGGTAGGGCCCGGGCTGGCCGCCCTTCATCGCC
The DNA here is from genome assembly GCA_015478825.1 of Patulibacter sp. Taxonomy (GTDB): domain Bacteria; phylum Actinomycetota; class Thermoleophilia; order Solirubrobacterales; family Solirubrobacteraceae; genus Patulibacter. The sequence continues at coordinate 16,661 of JADMKN010000121.1, read as the reverse complement.
AGCGCCAAATCGGAGAGCGACTTGCGCACCCCGCCGTGGGTCAGGCTGACCGCCTTCGCCGTGCCGGTGGTGCCGCCGGTGAACAGCACCGCGCCCTCGTCGTCCGGCGTGACCGCGTGCGGGACGGTCGGGCCGTCGGGGTCGGCGTCGAGGCGGACCACGTCAGCGCCGGGGGGCGCCGAGCCGGAGTCGGAGCCCGCGACGCCGCCCAGCGCCGCGAGCCGGCGTCCGTCCGCGCGGAGCGCGTCGGCGGCGTCGCCGGGACCGGGAACGAGCACCAGATCCGGGTCGACCTTGGCCACGCTGCCGACCAGTTCCTCGGGCGTGTAGAGCGCGCTGACGGCGACCGGCACCACCCCCGCGAGCCAACTGCCGTAGAGCGCGAGCACCAGCTCGGGGCCGTTGGGTAGGAAGATCCCCAGCCGTCGCCCCGGAGCGATCCCGGCGGCCTGCAGCCCCGCCGCGACCCGCGCCGCCGCGTCTCGCAGCTCCGCGTAGGTCCAGGAGCGTCCGTCCTCGAACCACAGCGCGGTGCGCCCGGGGTCCTCGTCCGCTCGACGGACGAGGTCGTGGGCGATGTTGTGGCCGGCGCTCGCTCCGCTCATGGTGAGACAGAATACCGTCTGGTCGGTATTACGCAACCCGGAGCGCCGCCACGGCCGCCCTCCCAACGGGAGACCTTCCTAGGGTCACGCCCGATCAACCCCTCCCGCTTGCGAAGCGTGGAATCCACCCTTGACATTCGTACCGGTTGGTTGGTTATGCTGGCGGACATGTCCGCCGCGAACGTGAGCCGCCTGCTCGACGACCATCTCGCCGCGCGCGGGGAGGCGACCGCGTTGGTCTTCGGAGGGCGTCGACACCGCTACGCCGACCTCGAACGAGCGACGGCGCGGACCGCGCGGGCGCTGCTGGATCTGGGCGTCTCGCCGGGCGAGCGGATCGCCGTCGTGGCGGGCAACAGCGACCACTACGCGATCGCGTTCCTGGCCGCGAGCCGGATCGGCGCGGTCTCCGTCCCGATGAACATCCGCTGGGCCCCCGCCGAGATCGCCTACGCGCTCGACGACTGCGGCGCGCGGCTGCTGCTCGTCGACGAGCGGTTCGAGGGCGCGGGTCGTGAGGCCCTGACCGAAGCGGCCGGCGACGTCGCGCTGCTGCCGCTCGCGCACGGCGATGACTCGCTGGCCGTCCGCGCCGCCCGCGTTCCCGAGGACGTCGACGTTCCCCGCGCCGAGGTCGACTTCGACGATCCCCACCGGATCCTCTACACGTCCGGCACCACGAGCCGGCCGAAGGGCGTGGTCCACAGCCACGGCAACTGCGCCTGGAACCATCTCGCGATGGCGGGGACCGACCTGGTCCGCCAGGAGGACCGGATCCTCGTCGCGTACCCGATGTTCCACGTGTCCGGCCTGGAGTGCCCCGGGATCTTCTCGACGCTCGCCGCCGGCGCGACCGTCGTGCTGCGCGACGGGGCCGACGCCGCGAGCCTGCTCGACGAGCTGCGCGAGGAGCGGATCACCGGAGTCGTGGTGCTCCAGCCGCTGCTCGACGAGCTGCTCGCCGCGCTCGAGGACGCGGACCCCCTGGAGCACCTGCGGTGGCTGATCACCGGCGGCAGCACCCCGGCGCTGGTCGAGCGGTTCGTCCGCGTGCTGCCCGGAGTGCGGCTGACCGAGGTCTACGCGATGACCGAGGCAACCGGCGCGATCACCGTGCTCGACGCGCCGCACATGCGCAGCAAGGTCGGACGCACCGGTCGTCCCGTCCGCTACCTGGACCTGCGGATCGTCGACGATGCCGGCACCGAAGCGCCGGCGAACACGACCGGGCACATCGAGGTTCGCGGGCCGAAGATCGCCAGGAAATACTGGTCCCCCGAGCCCAGCCGCTCCCGCACGCCCGCCCCTGACCGTACGCCGACCGAGCAGGACGGCTGGCGCGACGGCTGGTTCCGCACCGGCGACCTCGGCGAGCTCGACGACGACGGCTACCTGGCCTTCCGCAACCGCGCGAAGGAGATGCTCAAGACCGGCGGCGAGAACGTCGCGATGGCCGAGATCGAGCGCGTCGTCGTCGACCATCCGTCGGTGCGCGCGGTCTGCGTCGTCACGATCCCCCACCCCCGCTGGGAGGAGGCGCCGAAGGCCTACGTCCTGCCCGAGCGCGGCGCGACGGTCGACGGCGACGAGCTCGAGGCCTACTGTCGCACGCACCTCGCCGGGTACAAGGTCCCGCGCGAGTGGGCGTTCGTCGACGAGCTGCCGTTCAATCACTCGGGCAAAGTCGTGCGCCGGATCGTGCAGCAACGCGAGGACGCCGAGCGCCTCGCCGCCACCAAGGAAGGCTTCCTGACGTGAAGATCGGTCTGTTCCTGTCGACCCACCTGCCGCCCGGCGGCGACGCGGTCGCGCGTCGCCATGCCGTCGTCGACCAGGCGACGCTGGCCGAGGAGCTCGGCTTCGACTCGCTGTTCCTCGGGCACCACTACCTGGCCAGCTCGGCGTTCTTCCAGCCGTTGAGCGTCGCGGCGTACCTGGCCGCCCGCACCGAGCGGATCCGGCTGGGCTTCGGAATCCTGCTCGGCCCGCTGCTGCCGCCGGTCGCGCTGGCCGAGGAGCTGGCGACGCTCGACGTGCTCGCCGACGGCCGGCTGACCGTCGGCCTGGGCACCGGGTACCGGGAGAAGGAGTACGCCGCCGTCGGCGTCCCCTACGAGGAGCGCTTCCGCCGGATGGAGGAGGGCGTGCGGCTGATGCGGCGGCTCTGGGCCGGCGAGACGGTGACCGAGGAGGGCCTGTTCGGTCGCCTCAAGAACGCCAAGCTGCACCTGAAGCCACTGCAGGACGGCGGGCCGCCGATCTGGCTCGGCGCGTTCGCCGAGCGCGGCATGCGCCGGGTTGCCGAGCTCGACGCCTGCTGGCTGATGGCCGGCGAGGGCGACGACGACACGCTGCGCGAGCGGATCGCGCTGATGCGGGCCGAGCTGGAGTCGCGCGGACTGTCGCTCGACCGGGCCTACCCGCTGATGCGCGAGGCCTGCGTCCGCCCCGACCGCGAGGACGCGATGAAGATCGGTCGCGACCACCTGCTGCCGCAGTTCAAGGCCTACCGCTCGTGGGAGACCGCGCAGCAGATGGACCCCGACGCGCTGCTGCGCGACCACTCGCTGATCGGCACGCCCGAGGACGCCCTGGAGCGCCTGCGCGGCTGGCACGAGATGGGGATCACCGACGTGATCATGCGGTTCGACTGGCACGGCATGGCCGACGACGAGGCGCTCGAGTCGATCCGCCTGCTCGGCACCGAGGTGCTGCCGGAGGCGCGGAGCTGGGGGTAGGCCGGCGGGGGCGAGTTCCTGTTGCGCGGTGCCCTTCCGTTCGGCTATGATCGCGAACGATCAGCGTCTCCACTGGAGAACATCAGGGCCCCCGGTTGCTGCCGGGGGCCCTTTTTTGCTCTACGCGATCCGGTGGATCAGATGCCGGCCAGCGCGCGGACGGCTGCGTCGATCGCGTGCTGCTCGGCGGCTTCGCGCGGCAGCGTCTCGAGCTCGCGGCAGAGGCGCTTGGTGGCCCGAACCGCGTCGGCGCGGTGGGCCGCGACCGTCGCGGCCAGCTCGTCGACCGTGGTCACCAATGCGTCGTCGGCGACCACGCGGCTGACCAATCCCGCCGCCGCGGCCTCGTCGGCCGTGCGCACGCTGCCGGTCAGCAGCCACTCGCGGGCGACCCGCGGACCGACCGCATCGGACAGGTCGAGCGCGACCATCGCCGGCACGATCCCGTGGACGATCTCGGGCAGCGCGAACGTCGCGGACGCGGAGGCGATCGCCACGTCGCAACGGACGACCAGCGAGATCCCGAAGCCCATCGCCGGCCCCTGGACCGCAGCGACGGTCAGCAGCGGCGACGCCGCCAGATCGTGCAGCAGCCGCTGGTTCTCCGCGAACTCGTCGGCGATCGCCTGTGCATCGCCGCGCTCGCGCTTCTCGGCGATGTCCGCCAGATCCCAACCGGCGCAGAACGCCGGCCCGGTCGCGTCCAGCACCAGCACCCGGCAGGCCGGGTCCTCGGTCGCCGTCGCGATCGCCTCGCGCAGCAGCGCGCACGAGCGGGCGTTCATCGCGTTGCGGCGCCGCGGCGCGTCGAGCGTCACCCGCAGCACCGCCCCGTCGTGCTCGCGCACCGTGACGACCGCCGGGCCAGCGGGTTCCGGCGTCCCGGTCACCGCGCTTCGGCCCCGCGGCTGTTGCTGAGCCGGAAGTACGGCGCGACCATGTTGTCGCGGTCCGCCAGCGCCTGCGAGATGCCCTTCGCGCGGCGCTCCTTGAGGAAGTTCCAGTCGCCCTCGTCGAATCCGACGTTGGTCGCCCAGCCGTGGCCGACCCAGCCGGTCATCGAGCCGAGGCCCTTGCCGCGGGCCTCCATCACGACCTGCATCATCGACTTGCCCATCATCATCGAGTCGAGCGGCATCACCGCGATCGCCTCCGCGTAGTCGGTGACCCACTGCTCGAGCTCGTCGGGCTCGACGACGCGGGTGACGAGGCCGGCGCGCTCGCCCTCCTCCGCCCCGAGCGGACGCATCGTCAGCATCAGGTCCTTCATCTTCGTCAGGCCGAGCTTCTCGATCCAGTGGTACATGTCCTGCGGGGCCGGGCCGAGGTAGCGGAACGCCGGATGCGTGAAGCGCGCGTCCGGGGTCGCGATCACGATGTCGGCCGACAGCGCGATCTGGAAGTGACCGCCGTAGCAGTAGCCCTGGACCTGGCAGATCGTCGCCTTCAGGCACTCGATGATCGGCCGGGTGAAGCTCGACGAGAGCACGTTGCGGTCCGGCAGGATCCGCTGGCGCTGGTTGGGACGACGGCGGCTGGCCTTGTCGGTGCCCGACTTGTAGCCGATGTAGTGGCCGAGCTCGGCGGCGTCGGCGCCGGTGCCGAAGTGGTCGCCCTCGCCCTTGAAGATGATCACCTTGACGCGGTCGTCGGCCTCGGCCTCGCGGACCAGGTCACCGACCCGCTCGAACGCCGCGACCGGGATCGCGTTGAGCCGGTCGGCGCGGTCGAACACGATCGAAGCCGTGGCGCGTTCCGGGTCGACCTCGTAGCGGACGTACTTGGCGAGCACCTCCGGGTCGGTCTCCATGTTGTCGACGTCCCACTGGGTGCTGAGCAGATCAGCTTCGGACTTCTTGGTCATCTCTCTCGTGCCCTCCGAAGGCCCCGCGGCCCGTCGAACGGGCCAGTTTCATACCGACTAGGTGGTATGCTATAGGTCGACCGGTCGGAAGGCAACCGTCAGTACCCAACTGCGCCACTGGCATGCGGTTGGCCTGCCGGGAGCAGGCAAAGCGCACGGCAGTTCGGCGACGGCGGCGACGTCACGACGCTCGTGGCTCCCGCGGCAGACCGAGCGTGCGCTCGGCGATCACGTTGAGCTGGATCTCGTCGGTCCCGCCGCGGATCGACAGCGACGGCGCCGTCAGGTCGAGCGTCGACCACGGCCCGCCCTCGACCGCCGCCGCCGGACCACGCAGGTCCCGGGCCAACGCGGCGATCTCGCGCCCCGCCGCCGCCAGCAGCAGCTTGCCGCCGACCGGGCGACCGACCTCGGCGCCGATCGCCGGCAGACTCGCCGCGACCAGCGCCGACGCCGCGCGCGACGTCCACGCGGGATCGTCGACCGCTCCGTGCTCGCGCAGCAACGCGACCACGACCTCGGGCCCCACGCCGGCGTCGGCGACCGACGCCCGCTCGCGCTCCAGCGTCGACATCGCCACCCGCCAGCCGCCGTCGACCGGACCGATCCGGTTGGCGTCCGGCAGCCGCACGTCCTCCAGGCGCACCTCGTAGAAGTGCTCGTCGCGGTTCATCTGGGCGATCGGCTCGATCCGCACGCCGGGGGCGTCCATCGGCAGCACGAAGGCCGTGATCCCCGCGTGCTTGGCCTCCACCGGCCCGGTTCGCGCCAGCAGCAGGCCGAACGCCGCGAACGCCGCCCGGCTGACCCACAGCTTGTGACCGTCGATCCGCCAGCCGTCGCCGTCGCGGACCGCGCGGGTGCGCAGCGCCGCCAGATCGGACCCGGCCTCCGGCTCGCTGAAGAGCTGGCACCAGACCTCGTCGCCGCGGCGGATCGGGTCGAGGTGGCGCCGCTGCTGGTCCGCCGTGCCGTGGGCGATCAGGATCGGCCCGACCATCGACAGCCCGATCAGGAACGGGTACAGGTCCGGCCGCTCGTACTCCGCGACGATCGTCTGCAGCCGGTCCGCGCCGGCCTCGTCGAGACCGGCGCCCCCGTGCTCGCGTGGCCAGCGTGGCGTCCCCCAGCCGTGCTCGGCCACGCTGCCCAGGAAGGCCCGGCCGTCGGTCAGCGCATGGTCGACGTCGATCCCGGCGCCGAGCACCGCGCGGGTGGCGCCGGGCGTCCGGCGCGGCAGCAGCGCGTCGAGCACCGCTCGGACCGCGTGGGGTTCGAGGGCGCTCACGCCGTGCCGCCTTCCCGGTGCCCGGCACGCCCTGCGGCGTCGTCGCGTGCCGACCTTCCGCGGGCCGCGGTCTGGTCGTCCGCCGTAGCCTGCTCCTCGCGCTCGACGAGCCGGCGGAAGGTCCACGCCTGCGGCGCCCGTTCGATCTCGACCGCCGACGCCCACGGCAGCGCCGGAGGGCCGGCGATCGTGCGGAACGACCGGACCGTCGCCCGCGCCAGCTCGGGGTCCTGCGCGCAGCGGGCCGCCAGCGCATGGGTTGCGTCCTCGACCTGGCCGTCCGGCAGCGCCCGCCACGCCCAGCCGCGCGCGGCCGCCTCGGCCCCGGCCAGCTCCTCGCCGGCCACGCCGAGCGCCATCGCCGCCTCGCGACCCATCCGCGAGCTCGCCAGCGCGAAGAACCCGCCGCCGGGATGCAGGCCGATCCGGGTGAAGCCGGCCCGCAGCCGGGCATCGTCGGCCACGATCCGCAGGTCCGGCGCGAGCGCCAGGTTGAGTCCCGCGCCGACCGCCGCGCCCCGGACCGCCGCGAAGGTCGGCACCGGCAGCGCGCCCAGCCGGGTGAACGTCGCGTACACGTGGGTGGAGCGGCGGGTGCTCGCGCTCGACACCGGATCCGCTCGCTGGGCGCCGATCGCGTCGCGGGCCAGGCCCGAGCAGAACGTCCCGGCGGCGCCGCGCACGACGACCGCGCCGAGCGTCGCGTCCGCTTCGATCTCGTCGAGCGCCGCGTGGAACTGATCGACCATCGCGAAGCTGAGCGCGTTGCGCTGCTGCGGGTTGTCGATCTCGATCGTCGCCACGGCGTCGCGCCGGGTCAGGCGCACGGCCGGTCCATCGGTGCTCATCGGTCTCCCTCGTTCGGTTCGGTAGCGCGCGGCGGCAGCCCTGCGGAGTGGAGTGCGGTCGGCTTCCCCTGGCTCCGCGAACCGCACTGCGGTTCGGCGTAGCGGAGCGGGGTGGCCACGTCGCGCCAGACCGCCACGTCGTCGCCGTGACGGGCGACGACCCCCTCGGCGTCGAGCAGCTCGTCCACCGGAACTCCAGCCGCCTCCAACTCCGCGAGCCATGTCGCCACCGACTCCCGGGCGAACGCCGTCCGGATCGGCGCGGCGAGCGCGTCGCCGGCGGCGATCCGCTCCGCCGACCCCCAGCCCTCGGCCGCGGCGGGCAGCGCCACGCGCCGCCCGAGCGCCGCCGCCAGCGCCGTCCAGAACCGCCGCTCGATCGCCGCGACCACCAGCCAGCGACCGTCGGCCCCCTGGTACAGGTCGTTGGCCGGGTCGAGCGCCGCGGGGAACGTCGGCGCGACCGCCGGACCGAGCCGCGGCGCCATCCATCCACGGACGACCTCGTCGATGCTGACCTCGAGCGCCCGTCCGCCGTGCCCGCGGTCGCGGCCGATCAGCGCGGCCAGGATCGCCTGGACCGCCACCGCCCCGGCGGCCAGATCGGCGATCGGGATCGCCGGTCGGCGCGGCGCCGCGCCGACCGCGGACGGCGTCGCCGGCACGGCGAGCGCGCCGCTGCGGGCCAGGAACGACAGGTCGTGGCCGGGACGGTCGGCGTCGGGACCGTCCGTCGGGAAACCGACGATCGAGCAGTGCACGACGCCCGGCCGGTCGCGCCGCACGGTCGCGGCGTCGAGTCCGGCGCGACGGGCCGAGGAGGGACGGTGTCCGACGATCACCACGTCGGCCGCGTCGAGCAGCGCGTCGCGGTGCTCGCGTCCCGCGTCGGACGCCAGGTCGAGCGTCGCCGCCCGCTTGCCGACCCCGTAGAGCTCGTGCAGCCAGCCACCGTAGAGCGTGCGGGCCGGATCGCCCGTCGGCGGCTGCAGCCGGGTCACGTCGGCCCCGAGCCGCGCGAGCGCCGCCCCCGCCGAGGGGACCGGCAACAGCGGGCCCCACTCGAGCACCGTGGTCCCCGCCAGCGGCCGGTCGGGATCGCCGGTCACGTGGAGGCCCCACCGTCGACCGCGAAGATCGGCAGCGTCACGTCCTCCTCGGTCCTCCACGCCACGCGGACGCGCGTCCCGATCGTCACCGCGTCGGCCGGCGCGTCGACGGTCGCCATCATCCGCGGGCCCTCGTCGAGGTCGATCAGCGCCAGCACGTAGGGGACGCGGTCGCGGAAGGCCCGGCTCGCCGCCTGGTGGACCACCGTGTACGAGTAGACCACGCCGCGTCCGGAGACCTCGCGCCAGCTCGTCCGGTCGGACAGCGTGCCGGGCGCTCGCTCGCGCGGGTAGTGGTAGAAGCGCGCGCCGTCCTCGTCGTAGCGACAGACCAGCCGCCGCTCGGCGGCCGCGGCCCAGAACGGCTCGGTGTCGACGTCGGGCAGCGGCAGGTGCCGGCCGGCCTTCGCCTCGGGCTTCTGCCTCTTCTCGCTCATCGATCGACCCCCAGGATCACCGTGCTGCAGACGGACAGGTAGCCGCCGGTCCCCGAGCAGAGCGCGACCTCCGCGTCGGCGACCTGCCGGTCCGCCTCGCCACGGAGCTGGCGCACCGCCTCGACCAGCAGGAAGACCCCGCGCATTCCCGGGTGGTTCGACGACAGGCCGCCGCCGTCGGTGTTGGTCGGCAGCGCGCCGTCCAGGTCGAGCGCGCCGTCGGCGACCCACGGCCCCGCATCGCCGGGCGGGCACAACCCGAGCGCCTCGAGCTGCAGCAGCACCGTGATCGTGAACGAGTCGTAGAGCTGCGCGGTGTCGACGTCGCCGGGCGTCAGGCCGGCTTGGCGGTAGGCCCGCTCGCCCGAGACCCGGGCCGGGATGTCGGTGATGTCGCCCGCCTGACTGGCGGTCATCGCCCCGATCGCGCTGCCGCTGCCGAGCACGGTCACGGGTCGCTTGCGCAGGGTGCGGGCGCGTTCGAGCGAGGTCAGGACGATCGCCCCACCGCCGTCGGTGATCACGCAGCAGTCGAGCAGGTGCAGCGGCGACGAGATCGGCCGCGAGCCGAGCACGTCGTCGACGCTGATCGGGTCGCGGTAGAGGGCACGCGGGTTGCCCGCGGCGTGCCGGCGGGTGGCGACCGCGACTTCGGCGAGCTGCTCGCGGGTCGCGCCGGTCTCGTGCATGTAGCGCTGGGCCGCGAAGGCGTACTCCGAGACGGTCGTGCTGCCGTAGGGCACCTCGAACTGGCGCGGGCCCTTGGCGCGGCCGCGGGTCGACGTGCCCAGGCTGCGTCCCAGGTCGGAGCGCTGGGTGCTGCCGTAGACGATCAGCGCGACCTCGCAATGGCTGGCCGCGATCGAGAGCGCGGCGTGCTCGACGAAGGTCTCCCAGGCGCTGCCGCCGCTGAGCGTCGAGTCGAAGGTGGTGGGGCGGATCCCCAGGTACTCGGCGACCCGCACCACGTGCAGCAGGTCGATCCCCTCGCCGCAGGTGAACAGGCCGTCGACGTCGGCCAGCGTCAGCCCCGCGTCGTCGAGCGCCGACGCCGCGGCGTCGGCGTGGAGCTGGAGCGCGGTACGGTCGGGGACCACGCCGTAGGCGGACTCGCCGACCCCAGCGATCGCGACGGGCCTCACCGCGACCGCTCCGCGCGGGCGGCCGCCAGCATCGGACCGAAGAACGAGCCGTTGGCGGTGATCGCGTCGGGCGGGAAGCTCAGGCGGTCGTCCGCGGTGATCTCGTCCCAGTGCGCGGCGACGTCGTCGACCGACGGCACCGCGTCGATCCCGGCGAACCAGCCCTCCGTCGCGCCGATCACCACCCGGCGGTGCGCGCCGCCGCCCGCCTCGAAGATCTCGCCGCTGGTGGCGCAGGCCCGCGAGCAGAGGTAGGCGAACAGCGGCGACGCTTGCTCCGGGGCGATGTGCTCGCCGAGCCGTCCGAGCGGCACGCCGTCGAGCATCCGCGTGCGGGCCGCCGGCGCGACGGCGTTGACCAGCACGCCGCGCTTGCGTCCTTCGAGCGCCAGCACCCGGACCGCGCCGACCAGGCCGAGCTTGGCCGCGGCGTAGTTGGCCTGCCCGACGTTGCCGTAGAGCCCGGCGGCGGAGGTCGTCAGCACGATCCGGCCGTGACCCTGGTCGCGGAACGCGCGCATCGCCGCCCGGGCGACGTAGAGCCCGCCGACCAGGTGGACGTCGACCACCGAGCGGACGTCGTCGTCGCTGAGGTTGGTCAGCGTGGCGTCACGGAGGAAGCCGGCGTTGCTGATCACCGCGTCGAGTCCGCCGAGTTCGTCGCGGGCGAGCGCGATCATCGCGTCGACCTGCGCGGAGTCGGTGACATCGTGGGCGGAGGTGACCGCCCGGCCGCCCGCGGCGCGGATCTCGGCCACGACCTCGTCCGCTGCGGAACCCTCGGGAGCCCCGTCGCGGGCCCGTCCGGCGTCGTTGACGACCACCGCGGCGCCCAGCGCGGCCAGCAGCAGCGCGTGCGCGCGGCCGAGCCCGCGCCCGGCCCCGGTGACCACGGCCACCTGTCCGTCGAAGCGGATCGGTTCCATCGGCTCTCCCCCGTCGTCGATCGCTCTCCGCCCTGGCGACGGCAGCGCCGCCATGATATACCAACCGGTATGAATCTTTCAACGGGTGTCCTCGCGCCATGACCCGGAGCGGGCTCGCGGCGGACGAGCACGCGGCGTTCGTCGCCGCGGTGACCGCGTGCTTCGCGGAGCACGCGGGACCGGCCGCCGTCCGGGCGCTGCTCGACGACCCGCGCGGGGACGACCCGGCGCTGCGCGACCGCGCGGTCCGCGAGCTCGGCCTGCCCGGGCTGCTGATCGACGAGGTCCACGGCGGCGCCGGGGTCGAGCTGGGCCTGCTCGCCGACGTGCTCGCGATCGCCGGCCGGCGACTGGTCGGCGGCCCCCTGCTACCGACCGCGATCGCCACGCTGGTCGTCGACCGGCTCGGTCACGACGACGATCGCGCCGCGCTGCTGCCGCCGATCGCCGCGGGCGAGCGGACCGCCGCGCTCGCGCTCCACGACGACCTGCGCAGTCCGGTCACGTTCGCCTGCCGGCGGCCGAGTCGCGTCCGGCTGTCGGGAACGCGGACGGCGGTGGTCGACGGGCTCCATGCGGACCAGCTCCTAGTACCGGTGCGGTCCGGCGAACGCTGGCTCGTCACGCTCGTCGCGGCCGACGCCGACGGGCTCTCGCGGCGCGCGTTGCCGCCGTTCGACCTGACCCGGCGAATCGCCGAGCTGCGGTTCGCCGACACCCCGGCCGTCGTGCTCGGCGAGCAGGTGATCGAGGACGAGGCGTGGCAGCGGGTGCTCGACATCGCGACCGTGCTGGTCGCCGCCGACGCGACGGGCGCCGCGGCCGAGGCCGCCGACCGCGCCGTCGCCTACGCGGGCGAGCGCCAGCAGTTCGGCCGGCCGATCGGCAGCTTCCAGGCGGTCAAGCACCGGCTCGCGCGGGCCCACGTCGACGTCGAGTCGGCCCACGCCGCGATCGAGCACGCGGTCTCGCGCCTCGCGGGACCCGCCGACGATGCACCCGAAGGCGATCCGGACGCGCGGGTGAGCACGACCGCGCCCGGTCCGCGGGCGGCGGCCACCGCACTGGCCGGCCTGCGCGCGTTCCGGGTCGCCGCCGAGGTCACCCGCGACGCGATCCAGGTCCACGGCGGGATCGGCTTCACCTGGGAGCACGACGCCCAGCTCTTCCACCGCCGCGCGCTCGCCGACGCGGCGATGCTGCGGCCGACCGCGGAGCTCGAGCGCCGCCTGGTGGCGGCGAGCGTCGCGGGCACATGAGCGTCACCGACCGGCCGGCTGCGATTCGACCGCTCGGACTGCCACGAACCGCGCTCGCTCGCTTAGGCCTACGGCGTTCCGACGAGGCCGCACCAAATTGACGCTTGCAACGTATACTTCTGCAACGCTCGATGTTGATTACGCTGACCAACTATCGGCTTCCCCGGCGGGCCACCCGCTTACTGGACGCCACCCTCTCGCTTGCAGTGCTCGGCATCTGTGTCGTCGGCGCTGCCACTCATCGCAGACGACGGTCTGGACGGACACCGCCGAAGTCAGTCGTAGATTTCGAGGTCCCGCCCACCGAAGCGTCAGCCGGACAAACGCGCTCCAGATTTCGAAGGCTTCTAGGCGTGCTAGCGGCCACATCGCTCTTGGTTGGAGCTGGCGCGATCGTCGCAGCTAGCAAGAGCCCGGTTTCATCGATCATGAGCTTGACACTCCCCAGCATCGATCTTGCCGGTGTCGAGATCGAGGGATCCCAGCATCCGGCAGTCTCCGCAGCAGCCGAGGCGACGTCCGTATCAATCTCGACCGTGGCGGGCGCACGTGCGAATCCACAACCCCAGAGGATCGACGTCTACCTCCCCGTCACCTCTGCAGATTGCGCTTCGGTCGCCGCTTTGAAGGTGCTCCTGTGCAGCTCCGCGGACCGAGACCCTGGGCGCCGGCTTCGCGACGTCCCGATTGAGTTGACCTCGTCCTCACCACTCAAGGTCTCGCTTGACTTGAGTTCGCGACCACGCGCATCAATCACCGGCGGTCCTGACGCGCCGTCTTTTCTCCCCGGGGAGGGCACGACAACCATACGGGTGGCTTGCTCGCACCCCGATCAGCACATCGACATCGCCGCGCTCGGTCGCCGCGCTCGCATCCGAGACGCATGCGGCAGCGAAGCAATACCCAGCCTTCAACACACCACACTGCTGTACGCCGCCGCTTCTGACGTCAGGCTCATCGACGCGTCGATGCTCGAGTTCGAAGGGCGCGGGGACGTCGTCGTCCGTGCCCGCAGCGGGGAGCTTCGCGTCGCCGGAAAGGCATACGACATGTTCGCTTCGGCCTTCGGCGCCGCAGCAACCGTCTCGTTGAAAGACGCTTCCATAACCGCCGGTAGCGGCGAAGGAACCCGAAGTCGCGATTCGCTACGTATGAGCGCCGACGACGTATCGAGCGCCCAACTCAATGGTCGTGAGCTAGTGCCTCGCGCCCTAGAGCAGTACAACGGAATGGTTCTGGGCTTCGCATTCCTTGCGTTCAGCACCGCACTAACCCTGGCCGTATCGATGTCAACCGCTTCACGAATCTGAGGTGTCTATGCGCGTTTCTAACCGAGCGAATCGATTCGTCGTTCCGGTCCTACTCCTCGGGACGTTGATCGCCGCCCCGAGCACGCTTGCGGCCGCCCCATCTCGAGGCGCAGCGTGCTTCTTTTCGAGCGTCACCGATCGCCTCTGCAAACAGTCTGGAGCCGTGACCTATTCGCACTCCTCGCTTTCCCAGGTCGCACTATCTGCTGCTCGCGGACGTTCCACGCCCCTGCCCCACGGCTCCCAGGTCAGAGTTGGCCGCCGCTCCCAGGCCGAGGTCGCGTTCGCGCGGCAGGCCGTGTGCCGGTTCGGAGTCAAGAAACGAGAAACCTCCTTCGTCACCCGATGGCGAGGCGGAACCGCTAGCCCGGCGCCGCTGTACTGGCAGCGATCAGGAGACTCGTACTGCACCTTTGGCGGCAACGGTACGCCCCAAACCCGAGTCGATTACTTCTGTGACGTCGATCCGGGTTGCCCCGTCGAAGCGGAGCTGAAAGGTCGGTCCAACGTCGTGACCAGCTTTGGTTCGACCGCGACGTCTAGGACCGCCAGCGGCGACCTACTACGAATCACGCCAATCGTGCTCGATATCTGCAGCACATCGTTCCGTGTAGACGTCGACTTCGGCAATGCGCGCGCTTCCGTGTCCGGCAGCGGATACTCCTCCATCAACGGCAAGCGCTTCGCAACGCCGAAGCGGGTGGTCATCCGGCACACGGAAACCCGACCTACCGCTTCAGCGGAATGGTCGAGCGCCATCACCGCCTCATCTGAGACCACGGACGACCCCACCGTCTGCGGGGACGAGATCTTTCAAGAACAGGCCGCGCTACTAGGCCGCTAGTCCTCGTCCTCCCGCCAGACCGGCGCGATCCCGGGCAGCAGCTCGCGCAGGTCGCGCTTGAGCACCTTGCCCGACGGGTTCCGCGGCAAGGCGTCGAAGACGTAGATCGCCTTCGGCTGCTTGAACCGCCCGAGCGTCGCGCGGGCGTGCGCGACGACCCGCGCCGGGTCGAAGCCGTCGCGGACCGCGACCGCGACGACCGGAACCTCGACCCACTTCTCGTGCGGCACGCCGATCGCCGCGACCTCGACGACCTCGGGGATCGCGTCGACCACCCGTTCGATCTCCGAGCTGGCGACGTTCTCGCCGCCGCTGCGGATCATGTCCTTGCGCCGGTCGAGCACGAACAGTCGTCCGGCCGCGTCGATCCGCCCGACGTCGCCGGTCCGCAGCCACTCCCCGAAGAACGCCTCGGCGGTCGCGTCCGGGTCGTCCAGGTAGCCCGAGAAGATCTTCGGGCCGCGGGCGACGATCTCGCCGAGCTCGCCCGGCGGCACGTCCTCCCCCTGCTCGTCGACGATCCGCACGTCGACCTCGTGCAGCGGGAAGCCCGCCGAGCCGGGCGCCGCCACCGGTGACCCGGTGTCCATGTAGGTCAGGCCGGTGCAGGTCTCGGTCATCCCGTAGCCCTCGATCAGCCGCGCGGTCGGGAACACCTGGCGGGTGTCGTCGAGCAGGGCCGGGGTCGCCTGGGAGAAGATCATCCAGCGCATCGACGAGGTGTCGCCGATCGTCTCCGGCGGCAGCCGCCGGATCATGTTCATCATCGTCGCGACCATCACCATCCCGGTGATCCGTTCCTGCGCGACCAGCTCGACGATCCGCGCGGCGTCGAACTTCCGCACCAGGACCATCGTGCCGCCCGCGTACCAGACGCCGAATCCGGGAAGGTCGAGACCACCGACGTGGTAGAGCGGAGCGAAGTTCAGGACCCGGTCGTCGCCGCGCAGCTCCAGCTCGGCGGCCTGCGCCTGCATGTTGGCGAGCACGTTGCCGTGACTCAGCATCGCGCCCTTCGGCAGGCTCGTGGTGCCGGACGTGAAGACGATCCGCTGGAGCGCGTCCGGTCCGAGCACGGCGTCGTCGACCCGCTGCCCCGTGCCCGGCGCCACGAAGTCCTCCCACGGCCGGAAGCCGTCGACCGGCCCGTCGATCGCGACGCTCCAGTCGAGCGTCGGCACGGCGGCGGCGATCGCCCGGGCCGCGTCGCCGCATGCGGGCGCGGCAACCAGCCCGACCGGCTTCGTGCGCTGGGCCAGCGCGACCAGCTCGTGCTCGTGGAGCCGGATGTTCAGCGGGACCAGCACGCCACCGACCCGGGCCAGGCCGAGCGCCAGCACGAGGATCTCGGGCAGGTTCGGTCCGAGCACGACCACCCGGTCGCCGGAGCGCAGACCGCGCTGCTGGAGCGTCGCGGCGGCCGCGTGGACGTCGCGGTCGAGCTCGGCGTAGGTCCAGGTCCGCCCCTCGAAGCGCAGCGCCTCGCGGTCGGGGAAACGGCGCACCGCCCAGGTCAGGATCCGCGCCAGGTTGGCCGTCGGGTCGTCGGTGCTCATGCCAGCCACGTCTCCTCGGTCTTCGCGGCCTCAGCCGCGAGCTGCGTCTTGAGCACCTTGCCGGAGTCGTTGCGGGGCAGTCCGTCGACGACCGCCACGGCCTTCGGCACCTTGAACCGGCCGAGCGACGCGGAGCAGTGCTGGACGATCGCCTGCGGCGCCAGGCGACGCCCGGAGCGCGGCACGACGTAGGCCTTCGGCACTTCTTCCCAGCGCGGGTGCGCGACGCCGATCACGGCCACCTCGGCAACGTCCGGGTGCTCGGCGATCACGCGCTCGACCTGCGCGCTGGAGATGTTCTCGCCACCGCTGCGGATCATGTGGCTTTTACGGTCGGCGAACCACAGGTAGCCGTCCTCGTCGATCGACGCCATGTCTCCGGTCCTGAACCACCCGTCGACCCAGGCGGCGGCGGTCGCGTCGGCATCGTTCCAGTAGCCGGGCGAGACCTTCGGCCCGCGGACCGCGATCTCGCCGACCTCGCCCGCGGGCAGGGGCCGGCCGTCGGCGCCGAGCGCCCGGACCTGGACGAACGGCGACTCGCGCCCCTGCGAGCCGACCTTGTCGACCTCGTGCGCGGCGTCCATCATCGTCGCGACGCTGGTCAGCTCGGTCATCGCGAACGTGTCGATCGTGCGCACGTGGGGCAGCCGCTCGCGGAACGCGGCGCGGACCGTCGGCGGCACCCCGGCGAAGATCGCGTAGCGCAGCGCCGAGAGGTCGAACGACTCCAGG
>JADMKN010000120.1 GCA_015478825.1 Patulibacter sp. | reverse complement strand
CGCCTCCGAGGTCGACATGGACGTCCGCGACGTGCGCGTCATCCTGCGCATGTCGCAGCAGCCGATCTCGCTCGAGAAGCCCGTCGGCGACGACGAGGAGTCCTCGCTCGGCGACTTCGTCGAGGACAAGGACGCCGAGTCCCCGTTCGAGATGACCAGCGAGCAGCTCCGCCGCGAGCACGTCCGCCGCGCGCTCTCGACGCTTCCGCAGCGCGAGCGCGAGGTGATCGAGATGCGCTTCGGCCTCGCCGGCGACCGCCCGAGCACGCTCGAGGAGGTCGGCCGCGCGTTCGACGTCACCCGCGAGCGGATCCGTCAGATCGAGAGCCACACGCTGAAGAAGCTCGAGTCGCTGCCGGAAAGCCAGCGTCTCCGGGACGCGGTCTAGGTGTAAGTAGACCGGGCCCCGGCGAGGCGGCATGATACGCGCCGCCTCGCTAGGATTCGTCACCGCTCGGGGGGATGTCCGAGTGGTTAAAGGAGACGGGCTGTAAACCCGTTGGCTCTGCCTACACAGGTTCGAATCCTGTTCCCCCCACTGGTACGAGGGCCCCGCACCGCGGGGCCCTCGTCGTTCTCCGGGGCGGGGGGAAGGGCGGGCGGGGACCGGATACGCTCCTCCGGTGCTCCGCACGGTCCGCGCCACCCGCTACGTCTCGCCGCTCCGCGAGGGCGGCTCCGTGCCGGCGCTCGTCGAGGCGGACGACGACGGGCTCTACGTCGTCAAGCTCGCCGGGGCCGCGCAGGGCACCAAGGCGCTGGTCGCCGAACTGGTCGTCGGCGAGCTCGCTCGCGCGCTCGCGGCGGCCGAGCCCGAGCTCGGGCTACTCGTGCCCGAGCTGGTGCTGATCGACCTGCCGATCGAGCTGTCGCACGCCGAGCCCGACCCCGAGATCCAGGACCCGCTGGCCGCGAGCGCCGGCCGCAACGTCGGGATGGACTTCCTGCCGCGGGCGCTGCCCTACACGTCGGCCTCGGGTCCCCAGCCCGACGCCGAGCTGGCGGCCGCGATCGTCTGGCTCGACGCGTTCTGCGAGAACGTCGACCGGACCCCTCGCAACCCGAACATGCTGACGTGGCACGGCCGGGTCTGGCTGATCGACCACGGCGCCGGGCTCTACCGCCAGCACGCCGGCCTCGATCCCGCCAAGGCGCGAGGGCGGTTCGCCGCGATCCGCGACCACGTGCTGCTGCCCCGGGCCGCGTCGATCGTCGCGGCCGACGAGCGGCTGGCCCGGCACGTCGACGAGCCGCTGCTGCGCCGGATCGTCGGCCTGGTCCCCGACGACTGGCTCGACGCCGAGCGCGCCGAGCTGCTGGTCGCCGACCTGCTGGCCCGCCACGCCGAACCCCGCGATTTCGTCGAGGAGGCCGAGCGTGCTCGCACCGCATGAGGGGACGCCCGGCGTGCCGCCGGCTCCCGACGAGGTCTTCCAGTACACCGTGCTGCGGGTCGTGCCGTCGCTGACCCGCGGCGAGGCGATGAACGTGGGGGTGGCCGTCCACTCGCGTCGGCACCGCTTCCTCGACGTCCGGGTCGCCGTCGACCGCGAGCGGCTGCGCGCGCTCGACCCGGACCTCGACCTGGACGCCCTGGAGGCCCACCTCGACGGCATCCGCCGGGTCGCCTGCGGGGACGCCTCCGCGGGGGCGGTCGCGTCGCTCGACCGCTCCGACCGGTTTGGCTGGATCGCGGCGCCGTCGAGCACGATCGTCCAGCCCTCGCCGGTCCACACCGGCACCTGCGGCGACCCGGTCGCGACGCTCGATCGGCTGTTCGCCGAGCTCGTCGCGACGGCGTAGGACGGGCCGCAGCCCGCCCGCGGGCGGGACATAGGAGACCTTGATGTGTGCGAAAGGGCACGGAGGGGGGACCCTGCACTAGGCTCCTCGTCATGCTCTCGCGCCGACTTCTTCCGGTCCCGCTCGTCCTGCTCGCCTTCGTGGTGGCCGGATGCGGCGACGACAACACCGCCAAGGACGTCACCGAGGCGACCTCGACCCAGCAGACGACGGCCACCGAGGCCGACGGCGGCAGCGGCGGCGCGGCCCCGAGCGTCGAGGAGATCGCCGCGGGGATCGGCACCGACCTCGACACGGCCCCGGAGTTCATCCCGATGTCGGGTGAGCCGCCGACCGAGCTGATCCAGGAGGACATCGTCGAGGGCGACGGCAAGGAGGCCAAGCTCGGCGACACGATCGAGGTCCGCTACACGCTGCAGGTGTGGGACGGCGAGGTCGCCGACTCCTCGTGGACGCGCGAGCCGAACAGCACGTCGTTCCCGCTCGTCGAGGGCGGCCTGATCGAGGGTTGGACCGCCGGCATCCCCGGGATGAAGGAAGGCGGCCGCCGCCTGCTGATCGTTCCGCCGGAGCAGGGCTACGGCGCGCAGGACCAGGGCCCGGCGCTGCCCGCCAACTCGACGCTCGTCTTCGCCGTCGACCTGGTCAAGGTCACCCCGGCCGAGTAGCCCTCGTCGGCGCGTTCCCGGACGGGAGCGCGCCGACCCCGGCTCCGGGTCTCCACCACCACAGCGACCATCCGTCCGTCGTGGTGGGTGGGATCGCGCGGTGGATACTCCTGCTGCGCCTAGCGCTCTGACCGGACCCGCGCAGCGAGCTCGGCCGGCCGCTTGTCCACGAGCTTCTCGCGGATCTTGTCCTCGACCGGCCCGCGGACCATCATCCGCAGCATCCGCCCGGGGTCGACCTCGGTCGCGTAGGTCGCCCGCGTGCGGCCGCCCCCGAGGTCTTCGAGCGTCCACGCGCCGTCGAGCTTCTTGACGTCGCCGCTCTCGACGACCCAGCTCAGGCGGGTCGGCGCGGCCCGCTCGAACCGGACCACCACGCTCAGCGTCTTGACCTTCGCGTCGGCCTCCAGCTTGGCCTTCACGATCTCGCCGGCGGCATTCGTCTCGATCGGGTCGATCGAGACGATCCCGTCCTGCCAGGCCGCGATCGTGCTGACGTCGGTCAGGGTCGCCCAGACCTCGTCGATCGGTGCATCGATCTCGCCGCTCGCGCTTCCGCCCAGTCCTGACACAATGTCTCCTCGGTTGCTTTCCGGCGCACGGTACTCGACCCACAGGACCGCTCGCCAGCCCGCGACCCATAGTCTGGGAGATCACGCTAAGATCCCCGGCCGTTGCCCTCTTAGCTCAGTGGTAGAGCACTTCCATGGTAAGGAAGGGGTCATGAGTTCGAGTCTCATAGAGGGCTTCACCGAAACCGCCTGATCGCTCAGGCGGTTTCGTCGTTTCGGGGCGCGGCGCGCGCGTTCGCGCGGCTGCGTGTCGACTTGTGGTCGCTATGCGACGCGAAGTCGACAAGCACGCGCCGCCGCCGCGACTGCGGACGTCTCAGCCCTTCGCGACCTGGACCATCTCGGTGACGTCGACGAGCTTGACGCGGGGGCGGCCCTGGGGCTCGCCGAGCGCCTGCTCGTGGGCGTCGATCTTCGCCCAGCCGTCGAAGTCGACGTAGTCGGGCTGGCGCTCGGCGACCAGGCCCTGCAGGTCATCCTCGGCCACGGTCGGAGCGGGCAGCGCGCCGGCGGCGGCGTCCTCCAGCAGGACGTTGACCGTCTCCTGCGCGCACTTCTTGTTGGTGCCGATGATCCCCGAGGGACCGCGCTTGATCCAACCGGCGGTGTAGACGCCGGGGACGGTCTCCTCGGTGTCGGGGTCGATCACGCGGCCGCCGACGTTGCTGATCGTGGCGCGCTGGTCGTCGAACGGCACGCCGTCCAGCGGCGAGCCGCGGTAGCCGATCGAGCGCAGCACCAGACCGCACTCGATCACCTCGGTCTCACTGGTCGGGCGCGCGGACAGCCAGCCGTCGTCGTCGGCGACCAGCTCGTTCTTGACGATCTCGATCCCCTCGACCTTGCCGTCCCCGAGGATCCGCAGCGGGGAGCCGAGGAACCGCAGGACCACGCGGCGCTTCTTGCCTTCGGGGGTGCGGGTCGAGTACTCGGTGGCGATCTCGACGTTGCGCTGCTCGCGGACGTCGCCGCCGTCGCGCTCCAGCCACGCCTTCGAACCCGGGTCCAGCGCGACGTCGTCGGGGGACACGATGATGTCGGCGTCCTCCAGCTCGCCGAGCTCGCGCAG
>JADMKN010000119.1 GCA_015478825.1 Patulibacter sp. | reverse complement strand
CGCGCCGTGGGATCTGATCCCCGCGGAGTCCAAGCGCTGGGCGCGGGTGGCGGTGCTCGAGACCGTGATCGCGCGGGTCGAGCAGCGTTGCGCGGAGCTGGGGTTCGCGCTGCCGGAGCCGCTCTCGGTTCGCGATGACGCAGACGGGTAAGGGAACGACAACACCCCAACACCCGCACGTGGGGCCGCCGAACGGCGAATCCCCCGCGTACGAGGCTTGAATCAAGGAGATCTGGATGCTCTACACCCTGCTCGTCGCACTGGCAATCGTTGCTCTTGTGCTGTTCATCGCCGATGTCGCGGTGGGTGGCGGTATCGTCGCGGTCATCGCGGTCGTGCTGCTCGTCTGGCTCCTGCTCGGCGCCAGCCGCGGCCGCAGCAGGGTCTAGGACCCAAGCGACGGCGGGGCGGCGACCGATCGGTCGCCGCCCCCGCGTCTCGTCTCACCGCCACGCTCCGGTCCGGGCCCAGCCCCGGCCGCGGTAGCGCCAGCCCGTGCCGACCGCCCGGGCGAGGATCACCGCGTTGATCCCGGCCCAGACGCCGACGATCCCCCAGCCCGCGTTCTGCGCGAGCAACAGCACCGGCACGCCGACCACCGCGGCCCCCGTCATCGCCAGCGCGAGGAACCGCGCGTCCCCCGCGCCGATCAGCACGCCGTCGAACGCGAAGACCGCGGCGGCGAGCGGCAGCATCAGGCAGAGCAGCGGCCACATCGCGTGGGCTCGCTCGCGGACCGCCGCGTCGTCGGTGAACAGTCCGACGATCGGGTCTTGCCCAACCAGCAGGACGACCGCCACCGCGGTCCCGAACGCCACCGTCAGCAGGACCATCCGCGCCGAGGCGGCGAACGCGTCGTCGGTCCGCTCCGCCCCTAGTGCCCGGCCGATCAGCACCTGGCCGGCGATCGCCAGCGCGTCGAGCACGAGCGCGATGAAGAGGAAGAGCTGCCAGCCGATCTGGTGCGCGGCCAGCGACGGGTCCCCGGCTCGGGCCGCAACCGCTGACGCGACCGCGAAGGTCAGCAGCAGTGCGCCCGAGCGGACGAGCAGGAACGCCCCGGTCGTGCCGATCCGGCGGAGCAGGGCCAGCGACGGCCGGCGCCGTGTCGCCGAGGTCGTCCCGGCAGGGTCCGCGCTCCCGCGCCAGAGCAGGCGGACGAACAGCAGCCCCATCGTCGTCTGACCGACCAGGGTGGCGATCGCGCTGCCGTCCAGCCCCAGGTCGAGGCTGAAGATCAGCAGCGGGTTGAGCACCAGGTTGACCGCGTTGCCGATCAGCACGATCACCAACGGCGAGCGCAGGTCCCCGGTGCCCCGTAGCCAGCCCTGGGCCGCCATGCTGAGCAGCGCGAAGGCCAGTCCGGGGGCGGCGATCCGCAGGTAGCGGACGGCGCCGTCGGCGGTGGCGCCGCGTCCGCCGAGCGCCTCGACCCAGAGCGGGCCCGCGGCCGCGGCGATCAACGCGCCGACCGCTCCGAGCGCGAGTCCGAGCCAGAGCGACTGCGCGGCGATCCGCCGCAGGTCGTCGGCGTGGCGGCCGTCGGAGCCCGACGCGCCGGCCAGCCGCGCGACCGCGGCGGTGGTGGCGTAGGCGGCGACGACCCCGAGGCCGGCGAGCGTGGCCAGCACCGACGAGGCCAACGCCAGCGAGGCGAGCGCCTGCCCCGCGCGGGCGGCGTCGATGTGGCCGACCATCGCGGTGTCGACCAGCAGATAGCTCGGCTCGGCCGCCAACGTGCCGAGAGCGGGGAGCGCCAGCCGCGCGATCTCGCGGTCGTAGGGGGAGCGCAGCGGCACGACGGGTGACGGTAGCGCGCTCGGGGGCGAGCGAGCGGACCGGAGCCGGGACCCCGAGGGTCCCGGCGGCAGCGGACGCGCTTCCGCCGGGCGGATACTCGATGCTGCGGCCTCCGTCCGGTTTCCCGCGGGCCGTTTGCGGGTCGCGAGACGGGGCACGGGCGGAACGTGGAGAGCGTGCAGGCCACCCCGACCCGCCCGGCCGACTACGCCCTGATCTCTGGCGCGTACGCGACCGCGCTCACGGCGGTGGCGTGGTCCACGCGGGCGCGGGCTGAGCGTCTCGACGTCGTCGACGTCACGTACATCGGGCTGGCGACGTTCACCTTCACGCGGGTGCTCACCGAGCAGAAGGTCGAGACCTGGTTGCGGCGGCCGTTCGTCGTCGAGCCGGCCGACGGCCCGTCCCGGCCGCGCGGCCGGGGCATGCGCTACGCGATCGGCGAGCTGCTCTCGTGCACGCGGTGCACCGGCTCATGGGTCGGGCTCGGACTCGTCGGACTGCAGTTGCGAAATCCGCGGCTCGGGCGCCTGGTCGCCGCGGTCGGCACGGTCGGGGCCGTCAACGACACCGCCCTCGCGGCGTTCGCGTGGCTGACCGGACGGGCGAACGCCATCGACGGCCGCGTCCGCTCCTAGCCCCGCAGCTCCGCGTCGGCGAGTATCGAAGCGATGGCCGAGACCCGACACCGGCAGAGCGCCGGACTGCTGCTCTTCCGCCGCGACCCCGACGCGCTGCGGATACTGGTCGCCCACATGGGCGGGCCGTTGTGGGCGAAGAAGGACGAGCGGGCCTGGTCGGTGCCCAAGGGCGAGCACGGCGACGACGAGCCGCCGCTCGACGCCGCGCGCCGCGAGTTCGCCGAGGAGCTGGGGCTTCTCGCGCCGGCCGGACCGGCGATCGACCTCGGCGAGGTCCGGCAGAAGAGCGGCAAGCGCGTGCGCTGCTGGGCGATCGAGGGCGATCTGGACCCGGCGGCGATCGTACCGGGGACGTTCGAGCTGGCGTGGCCGCCCCGCTCGGGCCGGACGATGGTCGTGCCCGAGGTCGACCGGGTCGCGTGGCTGACGGTCGACGAGGCCCGTCCGCGGCTGGTCGCGGCCCAGGAGGCGTTCCTCGACCGGTTGGTCGCGGCCCTGGAGGACTGAGCCGGTCGGATCGATCGGTCGGGTCGACCAGTGAACGCGGGGCCGCGGATCGGCATCTCGATCATGGGCCGAATCGAGATACCAATTGGTGGGGCTATAGCCCAGGTTCTTGGCACGTCGTGCGGGGGCGGAATCGAGATGCCAATCGGTGGGGCTATAGCCCACGCTTCTGGTACCTCGTGGGCCCCGCGATTCGAGATGCCAATCGGTGGGGGTGTCCTCAGGCCGACGCGCGACGATCCGCTCGTCCCACGACGTCCGCAGCGCGCGCAGCTCCTAGACGAGCGTGCGGCCGTTGTGGAGGGCCATGAACGTCGCCTCGGCGATCCGCGTGATGATCGGCTCGACGTCGCCATGGCGGTAGGCGGTCAGGGTCGCGAAGTAGGCCTCGGTATCGGACAGCAGGCCGGCAGAGACCGGAACGGTCACGTTGCGGGTCAGCCCCTTCGCCCGCAGCATCGCGAAAGGAGAGGCGCCGAAGGGCGCTCTCCATACCCAATGTATAGCGCAAACAGGACCCTCATGAGGGCGCGGAGCGTGCTCCATACTCGCCGTCGCAACGCGCCAACGAGCGAGACGGGAGCAGCGATATGGGGACGAACGAGCACGCGGTGGTGATCGTCGGAGCGGGCCCGGCGGGGATGATGCTGGCGGCCGAGCTGGCGCTCGCGCAGGTCGACGTCGCGGTGGTCGAGCGGCGCCCCGATCACGAGCTCGCCGGCTCGCGGGCCGGCGGACTGCACACGCGCACGATCGAGCTGCTGGACCAGCGCGGGATCGTCGACCGGTTCCTGGCGGAGGGGCAGACGCATCAGGCCATGCCATTCGGCTCGGCGATGCTGGACATGAGCGACCTGCCGACGCGCCATCCGTACTTCCTCGGGATCTGGCAGCGCCAGACGGAGGGGATCCTGGCCGACTGGGTCGCGGAGCTGGGGGTGCGCGTCGACTACGGGTCCACGGTCACCGGCGTGGCGCAGGACGACGCGGGAGTCGACGTCGCACTGGCGGACGCCCGGACGCTGCGGGCGCAGTACGTGGTCGGCTGCGACGGCGGGCGAAGCCTGGTGCGCAAGGCGGCCGGTATCGCCTTCCCCGGCTGGGACGCGACGCGCAGCAACCTGATCGCCGAGATCGCCACCAACGAGCCGCCGCCCGCCGGGCTGCGGC
>JADMKN010000118.1 GCA_015478825.1 Patulibacter sp. | reverse complement strand
GCTCACCGTCGTGATCACCGACGCGGCGGGCGAGGAGCACCGCTACACGTTCCCGCGCCGGACCCGCCTGTTCGTCGAGGACGGGCAGCAGGTCAAGACCGGCGAGCAGCTCAACGAGGGCTCGCTGTACCCGCACGAGCTGCTGGAGCTCCAGGGCCGCACCGCCACCGAGCAGTACCTGGTGAAGGAGGTCCAGGCGGTCTACAAGTCGCAGGGCGTGGACATCAACGACAAGCACATCGAGCTGATCGTGCGTCAGATGCTCAAGCGGGTGCGGGTCGAGCAGAAGGGCGACAGCGACTTCCTGCCCGGCCAGTTCGTCGACCGCAACGAGTTCTTCCGCGTCAACGAGCGGATCGAGGCCGAGGGCGGCGAGAAGGCGACGTTCGAGGAAGTCATCCTCGGCATCACCAAGGCGTCGCTGAACACGGACTCCTTCCT
The DNA here is from genome assembly GCA_015478825.1 of Patulibacter sp. GTDB lineage: Bacteria > Actinomycetota > Thermoleophilia > Solirubrobacterales > Solirubrobacteraceae > Patulibacter. The sequence continues at coordinate 3,707 of JADMKN010000118.1, read as the reverse complement.
CTCGGCGGCCTCCTTCCAGGAGACCACCAAGGTGCTGACGGACGCGGCGCTCGAGGGCAAGCGGGACGACCTGCTCGGCCTCAAGGAGAACGTGATCATCGGCAAGCTGATCCCGGCCGCGACCGGTCTCCGGCACTACCGCCGGATCGAGATCGAGCCGACCGAGCCGCTGCCGCACGCCGGCGACGTGGCCCTGCTCGAGAACGACGAGCTGCTCGGCGACCTCGGTCTCGAGGGCGGGCAGCCGTACGGCGAGGACCTCTCGCAGGACCTGCGCGACCTCGAGCAGCTCGCGGGCAACCAGGGCGACCTGGCCGACGAGCTGATCGAGCTCGACGTGCCCACCGAGGACCAGTAGCCCGCGGCGTCGGCTCGGCCGACGCCACCCGCAGGACCCAGCGCCCCGGATCCCCGATCCGGGGCGCTGCTGTTAGGCAACGCCTCGGAGATCCTTAGGAACGGCCGCTAGCGTCCAACGTCCGCCACGGGCATCCGCAGCCTGGGACCCGCGCCGGACCCGTCGCATGCTCGAGCTCGGAATCCTCTTCGCCTGTCTCAGCGCCCTCGCGGCCAACCTCGGGTTCTTCTACAAGCACCGGGGCGCCAACGAGGCACCCGAGATCGACATCCGTCGGCTCGTCCGCACCGGCCTGAGCCTCTGGAAGTCGCGCTGGTTCGCGATCGGCATGCTGATGGGCGGAGTGGGCTGGGTCTTCCACACGCTCGCGCTCGCCGTCGCGCCGCTGTCCGTCGTCCAGGTGGTGCTGGCGGGCGGCATCGTGCTGGTCGCCGTGCTCGCCGACCGCGTCTTCGGGATCCCCGTGGGCCGGCGGCAGTGGGCGGGCCTGGCCCTGACCGCCGTCGGGCTGGCGCTGCTCGTCCTCGCGATGCCCGCCGTCCACACCGCCCACAGCACCTTCCGGGTCGCCGTCCTGGCGCTCTTCGAGGGCGGCCTGATCGCGATCGGCATCTTGCTGGTGCTCGGCGGCCAGCACCAACGCGGGGCGCACCTGCGTGGCGCGCTGCTCGGGGCCGCCGGGGGCATCCTCTTCGGCGTCTGCAACGTGGCGGTCAAGGCGACCACCGGGGTGCTCGACGTCGGCGGGACGATCCTCACGCCCTGGGTGGCCGTGGCGATCTCGGCCTCGATCGCCGCCTACTTCGTCTCGGCCCGCTCCCTCCAGGAAGGCACCGCCGTCGAGGTGATCGCGATCACCTCGACCGCCGCCAACGTCGTGGGGATCCTCGGGGGACTGATCGTCTTCGGGGACCCGATCGCCACCGACCCGCTCGGGATCGCCGTGCAGACGATCGCGATGGCGATGGTCCTCGTCGCCGCCGCGCTGATGCCGGCTCCCCGGGTCGCCGTCGACGGGCGCGTCGTCGGCCACCTGCCCTGAACCCTGCCCTCCGTCGGCCACCGGCGGAGCGCGCTCAGCGGATCGCGCGGGACCCGCGCAGGATCACGTCGCCGACCAGCGCGGTGTCGTCCCACAGCGGCACGTGCCCGCAACCACGCATCGGCACGAGCTGCGCGAACGGCAACCGCTCGACCGCCCGCGCCCCCTGCCGCGGCAGCAGCAGCGCGTCCCGCTGGCCCCACGCGATCGTCAGCGGCGTCGTGATCGCCCCGCCGGCGAACTGGTGTCCGACCGCGGCCCGGAGCGTCGGCAGGGTTCCCGGACTCAACGCCACGCTCCGGACCAACGCCGCCAGGTCCGCGGCGGGAACGTCCCACGGCTTCGCGAAGATCTGGGCGCCGAACGCGGTCCGCAGCGCCCGCGGGCCCGACAACCGGTCGATCTGGCCGACCACCGCCCGGCAGGCGGCGTGGGTCGCCCGCAGCGAGGCCTTCGCGAACGCCGACTCCGCCCGCGACGTGAACCCGACGGGCGAGATCGCGACCGCGGACGAGACCACGGCCCGACCGTCCCGCTCGCGCGCCGCCAACTCGACCGCCAGCCCGCCGCCGATCGAGATCCCGGCGACCGCCGGCCGCTCCAGCCCCAGCGCGTCGATCGTCTCCAGCACGGCGTCGCCGATGCGCGGCAGCGTCGGCGACCCGGGAAGCGGCGAGCTGTCGCCGAAACCGGGAAGATCCAGGGAGAACACCTGATGATGCTCGGCGAGCCGCGGAAGCACGGGTCGCCAGACGTTGCGGTGGCCGCCGAGGAAGTGGAGCAGCACCAGAGGCGGACCGGTGCCGACGACGTCGTGCGCGAGCATGGGCCCGACCCTACCGTCTGCCCCGTACGCCGCCGGGCGGATCAGGGCCGAGCGGCCGAGGCTCGACCCATTGCGACGAAACCGTTGCTAGTATCGCCGGTCGCATGCCCACGACCAGTCAGCTCGTCCGCAAGGGCCGCAAGCCCAAGGCGAAGAAGCTCTCCACACCGGGTCTCAAGTCGGGACCGGGTCGCAAGAAGAAGGTCGCAGCGCCTCAGCGCCGCGGCGTTTGCACCCGTGTCTACACGACGACGCCCAAGAAGCCGAACTCCGCCCTGCGGAAGGTGGCCCGTGTCCGGATCAGCTCCGGCATCGAGGTCACGGCCTACATCCCGGGCGAGGGGCACAACCTCCAGGAGCACTCCGTCGTGCTCGTGCGTGGCGGTCGTGTGAAGGACCTCCCGGGTGTGCGGTACAAGGTCGTGCGTGGTTCGCACGACGCCGCCGGCGTCAGCGACCGCAAGCAGTCCCGCTCGCGGTACGGCGTCAAGAAGGGGAAGAAGTAGCCCATGGCTCGCCGTTCCAGCGCGGTCACCCGCACGCTCGAGCCCGACGCAGTCCTCCGTTCGCGCCTGGTGCACCAGGTCGTCAACAAGGTCATGCTGCACGGCAAGAAGTCCACCGCCGAGCGGATCGTCTATGACGCGCTCGCGATCCTCGCCGAGAAGACCGGCGGCGACGCCGTCGAGCAGCTCGAGGAGTCGATCAAGGCGCTGACCCCGCAGCTCGAGGTCCGTTCCCGCCGCGTCGGTGGCGCCACGTACCAGGTCCCGGTCGAGGTTCCCGCCCGCCGCTCCCGCACGCTGGCGATCCGCTGGCTCGTCGAGGCGTCCCGCGGACGCCGCGAGCGCACGATGGCCGCCCGCCTGGCCAACGAGCTGATCGAGGCCCAGAAGCAGCAGGGTGGCGCGTACAAGAAGAAGGACGACATCTTCCGGATGGCGCAGGCCAACAAGGCGTTTGCCCATTATCGTTGGTAGCTGACTGACCCAACTGGGTCGGTTGTGCAGACGGCGCTCTTCGGGGCGCCGTTCGTCGTTCTGGGGGCCGGTGAAACCGTGACGAAAGTCCTGTCGTGATCGGGCTTCGCGGCCTCGGGATCTTTGCTATTGTCCCTCGCCGCTGCTGATCTGGAGCTTGTGCGCGTTTGCGCGCGGGCGATCGGCGGCACACTCGGCTTCGGCCGGTATGCAGTACCTCCGCAAGCGGTCAGCGCTCGGGACTCCGGTCCCGGTGTCGTGTCCGGGCGCGGGGTCGGTCCTTGCCTCCACCCAAGTCGTCTGCGTAACTCGGAAGTTTCCACATGTCACGGAAGTACACGCTCGAGAAGACCCGAAACATCGGGATCATGGCGCACGTCGACGCCGGCAAGACCACGACGACCGAGCGCATCCTGTTCTACACGGGACGCACGCACAAGCTCGGCGAGGTCCACGACGGCGCCGCCACGATGGACTGGATGGAGCAGGAGCAGGAGCGTG
>JADMKN010000117.1 GCA_015478825.1 Patulibacter sp. | reverse complement strand
TTGGGCGCTGGTCTCGAAGCCGGCGCCCAAATGATGACGCTGGGCATGAACTCGATGCTGTCCAACCGCGACCAGTGGGAGAAGCTCAAGGCCGACCGCTCGCTGCTGCCGCGGGCGATCGAGGAGTGCGTGCGTCACCGCTCGGTGATCAAGCGCAACTTCCGCGTGGCCAACGAGGACGCCGAGATCGGCGGCGTGCAGATCCCCAAGGGGGCGCTGATCGCGATCATGAACGGCGCGGCCAACTTCGACGCGGAGGCCTACGAGGACCCGGCGAAGTTCGACATCACCCGCAAGGTCGACAACCTGGCGTTCGGGCGCGGCAAGCACTTCTGCCTGGGCGCGCCGCTCTCGAAGCTGGAGATGGAGGTCACGCTCGAGGTCTTCATGGACTTCGCGCCGGACGCGCGGATCCCCGAGCAGGACATCACCTACCGCAACGACCTCCGGCTCGACGGGATGGAGGCGCTGAAGATCGACCTCGGGCCCGTGCCGAGCGACGCGCCGGAGCCCGTCGGTCCGGCGCCGCGGCCCAGCCAGCTCCCCAAGGGCTGACCGGGGATGGGCGCCACGGGCAGGACGTGGTTCATCACGGGGGCCTCCCGTGGGTTCGGACGGGAGTGGACGGTCGCCGCGCTCGAGCGCGGCGACCGGGTGGTGGCCACGGCGCGCGACCCGCGCACGCTCGCCGATCTCGAGGAGCGGTTCGGCGAGCGCGTCCTGGCGCTGCGCCTGGACGTGACGGATCGGGCCGGGGTCTTCGCCACGGTCGCGCGGGCGCACGAGCACTTCGGCGGCCTGGACATCGTGGTCAACAACGCCGGCTACGGGCTCTTCGGGATGGTCGAGGAGGTCGCCGAGCAGGAGGCGCGCGACCAGTTCGAGACCAACGTCTTCGGTGCGTTGTGGGTCACGCAGGCCGCTCTGCCGTTCCTCCGGGAGCAGGGCCGCGGCCACCTCGTCCAGGTCTCGTCCGTCGGTGGCCTGCTGTCGATCCCGTCGCTCGGGATCTACCACGCGTCGAAGTACGCGCTGGAGGGCTTCAGCCAGTCCCTGGCGGCGGAGGTCGCGCCGTTCGGGATCCACGTGACGCTCGTCGAGCCCGGCGCGTTCGCCACCGACTGGGGCGGAGCATCGGCCCACGGGGCCGCGCCCCTGGACGCCTACGCTCCCGCCCACGCGGTGATGAACCAGGCGCGCGCCAGCAACAGCCACGGGCGGGGGAACCCCGCCGCGACGGCCGAGGCGGTCCTGCGGATCGTCGACGCCGAGCAGCCGCCGTTGCGGTGCTTCCTCGGAAGCGGCAACCTGGCGCTGATCGAGGGCGAGTACGACGCGCGCCTGGCGACCTGGCGGGCGTGGCAGGACACCGCGGAGCTCGCCCAGGGCTGACGCCCGACGTCCCGGAGCCAGCGCGGTCCCGGGACGAAGCTCGCCTCCTCCCGCAGGGCGTGGATCGTCGATCGCCCTTGACCTGTCGGACGTATGTTTGGTAGAAGAACGGTGTCCACCCGGGCCGCAGGCACGCCCGGGCCGATAGCGAGCTGAGGGCCCGGCCCGCGACGTCCGTCGCGGCGCGCCGACCCTCAACGTCGAGGGAGAGCACCTTGAGCAAGGCAGCGGCAGGCGTCGAGCTGGACCCGGAGAACGCGACGGAGTGGGCGGCGCAGCCGTTCGAGGCGTTGCTCTCCCTGTCCCGGGACGAGATCGAGGGGGCGCAGCTCCAGGCGATGGCCCGGCGGTTCGAGCGGCTGCGGCCCGGGGTCACCGCGCTCGACAAGCTCGCGACCCGCCAGGGCGTCGACCGGATCGACAGCTTCGAGGCGGCGGCGCCGCTGCTGTTCGACCACCGGGTCTACAAGAGCTACCCGCTGAGCATCATCGAGAAGCGGCAGTTCGACCGGCTGACGGCGTGGCTGCAGCGGCTCACCACCAACGACCTCTCGACGATCCCGCTCGACGACGTGCGGACGGTCGACGGCTGGCTCGAACGGCTCGACGAGCACGGCATGATCATGCTCCACTCGACGGGCACGACCGGCAAGCTGAGCTTCCTCCCGCGGTCGCGGGTCGAATGGCCGGCGTGGCAGAACGCGTTCTTCGAGGCCACCCGCGCGTCGACCGGCACCGACGCGCGCACCGAGGTCCAGACGACGTTCTACCCCGGCTACCGCTCCGGCCACACCGGCGGTACCAAGATGCAGCGGCTGTTCGGCGAGCAGACGGCCGCGGGCGAGGAGCACCGCCACGTGCTCTACGACTACGCGATCTCCTCCGACCTGCTGTCGTTGGCCGCGCGCCTGCGCTCGGCCGAGGAGCGCGGCGAGCTCGACAAGCTCGACATCGATCCGGAGCTGCTCGAGCAGCGGGACAGGCTGATCGAGCAGGGGCGCCGTCGCGGACAGGACCTGGAGGCCTGGTTCACCAAGCTGGCGGACGAGTTCCGCGGCCAGCGCGTGCGGATCAACGGCGTGACCGGCGAGCTCGTGCGGCTCGCGATGAAGGGCCGCGAGAAGGGCCTGGAATGCGAGTTCGCGGACGGCTCGATCATCTTCACGGCGGGCGGGATGAAGGGCCTCGAGAATGCGCCCGAGGACTGGGAGGGGTACCTCAAGGACTTCTTCGGGATCGAGCGCCTGGCGAGCGTCTACGGGATGTCCGAGTGCATGGGGACGGCCCCGATGTGCTCGGCCGGCTTCTACCACTTCTTCCCGTACACGGTCCCCAACCTGCTCGACCCGGACGGCAACCTGCTGCCGCGCGAGGGTGTCCAGACGGGACGGATGGTGCTGTTCGACCTGCTGGCCGAGAGCTACTGGGGCGGCTTCATCACCGGCGACAAGGTGACGATGCACTGGGACGACGACTGCGGCTGCGGCTGGAAGTCCCCCCGCATCGCCCGCGACATCGTCCGCTTCTCCGAGCTCGAGGGCGGCGACGACAAGATCTCCTGCGCCGGGACGGAAGAGGCGTACAGCGAGTTCATGACCTACGTCAGCAGCGTCTGAGATGGCGACCGCGACGACATCCCGGGGGACGTCGACGATCGACATCCCGATGCTGATCCGCGGGCGGGTGATCGAGCCCGACGACGACGCCGTCGAGTTCGGCGGCCGCGTCGGGGCGCGGTTCCGCACGCCCGACGCGGGGCGCTACGCGTCGCAGCTCGTGCTCGCCGACGCGAGTGACCTGCGCGACCTCGCGGCGACCCCGATCGACGAGATCATCGACTTCCTGGCCGAGCTCGGCAGGCGGCTGGACCACGCGAAGAATCCGTTGATGCGGACCGCGTTCGAGCTGGCGCTGGAAGCGGGCGAGCTGACGGAGTCGGTGCTCCGTCCCGTCTACGACACCTTCCCGAGCTGGTTCGACCGGGACCTGCTCCAGCACGCGGTCGAGTCGGGGATCGGCAAGGCCCACCTCGACGGCTGGGCGCCCCTGGGCGGTTCCGGCCGCCACGCGGGCTCGGCGCGGATCCGCGCCGTCGGGACCCGCAACATGCACATCATCGCGGGCAACGTCCCGGTGGTGGCGGGCGTCACGGTGATCCGCACGGCCCTGACCAAGGGGGACTGCCTGATCAAGGTCCCGTCGAACGACCCGTTCACCGCGATGGCGATCGTCCGGACGATGATCGATCTCGATCCGGACCATCCGGTCACCAGGCACTGCGCGGTCGCCTACTGGAAGGGCGGAGATCAGGCGATCGAGCGCGAGATCTACCGGCCGTCGCGGATCGAGCGGCTGACCGCCTGGGGCGGGATGTCCTCGATGAAGCACATCCAGCAGTACCTCGTCCCGGGGATCGAGTTGATCGGGATGAACCCAAAGATCTCGATCGCGGTCGTCGGCCGCGAGGCGCTGGACAGCCCGGAGGGCATGCGGGAAGCCGCCGTCGGCGTGGCGTTGATGGCCGGTCGGCTCAACCAGACGGCCTGCTCGAGCGCGCGCGTGGTCTACGTCGAGTGCAGCACCGACGAGGACGACCTCGAGCGGCTCGAGCGGCTCGGCCAGGAGATCCACGCGGCGTTCCTGCGCCTGCCGTCGTTCGAGTCGTCGGCGCCGAAGGTTCCCGCGCCGGCGCTCGACGACGAGCTCGACGCGGTGGCGCTCGACGACGGTTTCTACCGCGTGATCGGCGACGCCAAC
>JADMKN010000116.1 GCA_015478825.1 Patulibacter sp. | reverse complement strand
GCGGAGGGCTTGCCACGGGCCGACCCCGAGGAGGCGGGAGGAGGCGAGGAAGTCGGAGGTGCGGATGCTCAGCACGGCGCTGCGGATCACGCGCGCGTAGATCGGCCAGGACACGATGATCAGCGCGATCACGGCGATGCCCACGCCGGTCAGCATCGCGGTGTGCACGCCGTCGGCGAGCGCGGCGCCCGTCTCGGCGGCCGCGCCGTCACCGCCTGCGGACGACTGCGCCGACCGCGTCATCACGGTGATGAAGATCGCGGTGCCCGCCGCCCCGGCAACCTGCTGGACGGTGTTGACGATCGCGCTGCCGTGCGAGTACCGCTCCGGCGGCACCGACCCCAGGGCGGTCGCCAGCAACGGCGTGAACATCAGGCCGAGCCCGATGCTGAGGACCACGTGGGCGAACACGATGAAGCCCTTGGACGTGCCCTCGTCGAGCATCGACAGCAGCACCATCGCAACCAGCACGACCGCGGCGGCGGGAATCACGAGCGGCCGCGGCCCGAAGCGGTCGAACGCCCCACCGACCACCGGTCCGAGCATCCCCATCACGAGTCCGCCGGGTAGCAGCAGCAAGCCGGTCGTCAGCGTCGAGAAGCCCAGCACCCGCTGCATGAACATCGGCAGGATGATCAGCGCGCCGAGCAACATCATCATCGTCGCGACGAACATCAGCGCGGCGATCCGGAACTGCGACGACGAAAAGACGCGCAGGTCGAGCAGCGCCCGGTCCGCGAGCCGGAGCTGACGCCAGACGAAGATCGCCAGGGCGACGACTCCGATGGCGATCGGGATCGCCGGCGGAACCGCCGTCGGGCCGTGGGCCGACTCGCCGATGCTGCTGAGGCCGTAGACGATCCCGCCGAACCCCAAGGCGGAGACGACGACCGAGAAGACATCGAGGTGCGCACCCTGCGGCGACGTCACGTTGCGCACCCAGGCGACCCCGGTCGCGAGCCCGCCGAGCGCGATCGGCAGCACGATCCAGAACATCCAGCGCCAGTCCAGCGCGTCGAGGATCACGCCCGAGATCGTCGGCCCGATCGCCGGGGCGACGGCGATCACGATCCCGATCAGCCCCATCACCTGACCGCGCTGGTTCAGCGGCACGAGGGTCATGACCGTCGTCATCAGCAGCGGGATCATCAGCGCCGTGCCGGTCGCCTGGACGATCCGGCCCGCGAGCAGCACCTCGAACCCGGGCGCGAGCGCCGCGATCAGGGTGCCGACCGAGAACGCGGTCATCGCGGTGATGAAGATCTGCTTGACCTCGAACCGCTGCAGGACGAAGCCGCTGACGGGGATGACGATCGCCATCGTCAGCAGGAAGCCGGTCGTCAACCACTGCGCCGTCGTCGCGGTGATCGCGAGATCCTCCATGAGCTCCGGCAGCGCGACGCTCATGATCGTCTCGTTGAGGATCACGATGAACGACGAGACCACGAGCAGCGCGATCAGGCGCTTGCTCTCCGCCGGCAGGCCGGGCGATGGAGCGACGGAACTGGGACTGGACATTCCGAGAACTATCGCAGGATGTAAGGAAGCTAACTTGTCCGGGGTGTGAACCCTCGGTCGGGGACCAACTCGATACGGCGGACGCGGCCGTCCCCCGGAAACGCGCCGTCGCGCCGCCCCCTCCTCCGTACGGGGAGAGAACCACGCGACGACACGGCGATATCGCCGGTGATCGAGGCCGCGTCACGCGACCTCGACCGGATCAACCGATGCGGATCGTCTTCCGGGACTTCGACTTCTGGATCCGGAGGGTGTACTTCCCCGCCGAGACCTTCTTGCCCTTCCGGACCGTCACGGTCAGCGTCCGCCGCTTGATCTTGCCGGTGGCGACCAGGGTCTTGCCCTTGCGCAGCGAGACCTTGCGGGTCTTCTTGCCCTTCCACGGCGCCTTGGCCAGGCGGGCGATCACCTTGGTCTTACCCGTCTTGCCCGCCTTGCCGGTCTTGCCCGTCTCGCCCGCCTTGCCGACGGGGCCGGCCGGACCCGGAACGCCGACCGGGCCCGGGACGCCGATCGGACCCGGGACGCCCTGGGGACCGGGCTGCGGCGTCACCAGCGTCAGCGAGAAGCCGCCGAAGGTATTGGGGGTACGATCCGGACCGCTGCCGGCGGGGAAACCGCCGTAGATGTCGGTTACGACCGTCGGCACCAGGTTCGACAGCGTGATCGTGCCGTCAGGGTTCTGGGTCTGCGTCGACTGGCTGAGGTCGAGCGTGAACAACTCGGTGCGGTCGTAGACCTCGGTGTTCTCGGTCATCGGGTCGTTGGTGCCGTTCCACCGCGTCCCGTTGGCGTAGAGGTGCGCCGTGTCGGTGCCGTTGAAGACCACGACGGGGTTCTGGATCGACAGCGTGTAGTTGAAGCCGACCGCGGTCGAGATGTTGGTCGAGCGACCGCTGACCTGACCGAAGGTCGATACCGTGCCCTGGCGCGTCTCCGGATCGTAGACGCCGGCCCCGGCCGGGTAGTTCCACGAGACCGGCGTACCCTCGGGATCGGCGGGCGAGATCGGCGTGCCCGTGGCACCACCGAGGGTGCCGAACACCATGTTCTGGCGTCCGAAGGTGGAGTTCGTGGCGAAGTAGCCGACGAACGTCCGATCGACACCAGCGGTCGGGCCGAAGACCTTGACCGTCGACCAATTGAGGTTGCCGCCGACGACCGTCTGCGGGGCGGCGTGCGCGGAGGCGGCGGTCAGCGCGAGCGCGGCGATGGCGACTGGTGCGACCAGCCGACGCGAGAGAGGAGCGGTCATGGGATCGCTTTCTTGGGTGTTGGGACAGGAAGAAGGAGGCGAGCGCGGAGCGCGGCTGCGTCAGCCGGCGGGAGCCACGTCCGGCACGGTGATGGTGAAGGCGCCGAACCGCGCCCCGACCGCGTAGAAGTCGCTCCAGATCGTGCGACCCGCCGCGGTCAGGAAGGCCGGGGCCATGGTGAACGTGGTCTCGCCGCCGGCGGTAGCGCGGGATCGGGCGGCCGTGAGGTCGACGGTCATCGCCTTGACGCCGGTCTCGACGACCGGGGGACCCGAGGGATCCTCGTACGAGTTGTAGGTCGCGTCGAGGAGGACATCGGCACTCGTGCGGTCTGCCGCTACGTCGAACGTCAGGTTCTCGACCTCGACGTCGAGGTCACCGTGGCTGGGATAGGTGTAGTGGAACCTGCCCGCGTGAGCATTGGTCATGCGGCCGCCGGGGGCGCTCTGCCACGTGCCAGGACTGAGTCGCGCGTCGAAGGTCGAGAGGCGGCTCGCGCCGTCCGAGATGTCGACGGCGCCGCCGGAGCTCAGGTACGTGATCCAACTACGCAGGTTGCCACCCGTCTGCAACCCACAGCCGATCCAGTCCGTCGCGCCCGACGGCGTGGCGGCCCAGCACACTGACTCGGGCGCCGGCGGCGGTTCCGGAGCCGGCGGGGTCGGAGGCGCGGGCGGCTGCTCGACGAGGATCGGAGGAGCGAACGGCACCGGGGCGGGCGCGGGGGCCGGCGCCGGAGCGGGCGCCGGAGCCGGGCGACGCGCTGTGCTCACCGTCACGGTCAGCGTGCCGAGCCGTCCGGTCTTGACCCGCGAGGTCTTGAGACCCGACCGCAGCTTGCGGACGCCCGCTGAATGCAACGAGACCCGGGCGTTCGCGAGCGAGATCGTGCCGGCGGAGGCGTCGCGCTTCGGGGACCCCTTCAGGGTCAGGACCGAGATGCGCTTCTTCCCCACCGTGCCACTGACGGTCGGCTTCTTGCCGAGCGAGAGGCGCAGGTTCGTGACGGTCACCTTGCGCTTGCCGCGAGCGAACCGCAGACGACCATCGAGGTCGACGCGCTTGGCATCCACCTTGGGCGTCCCGGACACCGGCAGCGTCCAGCGGCGGCGGGTCACCGCCGCGGGCTTCGTCGCAGAGACCTTCACTCGCGCCTTGCGGAGCGCGACCGTCGCTGGTGCCTTCGTCGCCGGGGAGACGGTGACCGTTCCCGCACGCTCGGTCGCCGCCGACGCGCTCGATGCTGGAAGAGCGAGGCCGACGGGAGCGGCCGTGAGCACGACGAGCGCGCTACAGACGACAGGGCGTGAACGACGACGGAGGGACGACATCGATAGGGAAACCTAACAGAAGGGGACCCCAACTCGACGTCGAGTCGGCTGGCGGCGGGCCCTGATCGCAGGCGGGCCCGCCACCTTCCGAGCGGTGTGCGAGGTTGTGGGCATGCCTCAGACCCAGACGGACTACGTCATCGAGCTCGACCCCCGCCCGGGCGTCGCTCAGGGCGAGGAGCGCTTCGTCGTGCGCCACGACGACGGAACCGAGCAGCAGATCCGCGTCAAGGACTACGAGCTCATCTACCCGATTCCCGGCCTCTACGAGGAGGTCGTGCAGCGCCGGCTCGAGTGCTCGTCGCCGCAGATCATCGTCGAGCGTCTCGCCGATGCGGTCGCGGCAGCCGACCAGGACCCCGCCGACGTCCGGGTCCTCGACGTCGGCGCCGGAAACGGTGTGATCGGCGAAGGGCTGCGCGACGCGGGCTTCCGCGTGCCCGTCGGATCCGACGCGCTGGTCGAAGCCCGAGACGCCGCCGAGCGTGACCGCCCCGGGCTCTACGCCGAGTACGTGATCGACGACGGCACGCCGGACGCCTTCGGCGCGATCGAGGGCGCCGTTCGCCGTCACGAGCTGAACGCCCTGACCTGCGCGTCCGCCCTCGGGCCGGGGCACATCCCGATCGAGCGCCTGGTCGCCGTCTGGGGCCTGCTGCCGGCCGGCTCGCTGATCGCGCTGACCGCGTCGACCGCGCTCGTCGCCGACTGGGGCGGGCCGCAGATCGCCCTCAACGCCGTCTCAGGTGACGACGCCCCGACCGAGGTCGTGCACCACGAGCAGTTCCGCCACCGGCTGCTGGTGGGCGGCGGCTCGGTCGACTACGACGTGATCGTGGGCCGCAAGCCGATCGGCTGACGACCCGGCCCGGGATCCCGGCCGAGCGCCTACCTCTGCGAGGCCTGCGCGGGGTGGCGCTTCACCGCGCGTGCCCGACGGGAAGGCCATCCGCCCGCGCTGACGAAGACCGATTCCGTCTACCTTCCTGGACCTCGGGGACGGGGAGAACCGCTTTGCGCCCGAGTGGGTCGGCGGCATCGAAGACGCCCTCGCCCGGGTGGTCGCCGACGAGGAGCCCCGCGCGCTCGTGACGGTCGCGTCGGGCAAGTTCTGGTCCAACGGCCTGGACCTGGAGTGGATGGGCGCGAACCAGGAGCAGATCCCCGCGTTCGTCACGCGGGTGCACGAGCTCTACGCACGGGTCCTCGAGGCCGGGGTCCCGACGGTCGCCGCGATCCAGGGTCACGCTCGTCGAGCAGCGTCCGGCCGCAGCCAGCCGACTACAGCTCGATCGTTCCGGAGACCACGACGTCGGTTCGCCCCCCGACCCAGACCCGATCGGCCTCGGCGGAGACGTGGACGCGGCCGCGTCGCCCGATCGCGGTGCCCTGCGCCGCGACGTACGGGGCGGTCGCTCGCCCGCGGGCGAGCAACCACTGCGCGGCCGCCGCGTTGAGGCTCCCGGTGACCGGGTCCTCGCGGAGCGGCTCCGTGCCTTCGGTGAAGAACGCGCGCAGCTCGAAGGCCACCGGCGACCCGGGCTCGTCCGGTCCGATCACCCCGATGTCCCACCGGCCCGGGTGGGCCGACGCATCCGGGCGAAGCCCAAGGACCGTCTCGGCGCTGTCGAGCAGGATCCCGACCCAGCCGGGACCGTTGTCGAGCCATTCGGCGTCGACCACGGCATCCCGTTCGACGCCCAGGATCGCGATGACCGCGTCGAGCGTTGCCGGGTCGACGGGACCGGAACGGATCCGGGGCGGAGCCGCGAACGTCAGCCGTTCGCCGTCGATACGCACGGGGATCAGCCCCGCGCCGCACTGCTGGACGATCACGCCGGGGGTCGCCGGTTCGCCGCCGACGTCGAGCCATGCTCGCGCCGTCCCGAGGGTCGGGTGTCCCGCGAACGGCAGCTCGTTGGCGAGCGAGAAGATCCGGACGCGATAGTCGGCGCCGGGCTCCGTCGGAGCCAGAACGAAGGTGCACTCCGAGAGGTTCGACCAGACGGAGAAGCGTCGCAACGCGGCGTCATCGAGTCCCTCGGCGTCGAGCACCACCGCTACCGGGTTGCCCGTGCCGGGTTCCTCGCCGAACACGTCGATCTGCCGAAAACGCCGACTCATGATGCAGTTCTACGCCATGGACGCCGCATCCGCGAGGCGCCCGACCTGGTGACGCGCGGCCGGGACACCGAGCCGTTTGCGCCTCGAGCCGCTCGCTGAGGTCGACGACTGGCTGGAGGACTACCGAAAGGTCTGGACGCACCGCTTCGCCGCCCTGCGCGCTGATCTGGAGCCGATTTCAGGAACGTGCGACGACCCGGCGAATCAAGCGTCCGGTCGAAGGGTCGACATCGAGATCGCGCGCCGTGAGCTCGATCCCGATATCTGCGATGTGGAGCTGCGAGGCATCCCATCGATGCCGGAGGAACGACCGCACCACGTGCAGGTAGACGTGCGTGGGCGTGGGCGCCCCGAGAGCGAGCGCCTCGTCGACAGCTCTAGCCGTGGCGTCGTCCGGAGCTCCCCGCACCGCGCTCGATTCGTCCCTCGGCTGCGATTTGCGCATCGAAAGCACGAGGTCCGCCGTGACCACGTTCTCGAAACCAGACGCAAGCCCCTTCACGGAGCGCTGTCCCTTGTCGAGCACGCTGATCCGGTCCGGATCGAGCGTGAAGCCAGCGGCGCAGATCGCGCGCTGCACGAGCGCCCACAGGGCACCGCTGGAGTTCGAGAAGTTCAACGACAGCCAACCGTCGTCCTTCAGGACTCGATGAGCCTCACGGAGCCCATCGGTCAGTAGCTGCTCATAGCGCTCAGCGCTACGGTGCCCTGCGGCCTTTCCACGGTCCACGACGGCTTCCTCGGTGTAGTCGGTTATGCGCCCGAGCCACGCCTCCTGAAACAGGTTCATGTCGCTGTAGAAGATGTTGCTCCCGAAGGGCGGGTCCGTGAACACGTAGTCCACGGTTCCGTCTTCGAGATCGAGGTCCGTCGCCGATCCGACGCGATACCGGGTGCTCGGGATCTGCGTGATGGATCGTGCCTCCAGCTCGGCACGAACGGCTCGATCCGCCTTCTGCGCTGCGCGGACCTTCCGGACGAACAGATCGAGGACGTTCCACTCGTAGAACACCGGGGCGATGTAGTAGTTCCCGTTCGCCGCGTTCAAGGGACGCTGACGAGACCATTGGTACCGCTTCGAGGCCCGCGGCAGGATCGCCGTGAAAGCGAACATGAGCTTTTCGCGGATCGAAGGCTCGTCCTCGGCCGCAATCGCGTTTCGCAGGGCGGCGAGCACCGCGAGGTTCCGCGGTGAGAAGAAGTCGGAGGTGGAGTTGAGGCCGTGCTTGGCCAGTGCTGACGCCTGGTACATCTGACGCGACGATTCGATCACCTCGGAGGGAAAGTCGATCGTGGCTGGGTCTGCCGGACCGAAGGGGTCCGACGGCGCTTGGTCGATGAGCTTCGCCGAGCACGAGCACGACACCGAATCCAGGACTGGCACCTCGCCGATCCGGTCCGCGTTGCGCGTGACGAACGACTCCCCGCAGGACGGGCACTGCATCTCGCGCTTGCTCCAGCCGGCCGCCTCGAGCGTCTCGTAGAAGTTCACGGGAGCGTTGCAGTGGCCGCACGCATAGACGAACGTCCAGACCCGCTTGGACAGCGTGGCGGCACCATCGTGTCGAGCGCAGGGGTGGAGATACGCTCCCGGAAACGTCCTGTCGACGCGCTGCTCGACGCGAGCGACAGCCTCGTCCAGGTCACGACCGGGAACGAGATTCAGGTAGCCGTTGCCGATGTGCGCCCCGAGCTCCGAGATGTCCGACAACTCAGCGCGGCGCCCGGACATCAGAGCCGCCACCCCCGTCATGCCCGATCCGGCGAACAGGTCGCAGACCAGATCACCGGGCTCGGTGAACGCCTCGATGAACGGGATGATGGCGGTCACCGGCACCTTCGTCAGGTACCCGTGAGCCATGTAGACGGGATCGGAGCGCTTCACGGCTACGAGATCCGGTACGACGCCCCGACTATCTGTCGTCGTGGCCCCGCTGAACTCGCTCGCTGTCGACACCGAGGCCATCGTACCGGGCTCGACGCCGCCGGCTGGCGCTCCGATCAGTCGGTCCGACGGATGCGCCAGCGACCAGGCGCGAGCTCGTACTCCTCGTAGCCGTCGCCCACGAAGACGACGGTGGCGTGAGCCCGGATCGAGTCGAGCGTCGTCTTGGGATTGTTCTCGAGGGGCTGCTTGGCCGCGGCGCGAGCGAACATCTTCTGCTCCAGGAGATCGATCTTCGCGACCATGTGCGTACCCGAGACCTTGTAGAGGATCGCGAGGTTGCTGAAGTTGTCGAACACGCCGAACAACCAGTAGCCAGCGTCGCGAAACCGCGCGATGACCGTCGGAGAGATCGCGCGGCTCGTCGGGAACTGCAGCGCTCCGCCGTCGACGAGCTTCGTGCTCTTGATCTCGACCTCCTCGCCCGTGTAGGGATCTATGGCGTCGATCCCACCGCGATCTCCCTGCCAGATCAGCTCGGCCTGCACGCAGATCATGGCTTCCCGCAGGAACGCGTTGTCGCTTGGATTCGGCGCGCCCACCTCGTCGGCCAGGATCTCGTATGCGGCCGTGATCATTGCTGCGGCCTTCTCCAAGGCCAGTGCGCGTTTCGGGTCGGTGAAATCGAGTTCCATCGCTGGGCCTTCGCCAGTCGTGTGCAGCGTCCTCTACACATCGACACGTCACGCCGATCAACGCAGCGCGATCGAGAGGCACGAGCTTCAACGGGTGGGCCAGCGCGCCGCGAGCTGCTCGCAGATCACGCGTTGCTCGTGCGGTTCCAGCTCATGGGTGAGGAGCCCTTCCACCGTGAAGACGGCGATCTTGACCTCCGCGTCGATCGTCGCCGGATCGATCCGCTGCTCGAGCTGCCCTCGCAGGAGCGCCTCGGTACTCGCATGGAAGGCGTCGTGCCAGGCGTTCAGTGCTTCCGAGCGGCCGATCCGGGCGTGCACGGTCGTGACGAGCCGCCGCGTCTGCTGGAGCTGCTGGACGGTCCAGAGCAACTGGTCCTGCAACGGCTGTCCGACGAGTGATCCGTAGTCGGCCAACGCATCGGCGAGCACGGCGTCCAGGACGGCGATGAGGACGTCGTCCTTGTCGTCGAAGTACCAGTAGATCGTGTTGGCGGCCACCCCGGCCGCGCGAGCGAGCGCGGCCATCGAGGTCGCGTCGTAGCCGTCCTCGATGAACAGCCGCCGGGCCGCGTCGACCAGCTCGGAACGCTTCTCCTCGCGATCCTGCCTCGGCTTGGTCGGCGGCATCGGCCAGACGTTACCACTCTTGTACGTCGTTCAAGACTGGTGTACCGTCGTGCACCCGCCGTCTTGAATGACGTTCTACACCAGCGAAGAGCAAGGCCCCGATGAGCACCACGAGCACCTACACCCGTCACGACACGACCTTCGATTCCCACGGCACATCGTGCGCGGCGTGGCTCTACCGGCCCGAAGGCGTCGTGGCTCCGCCCGTCATCGTCATGGCCCACGGCTTCGGCGCGATCCGCGTCATGCGCCTGGATGCGTACGCCGAGCGATTCGCCGCGGCCGGCTTCGCGGTCCTGGTGTTCGACTACCGTGGATTCGGCGACAGCGACGGTCAGCCCCGCAACGTTCTCAGCGTCCCGATGCAGCACGAGGACTGGCGCGCCGCCGTCGCGTACGCCCGCTCCCTCTCGGGGGTTGACACCACCCGCGTGGTGGCCTGGGGCACCTCGTTCTCCGGCGGCCACGTCCTGCACCTCGCCGCCGAGGACCACGACCTCGCGGCCGTCGTCGCCCAGGTCCCCCACGTCAGCGGCCTCGCGGCCGTGCGTTCCTCGCCGATCCGGCTGGCGATCCAGCTCGCGCGCGCGGGGCTGCGTGACGCGATCCGCGCGGCGTTCGGTCGCTCGCCGTACCGCGTCCCGGCGGTCGGAAAGCCGGGCGACGTGGCGATGATGACCTCACCGGACGCGTGGCCGCTCGTCCAACGCCTGGCCGCCGGCCACCGGGACCGGTTCGAGCGAGAGAACATCGTCGCCGCGCGCATCGCCCTGCTGATGGCGCTCTACTCGCCCGGTCGCCGTGCGAGGCGCATCACCTCCCCCGCGCTGGTGCAGGTCGCGCTGCAGGACGTCGTGACCCCCGTCAAGGTCGCGATGAACGCGGCGAAGCGGATTCCTGGCGCCGAGATCAAGACCTACGACTGCTCCCACTTCGAGCCGTACCTCGACCCGTACTTCGACACCGTCGTCGGCGACCAGATCGACTTCCTCACGCGGACCGTCGGGTGAGGATCGACAGGCGTTCGCCGGTCCGGGGCCCTGCTGCGTGAAGGTCGGGGGCTGAAGGCGATGGCGATCATTGTTCGCGATCTCGAAGTCGACGAGCCGCTCGACCTGCTTCGGGGCGCGCTGCCGAGCGAGCACGACGACCACACGGTCTTTCGGGTGGATTCGAAGGAACGAGATATCGCACTGGGGCGCCTCCAACTCGTCGTAGCGGCCGCGTACGGATTCGAGCCGCCGACGGGAGCTCCACTCAACGAGCCCTAAACCGTATGGGGCGGCCGTCCGGCCGTTGCGGTTGAGCGTGATCGTTGCGAGGGTCGGCACCCGCGCATGAAGCTAGCTCAAGCCGGAAGCGGGTTTGCCAGACGCAGTCGGCGATCAGCTCGGTCTCAACCTTCCACGGACCACGGCGGAGCTGCCTATAGCGGCCGATACACGTCGCGACGGTGATCGATCCGGAGCACGATGACCTCACGGACCTCATCGTTCACGCGGTAGAGGATCCGGTAGGTACCGCGGCGAGCGGACCAGATGCCGTGCAAGCTGCCGCGAAGTGGCTTGCCAACCCGGCGCGGTTGTTGGATCAACGCTGTCGTCACGAAGTCGATGACGGCGGTCGCCACGGCCTCGGGCAGCGTGTCGGTCAACGCCCGTCGCGCGGGTGGCGTGAGGACGAGCTCGTACTCGTCGTGTCCGGTCAACGGCGGAGCGCGCGGACGGCATCGACCCCACGAACCACGTCGCCCTTGGCATACGCAGCGTCAGCCTCACGGATGTCAGCCAGCGCCGCGGGATCGTTGAGAACCGAAATCGTCTCTTCGAGCTGCGCGAGGTCTTCGGGGCTGATGATCACCGCGGCCTCGCGGCCATTGCGGGTGATCGTGACGCGCTCGTGGTGATCCTCGACGCGATCCACGACCTCGGAGAGGTGATCGCGGACGCTCCGGAGCGGTTCGGTTGCCATGGCGTCAATTGTGGCGCTTCTCAAGCCAGATGTCTACCGCAGGTGTCACCCAACCGGCAGGAGACCTGACCAGAAAGCGCAAGCCCGATCAGCGATCCTTCGGGCGGCTTCCGAGCGCCGCTTCCCCAACAGCGTCGTCCACGTCCGCTACCGCATGGCCGGCTGACCGGAAGCGGCGGGGCCGGGGCGGATCGGGCCGGGAACGCGCCGCCGCCGACCGGTCGGCGTTGGGCGTCCCCAGCGCCTACAGCCCGAGGCGCCGGTACTCGATCGCCGGGCAGCGGTCCATCAGGACGACGAGGCCCGCGGCGCGCCCCCGCTCCGCCGCCGCCGCGTCGATCACGCCGAGCTGGAGCCACGCCGCGCGGGCGCCGACCTGCTGGGCCTCGTCGACGTGGACGCCCGCCTGGTCCGAGCGCCGGAAGACGTCGACGACGTCGATCGCGTGGTCCACGGCGGCCGCCGCGAGCGTCGGGTAGGCGCGCTCGCCGAGGATCTCGTCCGCCTGCGGATGGACCGGCACGATCCGGTGCCCCCGCGAGCGCAGCAGCACCGCGATCCGGTGGGAGTCGCGCTCCGGACGCGGCGAGCAGCCGACGACCGCCCAGGTGCCCGGCGTCACGAGCAGCCCGCGGATCGTCTCGTCTTCGACACCATCGAGGGGCATCGTCCTACGGTATCCGGCGCGTCGAACGGCACGCGACCGGCGACGGTCTCACCCCTCGGAGCGACGCATAATGTTGGTGATGCGCGTGTTCTCCACCCAGAAGGACTCGCGGGTGAGGCCGTAGTCGCCGCGTATGAATAGGCCGTTCACGGAGAGGTAGCTGCTCACTTCCGAGTCGACCTCGTGAGCCATGCACCAGTTGACGATCCTCATCACTTCGTGCTCGGTACCGGGAAGCAGGCCCAGCAGCTCGTCCCACCGACCCCTCGCGGCGTCGGTGCGTTCCCGGAGCTCGCCGAGCAGCACAACCAGCTCCTGCTCCATCCGGTTGCCGTGCTCGCGGAAGTTCTTCCGCGAGATCTCGTGATGTTGCACGCCGTCGACGACCAGTGCTCCCGCCAACCCGTAGGCCCTCTCGACGTCCTCGGCGGTCTCGAAGCAGCGCTGATACGTCTCCATCCACGACTCCAGCGAGGCGTGGAGCGCATGCACGAGGTCCCACCGGAGTGCGTCATCTAGGTCATCGAACGACGGGGTCCGCGGCGTACTCGCGATGCCGCTCGCGACGAGGCTCTGGGGGGTACCGACGACCTGCTGCGGTTGCAAGCCGCCTCGCAAGAACGCCGACATCACCTTCCCGAAGGCCTCGCCCTCGGGAGACTCGAGCTTCAGGTTGTCCTCGCCGCCGTCGAACACGAAGCCGTTGAGGTTGGTGGCCGGCCCGAACATGATCTGGAAGCACCCCGAGCGCTGCGTCTGCAGCTCCGCCCTGGACGTGGCGCGCTTGGCGACCGTCACCTCACGCTCCCCGGGGTAGGCGACCGCCAGCGTGTCCCCCTGCCCGAACAGGATCGCGGGGCTGACACGTTCCATCACCGTGAAGCCCGCGCCGACCGTGGCGTCCGCAAGCCGCAGCACGACCTCGCAGGCGGCTGGCTCGATCCCCGATCGGGCGATCGCGCCGGACCACTCCGGATCGCTCAGCAGGCCTTCCAGGCCGACGGCCACGTAGCTCGGAAGCCGTGGTTTCCTCTTGCCGAACAGCGCCATGCCCTCTCCCTCTCGCAGCGTCGCGTCGCGCTCGGATAGCGCGCGATCATCACCGCGGCGAGCCTACAGGGATTTTCGTCGACACCGTACTCTTGGCGGTCGGGCTCGCGGGGTGACTCGGCCGACGTGCAGATCACGCTCTGCGGCGCGCAGACGCTCAACGAGGCGTGCCCGCTGACGTCCAACCTGTTCCCCGGCGCAAGCTAGGCCGATCGAGCTCCGGACGGAGAACCCGATCGACCCCGCCACTCTGGACGTCGCGTTCCGCGTGTCCTTCCCCGGCGACGCCAATCCCCTGAACGACTCGCTGACGATCGCTCCCGCCTTCGAGAAGACGGCGATCGACTTCGCGACCGTCCTCGACCCGGCGTCGCGAACGGTGGCGGTCGGCGACACCCTCACGGCCACCGGGCAGGCGAACCCGCTGGTCGGGACGACGGCGACCGTGACCACGCCCGCGGGCGTCACGCTCGACGCGATCAGCGATCCCGACTGCACGTTCCAGGCCGCGGCGCCGCGGGGCCTGCGCTGTGACCTCGGCAGCACGCCGAACCGCACCATCACCTTCGGCGCGACGTTCGGCGTCATCGGTCCTGGGGCACTTCTTGGCGTTGTCAGTACACGAACGAACGTAGCTGGACGGGAACCAGAAGCCAAGGCCTCCGGGGCGAGAACCAGCCGCCGCCGCGCTCAGAGCACCTGCGTCGTGCAGTGGATTCCCGGTGCGTTCGCCAGCCGAGCGTCGGTCGTCAACAGCGCGGTGGCGTCGGTCAGTTCGGCAAGGGCGACGTACGTGGCGTCGTAGGCGCTGAGGTTGTGGCGCAGCTCCCAGATCCGCGGACGCAACCAGTCGGCTGGAAACCGCTCGATGGTCAAGGCCGAGAAACCTTCGAGGGCTGCCGTCCCCTGGGCTTCGGACAACGCCCCACGCAGGACCAGGCGGCGCAGGACATGGACCACCTCGCTGTCGAGCAGATGCGGTGCGGCCAGCTCATCGTCTCCGAGCAGACCGAGATCGGCGTCCCCAACGACGAGCGCGACGACGACGCCCGCGTCGACGACCTTCATCGCTCGTTACGGCCCTCGTGCAGGACCGACAAGATCGTCTCGCGATCAACACTGCCGCCCACGCGTCGCCGCGTCTCCCGGATGACCTCCCGGTTGTCGGCCACCCGCCGCTCACGCCCAGCCAGGTGCTCGAGCTCGTGCCGGACGTAGCTGGTCAGGGACATGCCCTTCGTCTTCGCTGCCTGTGCCAGCGCATCGCGAACGTCGTCGGGGACGTCTCGGATCTGGATCACCACGGACATGAGCCAACCGTACCACGCTAGGTGCAACTTGCACCCATTGTTCGGACTGCAACCGCCTCCGACGCCGCGGGGCGGGCCCGAGAGCGTGGTCGCCGCGCCTCCAGGCGCGCCCGATCGACGCAACTAGCCAGATGAAAAGGCCACGAATAGGTCACACGACCGCTACTGGCGCGTAGACGCCTGCTTCCTACGGCACCGTAGAAAGACGAAGACCCCGCGATTTGCAGGGTCTTCGGGAGGTGCGCGATACAAGACTCGAACTTGTGACCTCACGCATGTCAATGCGGTTTTCGGGGGCGCGGGATGTGGCGATTTGCAGGGTATTTGCGGGCGCGGCCGGCGGGGCGTATGCGCGGATATGCGGGGATTGGCGCGGGTTTGGGCCACGGGGCGGGGGTTCGTGGCCCGTGCCCGCGGGCATCGTTCACGCGGCTCACCTTGGATCACTTGCCCTCTCGTAGGCGGCTCGCGGCGGACCAATGTCCCTCCAGACCCACCGGTAGCACCGCGAGCGGCAAATCCCCCTGCTCGTGATGCGGGCCACGATAGGCTGACCACGTGACTTCTGGCCCTAATGAGCACGACCCTATCGACATCGCCGTCGAGCTTGATGACGCTGGCCGCAGCTCCGGCGTCGAAGCCGAGACGATTGAGTCCGACGTCATCACCGAACCATTCGATCCGCGCCTGATCGACGTTACAACCGAAACACGCACCCTTGACTCGGTGATAAAGCGCTTGGCCCTCAAACAGATCGACCTCGACCCAGACTTTCAACGCTCCAGGGGTATCTGGACGGCTGCGAAGAAAAGCCTGCTCATCGAGTCACTCTTGCTGCGGATACCGCTCCCCACGTTCTATGTCGCGGAAGTCGACGCCCCAGACGCTGAACTCGCCTCCGACCCCTGGGCCGTAGTCGACGGCATCCAGCGCCTATCGACAATCAGCGAGTTTGTCGGCACCGACCAAGAACCGGGAACGCTCCGCCTGGCGAAGGTCGAGTACCTCAAATCGGAAGAAGGAAAAACGTTCGGAGAGTTGCCTCAAGCGCTACAGCTGCGCGTCCTAGAGTCCCAATTCACCTTTCAGGTAATCCGCCGCTCGACACCCGAGCCAGTCCAGCTAAATATCTTCGCGCGGATCAACACCGGCGGAGTACCGCTGAGCCCACAAGAACTTCGCCACGCACTAACACCGGGACCCGCTCGAGCGTTCCTCCGTGAACTCGCGGAGTCCACCGCCTTTGAACGCGCTGTAGCGTCCAGCGTAAGCCCTACCCGCATGGCAGACCGCGAGATGGTCCTGCGCTTCTTGGCCTTTCGGAAGCAGGATTTCGACTCCTACACCCACCAAGACTTCAACGGGTTCCTCCGCACCGCGATGCAAAAGGTCAACGACTGGAGCGAAAGCCAGCGTCGCGCCGCAAAGAAAGACCTGGAGAAGACGCTAGGAATTTGCGTCAAAATTTTTGAAAATGACGCGTTCCGCAAACGATACTCCGTCGACCAACCGCGGAGACCGGTCAGCAAAGCGCTCTTTGAGTGTGTAAGCGTAGCGGTATCTACGACCATACGTGAGTTTGGCCCAGGAGCAGCGAAGCGACTTGAAGAGAACGGCCCCTCCATTCGTGCCGCTTTTGTTGAGCTTATGGGCGATCCTGATTTTGACCGCGCCGTATCTCAAGGCACGGGCGACCCGCTGCGAGTCCGGCAGCGGTTCGAAAGCATGATTCAGCTTATGAGGACCTACGCGCAGTGATTCAATCCCTCAAGCTCGAAAACTTTGTCGCTTTCCAGCAAACCCAAATTACTTTCGCTGGCCTTACGCTCCTAACCGGAACAAACTCGGCAGGTAAGAGTTCGGTTCTGCACGCGCTCGCACTACTGCGACAGACCTACGAAACCAACCATCTGTCAGGTCCACTCGTCCTTAACGGCGAATACGTCAATCTCGGCGTGGGTCGCGACGTGCTGCATAGCGAATTTCGGCCCCTAGCATCAGACGACATCGTCAGACTAGCCGTAAGCCTGGAAGCGGATGAACAACGGGCAACCTGGCGAGCAATCTATTCTCGCGAGGCTGATGCGCTAGCTCTAGACGAGCACATGCAACCTCTAGAGAGAGGCCTTTTCGGTCCTGCGTTTCAGTTTCTAGGCGCAGACCGGATGGCCCCAGAGACCACGTATCCAAAGTCCCACGAGGCCGTGCACATTAGACGAAGCTTGGGGGTCCGAGGCGAACACGCTCCAAACTTCCTCAGAGTTCACGGCTCAGAGGCAGTCACAAACAGCAGTCTCATACACCCCAGCGCTTCGGGCCCGTCGCTCGCCGAACAAGCGAATGCATGGCTCGCTGAGCTATCACCAGAGACCTCGTTTACGGTTGTCGATATTCCGGACGCTGACCTAGTAAAGCTCGTTTATCGACGCCTCGGAACCGACGTCGCAACCGAGCCACAGCGCGCGACAAATGTTGGCTTCGGACTCACCGTAGCGCTTCCGATTATTACCGCGTGCCTATCGGCCGCGCAAGGCTCGCTAATAGTCATCGAAAATCCCGAGGCGCACCTGCACCCTCGCGGCCAAGCAATGATTGGTCGAATGTGCGCCCTCGCAGCCGCCGGCGGCGCACAGGTAGTCGTAGAATCCCACAGCGACCACGTTCTCAACGCAGTACGTCTCGAAGTGAAGCGAAAAAGCCTCTCCGGGTCTGACGTATCCCTCAACTACTTCAGTCGAGAGGCCAAGGTGTTGCAGCCCATAGTGGACCATCTCCAGGTGGACGACGATGGAATGATTGCCAGTTGGCCTCCAGGGTTCTTTGATCAAATCGACGTAGCCTTGGATGCTCTTCTGCGATGAACCTCAATCCTGTCGCGGTCTTCAACGAGCTATCTCTGCCCAGCGAACCGGTAGGTGACAATGTCGTTCAAGACCTTGTTTCCAGCGTCTCTAACGTGGTTCTCGCACTTCGGAAAATACGCAAAGATGTCGTCCTCTCCTCGCCTGGGGTCAGCTTTCCGGAGTGGCCGCTGACGGTAGAAGGCGAGACCTTTGCGTCCCTGTCGTCACGCCACGGTGGCCGTACCATGGAGCAATGGCGCCTGGTGCAGTCGGCTTTGTCGAAGGCACCGTACCTCCGTGCACCTCGAGTCCCGGGTTCAGGCCCGTCACGGGATAGCGAAGATCGGGAAGCTATCGCCGCCCGACACTCGTACGATGGATCTCCCGCAATTGGGCTCGGTGTAGCTGCACTCCACGAGCAGGTGGCGGTGAGCTTGCCGACATGTCGCGTTTGGACAGATTCGACAATCACGCTGCTCCAAAGAGCGACAGAGCACTCTGCTACGTCGACGGCATCCGAGGTTGTTCCAATCGAGGTCCGCCATGTCTCGGATCCCACTCACTGCCAGACGCACGAGCTTCACATTCGTGAGATGTCGTTGCCCTTTAGCTACGGTGGCAGCGATCTTTGGGCGCAGCGAGGACAGCTTTTTCCGGGGGTCGATTTCTTGGATCGCGTCAAAGACGATCTTGTCGGAATCAAACCAAAGGATCCCTCCCTCCTGCAGATCCATTCTCGCTTGCGAGAGCTGAGTGACGCTGCCTGCCACTGGCATATTACCCACGGAGCTTCTCCGGTTTGGCACTCGAAGGTTACCCCCGAGTCCGCACAACGCAAGAAGTTGTGCTTCTTCACTAACAAAAATGGCGCCGCTCAATGCTACGACCTGCATGCACGGTTTACACCGGGCGCTGGCCGAGTTCACTTCGCCGTGAACAGGCCGGAATCTTCTCCACACATTACCGTTGCTTACATCGGATCGAAGCTGACGTAGGGAGCAGTCACTCGCGACGGCGTCCTGGAGACCTGACTGAGCAACCGATCGAAGTTCTCCCCGTGCGACCGGTCCACCCGTTGCTCCAGCTGCGCGTAGACGTCCATCGTCATCCGCGAGTCGGCGTGGCCGACCTGGCTCATCACCCACTTCACGTCGAACTGGTTCGCCCGTAGCGCGATCGAGATGTAGGTTCGACGCAGGCTGTGCGGGCTCACCGACGGCATCGGCGGGAGACCCTGGGCTGACCGCTGTTCGGTGGCCCGTTCTGCGGCTTGCTTGACGATCGTGCCGATCCGCTCGCGCGAGATCCGGGTGCCGGTCCGGCTCTGCACAAGAAAATTGTCGGGGCCTGTCGGGTGGCCGGCGCGCTGGAGGCGGTCGAGGTGGTCGACGACCGCCTCGACCAGGGCCGGGGTCATCTGGACCTCGCGGATGCCGGTCTCGGTCTTGGAGTCCGGGATACGGAAGCGGGCCCCGTCGGGATCGTGCAAACGCACGTGGCCGATCCGCATCGCGCACAACTCGCTTGCCCGCACCCCGGTCCGGCCGAGGATCTCGCAGACCACCCTCCGACCCGCATACCCCCGGCCGACCACTCGGGCGCCGAGCCGCTGCGCGTGGAACGTCACTGTCGAGCGCGACAGGCCCAGGCGCTCCGCGATCTGCGAGGGACGCAGGCCACGTGCCAGCAGGCCCGCCACCGCCCGTGCCGTATGCCCCGCGTCCTCGTCCACCTGCACGTTCAACAGGCCGTCCTGTTCCGACGCCGCGGCGAGCAGCGCCGTCAGTTCGTCGACTTCGAGGAAGCTCCGTCGCGGCTTGGGGACGTGGACCTTCATCCGGCGACCGCGGGCCGGGTTCGAGACGATGTGGCCGTCCTCGATCGCCTCATCCAGCACCGCGGCGAGGACGGCGATCAGCCGGGCGATCGACCCGGGCCCGCGTGGCTTGGCGGGTCGGCCGCTGCGGTCACGGATGTCGGCCCCGGCCGCCAGCGCGTCGCGCAGCTCGCGGGCCTCCTGGAGCTTGAAGCCCTTGAACGCCTGGCAGCGCGAGCGGTCGATCTGATCCAACGGGAAGCGACCGAAGAACCGATCCAGCTGCCGCAGCTGCGCCCGGTACCCGCTCTCGGTACTCCGCGCGATCGGCCGCACGCCGATCTCCCCCGTGATCTTCGCCTCCAACCACCACGCCGCGTAGTCCCGGAACAGCGGCACCGGACCGCCAGGGACGAACGGCTCCAACGGCTCCGGGGCGGGCGGCTGCCAGACGCCGACGCGAATCTTCGCCTGGATGTTGCCCAGCTCGGTCCGGGCCGCTGGCGCGTCCCAGCTACCGCCACACCCGCACTGGCAGCCGTCGAGCTCGTGCAGGACGATCCGCACCCGCTCGCCGCGGAAGCGCACGCGCAGGTGAAACGCACGCGTGCCGTCGGCGAGCGTGTGCGTATGGATCGTGCCCTTCAGCGGCGGGGCCATTCAGACCCCTCCGTGCTGCGGTTCAGCTGCATCGTGCTCCGGGATCGCAGCCGGCCTTTCCGGCCACTCGATTGCTCTCCTGCTTCGAACGTAGGTGGTGCAGAGTCGAAAGCCAAGGCCCGACAATGGTCCACAACTCCCCGGACCCGGACCGAGGCCAGCCGGGACCGGGTCCGGCCTGCCGGCGCGCAAGGTCGTGAACGCCCGACCCCGGATCACTCGCCGTCGCCGTCCTTCTCGTCGTGCTCGTCGTGCTCGCCGCGCCCGAGCCAATCGACCGGCCGCCCCGGATCGCGCATCCCCCGGAAGATCCGGGCGAACGGCCCTTCCGCCTGCAGGTCCGACAGCAGACACGCCAGGACCTTCACCTTCGGCGCGTCCCGCATGTCCTTCTCCGTCCCCGCAAACCACAGCGCGTTCTCACCCCGATGACGCAGCTGCCGCGGCGTACCGTTGTCGAGCACGAGCATCACGGTCGGGAAGACCCGGTAGCGCGTCTCCCAGAACCGCGGCCCCAACGACATCGACTTCTTCGACGGCACCCGGTAGCCGAAGAGACGCGCGTAGCGCGCCAGCTTCATCCCCAACGCGTGAACCGGCATCGTGTTGCGATCCAGCTCGAGGAACCGGTAGCGAAACGACATCGACCGACCCTCGTAGTGCTCGTACACCAGCATCGCGTCCGCGATCACCTGCTCGTTGCGTCGCCCGCCCACCGGTGAGCCGATCGGGTGCGCGATCTCGTGCCGCCACGACAGCGGACCGAATCCATCACCCCGTTCCCGCGCCGCGCGCAAGAACGCGATCCCGACGTCGTTGACCGCCAACGTGTGCCGTTGCAACGCGCCCGCGGCATGCTCGGGCGTGATCAGCTTGCTCCGCGACTCCGTCCGCGGCACCGCCTCTACCATCGCCAGTCCGGCCGGGGTCAGATGCAACAACTTGCGACCGCCCGGCTGGCGCACCGCCGCCGCCAGGCCGACGCGCTCCAGCTTGCGGATCTGCCGATGCGCCCACTCACGCGAACGGCCGGGCGTGTAGATCGCGTGCAGCTGCGCCGCCGACAGCAGCCGATGCTGATAGATGCCTTCCAGCATCTCGACCGCCAACGGACCGAGACGAACAGGAGCGTCAACGGGCACCGTCATCATCTCCGCTCCGTTCCGTCGTCGTCCCTCGGGACGGCGGCCGTGGGCACCATCTGCACGCGCACACGGCGGCTGAGCGCCCGACCGATGCCCCAGCGGCGCAGCGTCCAACAACCACCCCGGCCAGGGAAATCACGAACCCCTTTGAACCCGGAAAAGATGTCAGCGGCGGTCGGGCGCCGGAAACGCCGTCGCGGACAGGCATCCCGCCCCCTCGACGCCAAACCGCCCGGGACGCCACGCTGCACCCCAGCGGCTACCCCCGGCACAACCCCAGCCGCAACGGCGACTACCCCGACCTTCCTCGGAGGCTCGCCGCGTTCTCCGCACCGCTCTTGCGTGACCTGATTCATGTCCTGAAACGCTCCCTACGTCGTGATCGGCGGCAGCGACGGCTACCGCGCACCCGGAGCGCCGCCAGATCACCGTCCGCGGATCAGATGACCGCCCCGACGACGCTGGTGAGCAGCCAGACCGGGCGGAATGCGGACGTTGCGGCGACGCCCTGATAGCTAGGCAGGACCAGCCGCGAAAGCCAAGGGGCAGATGTGACTACTAGTCGCATGTGACTACCTCGCAGCGCCAGGCGACTAGTAGTCGGTGGGCGACTACTCACCCCCGATATGCAGGGAAAAGATGCAGCCAGGCCCGCAGGACGCCGGAAGCCGAGGGGTCAAAGTTGCCACCCTCCGAATGGCGGGCCTATGACCGGAGGGGCGAACTTGACCCCCGCAAGATCACTCGCAGCGCCTGCCGAAACGGTCGGCGCGGGCCAGCACCCGCAACACCTTCCACGGACGCCGCTCCCCTACGTTCGGCGGCGACTCGAACTCCAGGACGCCGCGAACCGCCGACTCACGATCGGCGGGCGCAGCCGCGGTAGGTTCGGGCTCCTCCGCCGGAGACGATGCGGGGGTCGACGACGACATCCGTACGCGCACGCTAGCGCCCCGAAGATCTATTCGGCTTTTGTTGCCCTATGAGCCACAAAACCCGTAAGCTTCTTCTTGCGATGTTGCGAAGCGATGCTCTCGACGCGCTGCTGGAAGTCGCCTCCGAGCAAGGCGGCTACGTCAGCAGCGCCCAAGCTAGCGCGATGGGCCTCGCGCGCCACGACGTCGCGCGCCTCGTCCGGTCCGGCGACGTGCACCGGGTCCGTCGCGGGGTCCTGCGCATGCGCCACGCCGACCGTCGCCACGAAGACGAAGTCGCCGCGTGGCTGCACTTCGAACGTGGTCGTCTGCCGTGGGATCGCCAAGGCCACAGCGAGGCGGTGCTCTCCCATGACTCGGCCGCCGCGCTGCATGGACTCGGCAGCATCATCCCGACGCACCCGAGCGTCACCGTCAGTCCGAAAAGACGTCGGGCCACAGACCTGCCGGGCGTCGATGTCCACGGCCTTCCCCTCCACGACGTGGACTGGTCGTGGCTCGAGGTCGACGGACTAGAGCTTCCCGTCACGACCCCGGCCCGAACGATCGTCGACCTGTTGCTCGCCGGCCATGAACCGTCGTACGTCCGCCGCGCCATCGCCGAAGCCACCCACGACGGCCGCATGACGACTCACGACCTCCGCGAGGCAGCGGCTCGCCGACGACAACGCTCCCAGCGCCTACAGACGGCGATCAATGACCTGGTCGTGGCAGCATGAGCTGGCCCTGGAGATCACCGGAGGCCACGCGCCAGGCGCTGACCGCCAAGACGCGGGCGCGTCACCCGCCCGAGTTGCGGGCGCAGCGCCTGCGCGAGATCGCCTACCGGAGGCTCCTCGCGCGCCTCTTCACCGCCCAACCCGAGCGGTGGGTGGTCAAGGGCGGCGCGGCCCTCCTGCTGCGTCTCGATCCCAACCGCACCTCAAACGACATCGACCTGGCCTACGTCGCCGATGCCGGTGAGCACGCCGTCGCCCTCGAAGCGCTCACCGCAGCCGCCGGCCACGACCTGGGCGACTTCTTCACCTTCGAGATCGCGCGCGGTCGGGCGTTGACGGTCGATCCCGCGCACCCGCTCGAACGCGCGCTGAGCGTGCCCGTGATCGCCCGCGTCGGCCGAACGATCTTCGCCGAGTTCAGCATCGACCTCGGACTCCCCCGTGCCGATCTCGACATCGAGTGGGTCGAGCCCACGCCGACCCTCACGGCGGAACCCGCGGTCGACGTCACGCCACCCATCGCGCTGCTCGCGCTTCCTGCGCAGATCGCCGACAAGGCATGCGCCATCTTCGAGCGCCACGGTGACGAACAAACGCCGTCGTCACGTGCACGGGACCTCGCGGACATCGCCATGATCGCGACGCAGAAGCCGATCGATGGCACATCTCTCGTCCAGCATCTCGACCGCGAGCAGGCGCGCAGGATCGCCGCGGGAATGCTCCGCGGGCCGCTCCCGAACACCTTCTCACTGGACCCGCTGCAACGCACCGAATGGTCGACCCGCTGGGCGAAGGCCACACGCAATGCACCGATCACGTTCGAAGACGCGGAACGACTCGCCGCCACGTTCCTCAACCCGGTCTTGGGCGGCGAGGCCACCGGACGTCGCTGGGATCCCCGAACGCTTAGCTGGCAGGAACGGCGCGACGGCGACTGAGGGCCACCGCCCAGACCAGGCGCGATGGAGGTCGACGTCAACTGCCGCGCAAGACTACGAGCCATGCGATCACGAACCGTCTCGATGGACATCGACTTGGACCTCGACCACCCTCACCTGTCGGAGATCCTCGTCAGCGATGACGGCGGGCCGCCGCAGCCACTGGCGCAGTTCATCCACCGATTCATCGAACGCGGCGAGATCTGGGGCACCCGCGACTGCTCTGCCGACGGCACCATCACTGAATGGGTCGGCGCAGATGAAGAAGATCGCGCGCTGAGGGTTGAGAGCTGGGGCCCGGAGAAAATCGCCCAGAGCAAGCTCTCCACTCGCGAGTCGTTCCAACCCGACTTCAGTCGCATCGTAAAACGCCTCGGCTGATTCGCTCGGCGCGCACTGGCTAGATCAATAACACCGCACACCGGATCGTGCCAGGATCTCGCGATGCGTTCCAAGACCCGACGCTTGCGACGCGTCGCACTGATTCTGACCGGCCTCGCCGTCGCGATCGGGATCGCGTCGATCATCGGGATCTTCTGGGTCGCTGGCCGAACAGACACGCACCTCCTCTGCGACCCCGGCTTCGCGTACGAGGGCGAGGAGCCGTGGCAAGGCCCCGGCGTGTGCGCGTTCTACGACGCGCCGTTCTGGACGCTCGGCGTCGCCGCCGTCTGCGCCGCCGGTGCCCTGCTGACCTTCGTCGCCGAGCTCGTCCTCCCGGTCCGCCCGTCCAACCCGTAGGGGCACCGGCAAGTTCGCCCGGAGCCCGCGCAAAGCAGCA
This sequence comes from Patulibacter sp., assembly GCA_015478825.1. Taxonomy (GTDB): domain Bacteria; phylum Actinomycetota; class Thermoleophilia; order Solirubrobacterales; family Solirubrobacteraceae; genus Patulibacter. The sequence continues at coordinate 605 of JADMKN010000116.1, read as the reverse complement.
TCAGATCCCCGCCAGCGCCCCGAAACGCACCGCCGCCCGCGTCGGAATCACCGACCCCTCACGCTCGTGCAGGAGCCCCGCGCAGACGAGATCCCGCACCGCGCGCTGAATGCCGTCGGTCTCCTCGAACAACCGCGGACCGAACGGCTCCACGAACGCGATCTCGATCTCGTCGAGGGTGAACGGAGCCGGGTACGCGAGCAGCAGATGTCCGAGCACGGCCATCTGCCACCGATCGTCGAGCTCGCCGGCCGACAGCGCCGGGTCTCGGAACGACTGATCGCTCATCGTCCGTCACACCGTCTTCAGGACCCACGCGGACTTCGCCGCCCGCGTCGGCCAGACGAACTCACCGTGCTGATGCAGTAGGCCGGCTTGCCGCAGATCCCGAGTCGCGTTCCGGAAGCCGTCACGTTCGCCGAAGCTGTCTTCATCGGGCGAGATCAGTTCCGCGATCAACTCATCGACGCTGAACGGCGTCGGATACTCGAACAGCAGATGCTGCAACACGTCGTTGCGGTTGCGCGCATCCAACCCGACCGGGGACAGCTCCGAGCCGCAGGTAGGCTGGTCGTGCACGAGAGACGGAGATCTCCCATGCACGA
>JADMKN010000115.1 GCA_015478825.1 Patulibacter sp. | reverse complement strand
GCCGGAGGGTCCTCCGCAGGAGCAGGGCGGCCGGTCGGGGTCGCAGCGGTCGTCGCGGGGCGGTCGGCGCGCTCGTCGCCATCCCGGCTCCCGAGCAGGTAGCCGAGCGCGACCAGCAGGACCGCCACCAGCGTCGCGACGGCCGCGAGCCCGCCGCGGCGTCGACGGGAGACCGGAGCGCTCACGCGGGGCGCTGACGGATCCGGCGCCACGCGCGACGGTCGATCAGACGGCGGAGACCTCTTCCTCGTCCGGGACCCGGAACGACGAGCCGCAGCCGCAGGCGGCGGTCACGTTCGGGTTCTCGACCTTGAATCCGGCGCCGGTCAACGCGTCCAGGTAGTCGATCGTCGAGCCGGTGACGTAGGGAAACGACTGACGGTCGCAGAGCACGGTGATCCCGTTCGTGTTGAACGACATGTCCCCGTCGCGCTTCTCGTCGAACGCCAGCACGTACTGGAAGCCCGAGCAGCCCCCGCCGCGAACGCCGACGCGCAACCCCGCCTCACCCTCCTGCGGGTTGCTGTCGAGGAACTCGCGGACCTTCTCCGCGCCCTTTTCGGTGATCGTGATCATCGTGCCTCCGAAGCGATGCTGATCGCCATCGAGTCCAATACTTCATTCAGTGTAGCGCCCTGCGATCTCGTGCTTCGACGGTACCGCAGGAGAGCGACGAGGTCCCGCAGCAGACCGTCTACTCTGTGAAGAGATGCCCACCGCCGAGGAAATCAAGCAGCGCATCGAGAGCGGCATCCCCGGAGCGTCGGCCGTCGTCGACGGGCCCGACGGCGTGCACTTCGAGGCCGCCGTCGCCGCCGACGCCTTCGCCGGACTCTCGCGGATCCAGCAGCACCGCATGGTGATGGACATCTTCGCCGGAGAGCTCGGCGGATCGATTCACGCGCTCAGCTTGAAGACCACGATCCCGTCCCAAGGACAAGCGACATGAGCGAGAACCCGCTTCGCGACGCGATCTCCGAGGCCATCTCGGAGAACGACATCATCCTCTTCATGAAGGGGACCCCGGAGGGCCCCGCCTGTGGCTTCTCCGCCCGCGCGGTCGGCGTGCTGCAGGCCCTCGACGTGTCGTTCGCGAGCGTCGACATCCTGCCCGACCCGCGGATCCGCCAGGAGCTCTCCGCGCTCTCGCAGTGGCCGACGATCCCGCAGCTGTTCGTGAAGGGCGAGCTGGTCGGCGGCAGCGACATCATCCTCGAGATGTACGAGAGCGGCGAGTTGGCCGAGCTGGTCGGCTCGGAGGGCGGCGACGCCCCGGCTCCGGCCTCGGCGCCGGCTGCCGACGCGGGCAACGGCGCCCTGCTGCAGCCCGAGAACCGGATCGGCCAGGCCTAGACGGCCGGCGGACGGCCCGACGGGTCGCGGCGGTGTCCCTGCGGCCGATGACCGTCGGCCTGGCGCTGGCCGTCGTCGGCAGCGTCGCCGTTCCTGCCGTCGCCGCCGCGCAGACCCCGAGCGGCGGGGCGACCTGTCCCGCCGTCGCCGGCCGGACGGCCGCGCCGTCGCCGTCCCGCACCCTCGGCCGGGCTCTGGCCGCTCGCCCCCCGTCGCCGACCGACACCACCCGGGTGCTCGCGGCGATCGATCGTGCGTCTCCGCGCGTCACGGTCGAGGACGCCGGCCGATCGGACCAGGGCCGTCCACTGACCTACGCGATCGTCGGTGACCCCGAGACGCTGCGCCCCGCGCGGCGGGCGCAGGTGCAGCGACGGGTGCGGGCGATCCGCGCCGGTGACGTCAGTCCAGCCGCCACGGCCCGGGCCGCCCGCGGACCGGCGATCGTCTGGCTCGGCGGCGGCGTGCACGCCAACGAGCCGTCCGGGACCACCGCGCTGCTGAAGACCGTGCACCGCCTGGCCACCGACGACTCGTGCGCGACCCGGCGGATCCTCCGCGACGTGCTGACCGTCGTGATGCCGGACCAGAACCCCGACGGCCACGTCCGGGGCCTCCGGACCGACGCGTCCGGCTTCGATCTCAACCGCGACTGGTTCGCCGCCGCGCGGCCCGAGACCGGCGCGCGACTGGACCTGCTGCGGCAGCTTCCGCCCGTGGTCGCGATCGACCTGCACGAGCAGACCGGCCGCGACTACTTCACGCCGCCCTACGAGGACCCGATCGTCGCGGGCCTTCCGACCGCGATCCGCCGGTTCGCCGACGCGACGGTGGCGCCGGCGGTCGGCGCCGCGCTGCGCCGCCGCGGCGCGCACGTCACCACCGCCGACGGCTACGACCTGCTGTACCCGGGCTACGCCGACTCGGCCACCAGCCTGCTGTTCGGCTCGGGCGGGATGACGTTCGAGCAGGGCTCCGACCTGCCGCTGGCCACGAAGACGGCCCGCCACGCGACCGCCGCCCTGACCGCGCTCGACACCGTCGCGCGGCGCCGGGGCGCGGCGATCGCGGCCTGGACCGCGGGGTACCGCACGGCGGTGACCGCGGGCGAGCGAGGGCGGACCGTCACCGGTCGCCCCGTCTCGGCCTGGGTGCTGCGGACCGACCGGCGCGCCGCCGACGCCCGGCGGCTGGCGCAGCGGCTGCGCGACGTCGACGTCCGCACGCTGCGGCGCGCCGTCACCGTCGACCGCTACCGCACCGTCGGAGCGGCCGGCCGGACGTCGCGCGAGCGTCTGCCGGCCGGAACCCTCGTCGTGCCCGCCGATCAGCCGCTGCAGCGCTGGCCGGACGTGCTGCTCGGCCGCGAGCCGAGCTCCGGGCTGTCCGCCGACGGCGTCGACACGTGGGCGCTGCCCCGGCTCAGCGCGGTCGAGGCCGGGATCGTCGAGACCCCGATCCCCCGATCGGCGACCCGCGCGCTCCGCTCGACCGCGGTTCCCGACGCGCCGCCCGGACACCGCTTCGTGCTGCCCGGCGACAGCGCCGCCGCGGCGAGCGCCGTCGTGCGGCTCCGGGCCGCCGGGTCCGCCGTCGACCAGCAGCCGGACGGCAGCTTCGCGACCCCCGCCACCGCAACGACCGCGCGACTGCTCCAGCAGGCCCACGTCGCCGTCCGCAGCGAGCCGGGCGGCACGCCGGGCGGCACGCCGGGCGAGCCGGTTCCCGCCCCCGACGTCGTGGTCGTGGCGGACGACGGCTCCGCCCAGATCGGCCCACCGGCGCTGCTGCCGGGGACCGGCGGCGACCAGCCGTCGGGCTGGATCCCGGCCGCGCTGCGAACCGCCGGGGTCCCGACCGCCGTGCAGTCGGCGGGCCTGCTGGCGCTCGGCGTCCGCCCGGGAACCACCCACGTGATCGCCGGGCCGGGCACGATCGCGGCGACGCGAGCGACGGCCGGCCTCGCCGCGAGCCTGCGGAGCTTCGTCGCCGGTGGCGGCCGGGTGATCGCCGTCGGGGACGAGGGGCGCCGCACGCTGACCGAGCTCGGCCTCAGTGCCGTGGGCTCGTCTCCCGCCGCGGAGGATCGCGCGGCGACCACCGTCGCCGCGACGCCGACCGGCGCCGTCGCGGCGCGGGCGCTCGGCGGACCGACCCGCGTGGTCTGGCACGGCGACGACCGGATCGCCGCGCCGCCGGGCGGCGTGACGCTCCTGCAGACCCCCGCGACGAGCGGGCTCGGGCCGGCCGCGACGGCGCTGGCCGTCGCCGAGCCGCTGGGCCTCGGGCAGGTCGTGACGCTCGGCTTCTCCCCGGTCTTCCGCGGCCAGTCGGACGGCGGCCTGCGCGTGCTGCTCGGGCTGCTGCTGAGCTGACGACCGCCGTCGGCACGCCCCCAACGTTCGGCGGGGACGCCATATAGGCTTGCCGGATGCCCGTCGCGGTCGTTGCCGATACCACGCACTACCTCCCCCGGGACCTGGTGATCGGGAACCAGGTCCAAGAGGTCAGCCTGTACGTGACGCGGGGCTCCGACGCCGTCGCGGAGGCCGCGATCGACGACCTCGACGCGTTCTACGACGCCCTGCGTGACGCCAGCGACCTGCCGACCACGTCGCAGCCGTCGCCGGGGGACTTCCTGGCGGTCTACGAGCCGCTGATCACGTCCGGCCACGACATCGTCTCGCTGCACCTCTCGGGCGGGATCTCGGGAACCGTCGAGTCGGCCCGCCAGGCCGCCGAGATCGCGGTCGGGGACAGCGGCCGCCGGATCGAGGTGATCGACACGCGGCTGGCCTGCGGCGCGCTCGGGCTGCCGATCCTGGCCGCGGCCGCCGCGGCGCGGGCCGGTGGCGACGTCGACGCGGTGGCTGGGCGCGCGCGCGATG
>JADMKN010000114.1 GCA_015478825.1 Patulibacter sp. | reverse complement strand
CGCGGCGTTCAGCATCCCCGGCGTGATCTTGTCGCAGTTGGAGATGCAGACCATCGCGTCGGCGCAGTGGGCGTTGACCATGTACTCGACGCTGTCGGCGATCAGGTCGCGCGACGGCAGCGAGTAGAGCATCCCGCCGTGGCCCATCGCGATCCCGTCGTCGACGGCGATCGTGTTGAACTCGCGCGCGATCCCGCCCGCGGCCTGGATCGCCTCGGAGACGATCGTGCCGACCGGCTGCAGGTGGGTGTGGCCGGGGACGAACTGGGTGTAGGAGTTCGCGACCGCGATGATCGGCTTCTTGCCGATGTCGCCGGACGCGACGCCGGTCGCCCGGAGGAGGGACCGGGCGCCGGCCATGTTGCGGCCGTGGGTGACGGTGCGGGACCTGAGATGCGGCATTTGCGCTAGCCTAGCGGAATGGCCATTCCGGCACAACCGTGGTCAACGCTCACCCCGGAGGAGAAGCGTGGACGGATCTACGCGGCGGCCGACGAGCTGTTCGCCCGCGAGGGCGTCGACGCCGCGATGCCGGTGCTGGCCGACGCGCTCGGCGTCGGGGTCGGCAGCATCTACCGCCAGGTCGGCAGCAAGGACGACCTGGTCGGCCGGCTCGTGATCGTCCGGGCCGGGATCCTCCGGGACCGCTTCGCCTCCGCGTCGGCCGCGGCCGACGCCTGGCAGGCGCTGGTGGAGGCGACCCACGCGACCGTCGACGACTGCCTGGACGACGCGCTTTCGCAGTCGGCGTGGGACGCCGCGGCCAGCAGCTCCGACGCCGTACGGGAGGCCCGGCAGGCGGCGACCGATGCGTTGGCGGAGCTGGTCGCCGCGGCCCGCGCCGCCGGGACGCTGCGCGACGACGCCAGCCACGAGGACCTGCGGCTGCTGTTCTGCGCCCTGCGCGAGGTCGCCGGGATCGGGCGGGCCGGAGCGCACCGCCTGGCGGACCTGGTGCTGCGCGGCATAGCGATCCGCTGACGCGGCGCTTCCACCTCCGCACCATCTTGGCGCAGACTGACCCTCGTTTGGTCACAGCGGTACGCGCAACGCTGTAGGACGTGACTTCCTCTTCTCCGTCCTTGACACCTCGACATCTGATGCGCTCATCTGTAGCATCACGCATCATGCCCCGCACGACACTCGACATCGATGCCACCGTGTTGCGCGAGCTCAAGCGCCGCCAGCAGCGCGAAGGCAAGTCCCTGGGCCGCCTCGCGTCCGAACTGCTCGCCGTGAGCCTCGCCTCCGACGCGCCCGCCGACACCCCCTCGCCGCTGACGTGGACGTCCCGCTCGATGGGCGCTCGCGTCGACCTGGACGACAAGGACGCCCTCAACGCAGCACTCGACGCCCGATGAGCGTCACCGTCGACGCCAACGTGCTGCTGTACGCGTCGGACGCCGGCAGCCCGCGCCAGGCTCGCGCCCTCGACGTCCTCCGTGAGCACGTCGAGGGGGGCGGACTGCTCTACCTCTTCTGGCCGGTCTCCCTCGCGTACCTGCGCATCGCCACCCACCCGTCGATCTTCGGTCAGCCTCTCAGCCCGGCCGAAGCCAGCGGCAATCTCGAAGCGCTGATCCAACGCCCCAACGTCCGCACCCCGGGCGAGGACGAGCGCTTCTGGCCGGCGCTCGAGGACGCCATCCGTACCACCACCGCACGCGGCAACCTCGTCCCCGACGCGCACGTCGCAGCACTGATGCGCACCCACGGCGTCCGGACGATCATCACCCACGACCGTGACTTCCGGAAGTTTCCCGGTGTCGAGGTGCTCGACCCGTTCACGGCATAGTCCTAGGTCCAAGGGTTAGGGCGCTCCGAACCACTCGCCGAGCGCGTCACGGAGTCCGCGCTCGGCGACCTCCGGGGCCTCGTCGAGCGCCGCCGCCCAGGCGACGTGGGCGTCGGGGCGGATCAACAGCGCGTCGGCAGGTCGGTCGTCGACTTCGGCGCAGTACGTGTCGACGTGGTGCCACCACCGCTGCGCGACCTCGCGCAGCTCCGGGTGGTCGCCGAGGACCAGCAATATCGGCCGAGCGGCGCGCATCGACTCCGCGACGCCGGTCGAGCCCCGCACGGCCCGCAGAAGCGGAGCGGGCGCGAAGGCCCCAGCCAGCGGGTGACGGTCGTCCGTCGGGCGACGGCCGGCGTCCGACGCGGCGGGCTTCGCTCCCGTAGACCTCCCCGCGCCCGGACTCGCGACGGGGTAGCGGATGTCCGCCCCCGCGATCATGGCGGCGAGCCGGTGCTGCGGCTGCTCGTCCGTCAGCAGCTCCCGGAAGACCTCGCGCAAGGCGTCCGCCGCGTCGTCGTCGCCGCGCCGCAGGGCCACCTGGGCCTGCGTCTGCAGCAACGCCCGAGCCCCGGCGAAGTGGCGCTCGGCGTGGTAGCTGTCGAGCAGGCCGTCCGGCGCCGAGCCCTGGACGGCGGCGGCGAGCTTCCAGGCCAGGTTGACCGCGTCGAGCATGCCGACGCTGCGGGCGACGCCGGTGGCGGGCAGCACGTGCGCCGCGTCGCCGGCCAGCAGGACCCGTCCGGCGCGATAGCGGTCGGCCTGTCGCGCGTGGTGCTGGTACCGCGACAACCGACGCGGTACCCCCAGGGGGATCGCGAAGCCGAGCACGCGGCGGATGCTCTCGCCGAGGTCCTCCACGGTCACGGGCGCTTCGTGGTCGTACCCCGCCCGCTCCTCCTCGATCGTCTGGATCATCAGCACGCCGGAGGCCAGCATCCCCATGGCGAACACTCCGTGCTCGGTCCGCGTGTAGCCCGCGTCGACCCGTCCGACCCCCGGCACGTCGAGGGCGCCGTCGTCGAGCACGGTCACCGACTCGGGAACGGTCAGCTCGGCGAGCCGGTTGACCTCCGGATAGGTGACGCCCGGGAAGGCGATTCCCGCCATCTCGCGGATCCGGCTGTAGGCGCCGTCGCACCCGACCAGGTAGGCGGCCGTCAGCCGGTACCGCCCGTCCGGACCCTCGACGTCGACGGCCACCACGGCGTCATCCTGGTCGATCGCGACCACCCGGTGCCCGCGGCGGACCTCGGCGCCGAGCTCGACGGCGCGCTCGTCGAGCAGGCGATCGACCGAGGGATGCTGGAGCTGCAAGCCCCTCAGCGGCGGATCGGCCAGGTCCGTCAGGTCCAGGTGGACGCCCCCGAACGGGTAGATCGGCGGCGGGCTCGCAGCGGTCGCCGCCGCGGTGAACCGATCGAGCAGGCCGCGGTAACGCAGCAGCTCGATGACCTGCCCGCCCAGCCCGTTGGCGTTCGGCGGGGCGTCCTCGAGCCGCGGCTGCCGCTCCAGCACGAGCGGCCGCACGTCGGCCAGCCGCAGCTCGGCGGCCAGCATCAGCCCGACCGGGCCCCCGCCCACGACGATCACGTCGGCGTCCCGAACCGACTCGTCTTCGGACCGTTCCGCCCGTTCTTCCGCGACCCGCATGTCGCGCGCGATGCCCTGCATACCGTGACTCCCTCGCCCGTTGCCGCTGACTTGGATCGGCGAGTATGCGGCATCGATCAGGCGCTCATGAGGCCAGACGATGCGCTATAGATTGGGTATGGAAGGGGGCGTTCGCGCCCCCTTTTTGCGTCTCCATTTCGACCTGCGACAATCGGGAGAGCGGATCGATGACGCTTCGGCGGCTGATCAGTTCGATTTCCGGGTTGGTCCTTCGCGCTTTCCTCGCTCTGCCCGCGAACAACTTCGAGGGAGGCGAGGAACGGGCATCGTGTCCGGAATCCCAGGCGTCTCACGTGGCTCGAGCCAGCGCAGCCAGCTTGCCGATGCCGTATCGACCTGCGTGCGGGCCTACACCGGTCGGGGACCGCTCTCGACCCAGGTGCTACTGAACGACAACACGGTCGTCGTCGTCATGCGAGACAGCCTGACCAAGGGCGAGCAGGTGCTCGTCGAGCACGGGCACGACGGGGCGGGCAGCGTTCGCAACGGATCCCGTGGCGCGAGCAACGACGCCTCCGGATCCTGACGCTCACCCGGTCAGACCCCCTGAATAGGCGGCCCCGGTACACCTATACTGGCCCGCGTGACCAAGCCTCTTTCTGTCGCGCGAAGCTCAGCTCGAGCTCACGGGGCGAGGACCAGCCGCGCGCCAGCAACACGACCGCGGCCGGCCGGGAGAAGAACCGCCATCGTGCGCTACTGACCGCACGATCACGGCGGGTGATCGGCGCAGCGCGTGCTCCGCCGATCACCCGTCCGACGCCGTTTCACGGAGATGGCTCGACGCCGGTGACGATCGCGACCGCCAGGCAATCGGCGGATGTGGGCGGCATGCACACCTATACTGCGCGCGTGAGCACGCATCCCCTCGACGCGCGGTCGCCACGAACGCGTCACCCGCTTCGTCACCTCCGCGTCCTGGTCGTCCTGCTCGCCGCGGTGGCGGGCGCGGCGCTCGCCACGGCGCGCGGCGCCGACGCCGCGCCGTTCCCGTTCGCCGAGACGTTCCGCAACGCGACGGCGCCGGACTTCGCGCTCGGCGGGACCCCGGGATCGCCCGCGGCCCTGACCGCGGGCGCCGGCGACGCGACGGGCGACGGCTGGTTGCGTCTCACGCCCGCGGTCACGAACCGGTTCGGATACGCCTACCACCGGACGGCGTTCCCGTCCGCGAACGGGCTGGTCTTCGACTTCGACTACGCGGCCTGGGGCGGCGCGGGCAACGGGGCCGACGGGCTGGCCTTCGTGCTCTTCGACGGCGCCACCAGCGACGCGCAGTTCCACCCCGGGCCGGCCGGCGGTGCGCTCGGATACACCGCCTGCGATACGCAACCCGGCCTGTCGAACGCCTACATGGGAATCGGCTTCGACGAGTTCGGCAACTTCGCCAACAGCGGGATCTGCCAGCAGTCCGGCGCCAGCAACGGGATCGTGCCCAACCGGGTCACGGTTCGCGGCGGCGCCCCCGCCTACCAGCACCTGAGCTCGGTGATCGCCACCGGCGGCGTCGCCGCCAGCCGGGCCAACGCGCGCCACGTGACGGTGACCGTGCTACCGAAGAACGGCGCCACCGTGGTCTCGGTCGCGATCCGCTACCCCAACGGCACGGTCCAGCCGATCGCGACCGACCTGCCGCTGGCGACGCCGCCGGAGACGCTGAAGTTTGGCTTCACCGCGTCCACCGGGGGCAGCGTCAACAACCACGAGATCCGCAACCTGCAGGTGACCAAGCCGACCGACCTGCGGGTCGAAGTCGACGCAGAGCCGACGTCCACCGACCGCAACGGCGTCCAGGAGTACGTCGCCCGGGTCACCAACGCCGGCCCGAACCCGACGACGGCCGTCGACGTCACGACGAGCGCGCCGCACACCACGGACGCCGCCTGGACCTGCACGGGGGCGGGGGGCGCGTCCTGTCCCGCCGCGTCGGGCGCTGGCTTCCCGCAGGGCGACGTCGGACCGCTGCCCGTGGGCGGCGAGCTGACCTTCCGGATCACCAGCCGGCTGACCGACGACGCCGACGACTCGTCGCTGACGTTCGAAGCCCAGCCGACCGGCGACACCTCGGAGCTGGTCCCCGCCGACAACGCGGCCGAGGCGCGCAGCGACGTCACGCCGGGGATCGCCCTGCCGCCGACGCTCACGCTCGCGGAGTCGGGCTTGGCGACCGCGACGAGCGGCAGTGCGTCCGGCGGCAACCTGACGCGCGTCCTGCAGTGGCTCCGTTGCGCCGCCGACGGTGGGGACTGCCTGCCGATCGCCGGCGCGACCGGGCCGGGGTACCAGACGACCGTCGCCGACGGCGGGGCGGCCTTGCGGGTCCGCGAGACCGTCACCAACGCCGCGGGAGCGGCCACCGCCTTCAGCGTGGCGCTGACGGTGCCCGGCCCGGCCCCCGAGCCCACGCCGGCGCCGCTGGCCGACGTCGAGGCCCTCGGACCGGACGGCGCACCGACGGACGATGCCGGCCCGGAGCTCGCCGATCCGCACGCTCCGGGAAGCCTGCTGCCGTCGGCAATCGACGTCGGCCATGGCCCCGCGGATGCCCTGCTCCCGGCCGGGAGCGCGCACCCCGCGTCGCCGTCGACGGCCGGTGGCGCGGTGGCCGTTCCCCCGCTCGCCCCGCTCGCGCTGCCGTCGACGCCCCTGCCGGCGCCCGCGCCGCTCGTCGCCCCGGCGCCCGCCGGCGCCCGCCTCCGCACGACGGCGGCCGCCGCGCCGCGTGCCGTGAAGGTGCCGACCACGAAGCCGTTCCGGATCGCGCGCGGAGTCGTCGCCGGTCCGGTCCGCCGGACGCTGGCCGACGTGGTGCCGCAGCTCCGCCGCGCCAAGACGGTCCGCTGCGTCGGCGTCACCGACCGCCGCGGATCGGCCGCGCGCAGCCGCCGGCTGGCACTCCGCCAGGCCCGCGCCGTCTGCCGCACGCTGCGCCAGCTCGGCGTGCGCGCCAAGCTCCGTTCGAGCGCCCGCCGCGCGGCGAAGCCGCGGACGACCAGCGCCTCCGCCACTCGGCCGAAGCAGGATCGCCGGGTCGAGCTCGTCCCCAGGTACTAGCGGACGGGCTGGGTCCGCGACCCCCTGCGCCTACGGGAAGGCGGGGATCGCGCCGGGCACTCCGGGCGTCGCCCCGGGTCGCTCCGTCGGCTCCTCCGGGGGCGCGACGTACGGTCCCGGCTTGGGGCGTTCCTTGCCGCCGGGGAACGAGAGCCGCAACAGCGTGCGCTGGACCATCAGCCACTGCTGCAGGAACGGGCCGCTGTTGTAGGGCAGCCCGTGGCGCTCGCAGATCTCCTTGACCCGCGGAGCGATCTCGGCGTAGCGCGACGACGGCATGTCCGGGAAGAGATGGTGCTCGACCTGGTACCCGAGGTTGCCGCTCATCACGTGGAACAGCGGGCCGCCCTCGATGTTCGCGGCGCCGATCAGCTGTCGGACGTACCAGCCGCCGCGGGTCTCGTCGGCGACCTCGTCCTCGGTGAAGGTGTAGGCCTGGTCCGGGAAGTGGCCGCAGAAGATGATCATGTTCGTCCACACGTTGCGCACGACGTTCGCCGTCGCGTTGGCCACGAGGGTCTTCTTCCAATGCTTGCCCGACAGAGCCGGGAAGAGGATGTAGTCCTTGAGGATCTGCCGTCCCGCCTTGCCGGCGATGCCCCGCAGCTCGCGCCGTAGCTGCTTCGGGTCCTTGCGGCGCTCGCGGATCGCGTCGATGTCGAGGTCGTGCAGCGCGACGCCCCACTCGAACAGCAGCATCAACAGCACGTTGACCACGGGCTGCGCCAGGTAGCGCGGCTCCCACGGCTGCTTGGGGTCGACGCGCATGATCTCGTAGCCGACGTCCTTGTCCTTGCCGACGATGTTCGTGAACGTGTGGTGGATGTAGTTGTGGGAGTGCTTCCACGACGCGGCCGTCGACGCCGTGTCCCAGTCCCAGGTCGAGGAGTGGATGTGCGGATCGTTCATCCAGTCCCACTGGCCGTGCAGGACGTTGTGCCCGATCTCCATGTTCTCGAGGATCTTCGCCACCGAGAGGCCGGCGGTCCCGAGCGCCCACGCCGGCGGGTAGCGGGACGCCAGCAGCACGATCCGGGAGAGCGCCACGAGCCGCCGGTGGAACGTGATCATGCTGCGGATGTAGGTCGCGTCGCGCTCGCCGAGGTCGGCCTTGACGTCGTCGTGGATCGCCTGGAACGCCTGGCCGATCTGCTCGATCTGCTCGGGCGTCAGGCGATGCAGCGGATTCGTCGCGTGCGGGTCGGGCGCCCGTCGCGACGCACCCGGCGAGCCGCCGTCGAGGGGGTTGGGCTGCGCGGCGGCGGTGCTGGGTCCGGAGTCGGTCATGCCGTGTCCTCGGTCGTTCGGTCGGATGCTCACAGTTCGATCTCCACGTGGCCCTCGGGGGCGTTGACGCACGTTCGGACCGTCTGGCCCTCTTCGCCGTGCAACTCGCCGGATCGCAGGTCCCGTACCCGGCCGGACCGCAGCTTGCCCACGCAGGTGTGGCAGATCCCCATCCGGCAGCCGTAGGGCAGCGTCGCGCCGGCCTGCTCGCCGCCGACGAGGATCGAGACCCCGACGTCGCACGTGGCCTCGACGTCGGTCACCAGGAAGCTGACCGTGCCGCCGGCGCCGATGTCGACGTCGCCCTCGCCGATGATCGGCTGGAAGCGCTCGGTCCGCAGCAGCGCCGGGTCGTCGCCGTGGGTCTGCCAGTGGTCCTGGAAGGCGTCGATCATCTCGCGGGGACCGGAGAGGAACGCGGCCCGCTCGCGCCAGTCGGGGACGAGGCGGTCCAGGTCGCCCGTGCGCATCCGCCCGTCGGCGCTGCTGATCTGCTCGTGCAGCCGGTAGCCGTCGTGGCGCCGCGCCAGCTCGCGCAACCGCGCGCCGAAGATGAACCCCTCGCTGGTGCGGGTGCCGTGGAGGTGGACCACATCGGTCACGCCGCCCCGCCGCTCGAGCTCGCGCAGGAGCGCGAACACGGGCGTGATCCCGCTGCCGGCCGTGATCATCAGCAGGCGCTCCGGCGTCGCGTCGGGCAGGCGGAACTCGCCCTCGACCGCGCCCAGCAGCACCTGGGTCCCGTGCTCGCAGCGCCGTGTGAACCACGGCGACATCTCGCCGTCGGGCACGTGCTTGACGGTCACGCTCACGAGCCCCTCGGGATGGCCGGGATCGCTGGTCAGCGAGTACGCCCGCCAGCGCCGGATCCCATCGATCTCCGCGCCGATCCGCAGGTACTGCCCCGGGCGGTGCCCGGGCCACGGGAAGTTCGGCCGGACCACGACCGTGCTCGCCTCGGCGGTCTCCGGCACGACCCGCTCGACGGTGCCGGTCAGCTCGCGCGTCGACCACTTCGGGTTCAGCAGCGCCAGGTAGTCGTCCGGCAGCAACGGGTTGGTGAGCGCCCGCGCCGCCTGCAGCAGGCGGCGTCGAACGGGGGACACGCGGGGGGTGGCGGCGGTCTCGACCATGGTTCTCCTGGCGGCGACGCTCCCCGTCCGGGAACGTCTGCGTACGTCGAGCCAAGCAGAAGAGTGAACGACCGTCAACCGACGGCGGGCGACGGGCGCTGCGCTCCCACCGGCGGGACCCTCCGGACTACCGCTCCCCGCTCGACCCCACCGCCGCGCGGACCCGCGCCGCCTGGCGGATCAGGTGGTCCCGCTCGCTGACGGCCGTAGCGCGGCGGGCCGCCTCGGCGTAGGCCCCCGCCGCGAGCGGGAGGTCCCTGCCCAACTCGTGCAGGTAGCCGCGGACGGCGTGCCACTTGTGCCGCTCGCCGAGCACCTCGCGCAGCCGCTCGGTCTCGCGCAGCCCCGCGTCGGCCCCCAGCACGTGCCCGACCGCCACGGCGCGGGCGAGCACGGCGGCCGGATCCTGGCGCACCGCGTCGTCGGTCAGGGCGACCAGCTCGTCGTACCAGCCGAGGATCTGCGGCCAGTCGGTCTCGTCAGCGCTCGCCGCGTCGTCGTGCAGGGCCGAGATCGCGGCCTCGATCTGGTACCGGCCGGGCGGTCGCTCCTCGCTCTGCGCCGCCAGGGCCGACTGGAGCACGCGGACGCCCTCGGCGATCTCGCGGGTGTCCCAGCGACTGCGGTCCTGGCGGTCGAGCGTGACGATCCGGCCCGCGGCGTCCGAGCGCGCCCGCCGACGCGCGTGGTGGAGCAGCATCAGCGCGAGCAGACCGCGGGCCTCCGGCTCGTCGGTGACGAGGGTGAGCTGGCGGGCCAGCCGGATCGCCTCCTCGGCCAGGTCGACCCGGCCGGAGTGACCCGTGGTGTAGACGAGGTAGAGCACGCGCAGCACCACGGCCAGGTCGCCGGGCCGGTTCAGGCGTACGTCGGACGGGTCGCCGAGGGTGCGCTTGGCGCGACTGATCCGCTGCGCCATCGTCGCCTCCGGCACGTAGAGCGCATCGGCGATCTCACGGGTGGTCAGTCCGCCGACCGCGCGCAGCGTCAGCGCCAACTGGGACGCCGGGGTCAGGTCCGGATGGCAGCAGCAGAAGAGCAGGAAGAGGGTGTCGTCGCCCTCGGCCGCGGCGTCCGGCTCGCCGACGTCGCCCGCATCCGCCTGCGGCTCGAGCACCGTCGCCTCCTCGCGGCGAAGACGCGCGGCCTCGCTGCGGCGGGCGTCCACCAGCCGCCGGACCGCGACCGTGGTCAGCCACGCCGCGGGCTCGTCGGGCGGATGGTCGGGCCAGACGCGCAGCGCCTCGATCAACGCCTCCTGGAGCGCCTCCTCGGCGGCGTCGAAGTCCTCGCCTCGCCGGACCAGGCCGGCGAGGACGCGGGGGGCGAGCGCGCGCAGGGCGCCCTCGTCGACCCCGGTCCCGCCGGTCCCCGTCGATCGGTCGGTCACGGCCGTCTCGGTCGTCCCCGGGAGCCGATCTAGTCGTCCGACGCGGGCTTCCCCGACATGACCTCGCGGACGTCGATCCACTCGTACAGCGGTCCGCCCCCGGGGCCGGGCTCCGAGGAGACCCAGGCGGCGATCTCGACCGCGCGCTCGTACGACTCCACGTCGACCATGTACCACCCCGCCACCAGGTCGCTGGTCTCGGGCGCCGGCCCGTCGGTCGTGACCGGCGCCGCGTCCGGGCCGCCGTAGCGGACCCACGTGCGCGTCGGCGTGAGCGCCTGCCCGTCGACGTACTCGCCACTCTCGCGGAGCGTGGCGGCCACATTGCGGAGGAAGGCCATGTGCGCATCGACGTCCTCCGGCGCCCACTGGTCCATCGGCGGGAACGGGTGGTGCGGCTCCGGGCCGCCCCGGTAGTGCTTGAGCAGCAGGTACTTCGCCATGGTGATCTCCTGATCTCGGGGGCCGCGCCATTCGGGCCCTTCACCATGTGAGCGGAGCCGACCGGAGCTTCTCGACATCCAACCACCGATCCGGTCGGGAATCCACCGGTCACCGTCGCATCCGCGGATCCTCCGTCGCGTCGGCGTACATGGCCGGGCACCCGTGGTCGACGGCGTCCGGGCGCAGCTCGTAGTGCCAGGACTCGTTGCGGTAGATCTGGCACAAGCCGTACCGGGCGCCGTGCTCGAACAGCCACGCGGTGGCCGCGTACGGGCCGACATCGACCGCGTCCCCCGACACGTGCGCGGACGTCTCGGGGGTCGCCACCCAGCGGGCCGCCTCCTGCTCCGACCCGTACTTGGCGATGCCCTCGTCGAGCAGGCGCTGCTGGTACTCCGGCGCCCGCCAACCGCTGGTGACCATCAGCGCGACGCCGGCGTCCGCGGCATCGGTCGACGCCGCGCGCAGGGCCTCGAGCAGCGAGGAGTCGAGGTGCTCGATCCCTGGGATCTCGTCGTCGAAGGCGGTCGTGCCGTCGGGGACCGCGCCGCCGGACTCCCCGGACTCGCGCCCTCGCGCGCCGCGCAGCACGTCGACCGTCCGTTCGACGGGCGCGGAGGGGAGCGCGCCCGAGAACGACGAGAACGACGACGACTCCTCCAGCCACCGGCCCCCGAAGGCTACGGCGATCGCCGTGGCCACCAGCAGGCCGATCACGCGGCCCCGGCGAACGCGGGTCCGGCGAACGCGGGTCCGGCGAATCGTGGTTCGGGCGGGGACGCGACAGGCCACGCCACGATTCAAGGCGGCGCGGCGTTGCCGGCCCGTATGCCGTTTTCGATACACCGACGATACGAGCCGGCTCGTACCATCGGAGCATGCGCGTCTTGCTCGTGGAGGACGAGCCCTACATGGCGGACGCCATCCGCGACGGCCTGCGCCTGGAAGCGATCGCGGCCGACGTCGCCGCGGACGGCGACAGCGCGCTGGCCCTGCTGCACGTCAACGACTACGACATCGCGGTGCTCGACCGCGACATCCCCGGTCCGAGCGGTGACGAGATCGCGACGCAGATCATCGCGTCCGGCAGCGGCATGCCGATCCTGATGCTGACCGCCGCCGACCGGCTGGACGACAAGGCGTCCGGGTTCGAGCTCGGAGCGGACGACTACCTGACCAAGCCGTTCGAGATGCGCGAGCTCGTGCTCCGGCTGCGCGCGCTCGACCGCCGTCGGGCGCACAGCCGGCCGCCGGTGCGGGAGATCGCCGGGCTGCGGGTCGACCCGTTCCGCCGCGAGGTCTACCGCGACGACCGCTACGTCGCGTTGACCCGCAAGCAGTTCGCCGTGCTCGACGTGCTCGTCGCGGCCGACGGCGGGGTCGTCAGCGCCGAGGAGCTGCTGGAGCGCGCGTGGGACGCGAACGCCGATCCGTTCACCAACGCGGTGCGGATCACGGTCTCGGCGCTGCGCAAGCGGCTCGGCGAGCCCTGGATCATCGCCACGGTGCCCGGCGTCGGCTACCGGATCGACACGGCTCCCGGCTCGTTCGGCGAGGGCGGCGACCGTGGGTAGGGATCCCGGGTTGAGCGCGCGCCTCAAGCTCACGCTGAGCTACGCGGGGTTCCTGATGGTGGCGGGCGTCCTGCTGCTCGCGGTCGTCTGGATCTTCCTGCTGCGTTACGTGCCCGACGGCACCCGCTTTGCGGAGATCGGCCCCCACAGTCCGTCCCGGTCGGATCTCCAGGACGCGTTCGCGCCGCGGGCCGCTCAGGCGCTGGCCGTCCTGCTCGTGATCGGCCTCGCGGGCGGCTGGCTGCTCGCCGGCCGCATGCTCGCCCCGCTGACCCGAATCACGAACGCCACCCGCCGGGCAGCGACCGGGTCGCTCTCCCACCGCATCCAGCTCGAGGGCCGCAACGACGAGTTCCGCGAGCTCGCCGACAGCTTCGACGCGATGCTGGCGCAACTCGAGGCGCACGTCGCCGAGCAGCAGCGGTTCGCCGCCAACGCCTCCCACGAGCTGCGGACCCCGCTCGCGATCACGCAGGCGCTACTCGAGGTGGCGCGCAGCGACCCGGATCGCGACATCGGCACGCTCGTCGATCGGCTGCACGTCGTCAACAGCCGCGCGATCGACCTGACCGAGGCGTTGCTGCTGCTCAGCCGTGCCGGCCAGCGGTCGTTCGTCCGCGAGCCCGTCGACCTGTCCCTGCTGGTGGAGGAGGCGACCGAGACGCTGCTTCCGCTCGCCGAGCGGCACGGCGTGACGATGGAGACCGCGGGCGAGGTCTCCCCGACGATCGGGTCGCACGCGCTGCTGTTGCAGCTCACCACGAACCTCGTGCACAACGCGATCGTCCACAACCGGGCGGAGGACGGCGCCGTGTGGGTCGCAACCGACGTCCAGGGCCAGGGCGCGGTGCTGACCGTCGAGAACACCGGCGCCCAGATCTCCCTGGACGTCGCGTCCAGCCTGGTCGAGCCGTTCTGGCGCGGCGCCGAACGGATCCGCACCGACCACGCGGGCGTCGGCCTCGGCCTGGCGATCGTCCAGAGCATCGCCGCGGCGCACGACGGCAGCTTGACCCTGACGCCGCGGGCCGGCGGAGGACTCCGCGTCACGGTGCGGCTCCCGGCCGGGGTCGCCGCGGCGACCCGCGTCCCGGACGTCGCCGGGTAGCCGGCCCGCGGCGGGAGCGGGCCGACTGCCGGCTCAACCGATCAGGGTGCGCGCGGGGCCTCCATCTCGATGACGGAGAGGACGTTGCCGGCGGGGTCGGTGAACCAGGCGATCAGCGCGTGAGGATGCCGGGCATGTCGTCGTCGGGGCGGACCTCGAGGCCCAGGACGTCGCGGTAGAACCAGACCGCTGCCTCGATGTCGTTGACCGAATAGCCACTGAACGCGGCACTGTGGCGAAGCATGGGGACCTCCTGTGGTGGGATCGAGACCACCGGGAAGCCGTGGCCTCGATCCTAGGACGGCGTTTGGGGATGGATGTCATCGCCGAGAGCATCCGTCCCGAGCGATCCGACGGCCCGATTAGGTTCTTCATATGGCCGATCAGCGGGACCTCGACTTCACCTACTCGCTGATCGACAAGATCTTCCGGCTCAGCCTGGGCGAGCAGGCGGACTTCAGCGGGGCGAAGTTCGACGGCGACTTCTCGCTGACGCTGGAGCAGGCGCAGGCCCAGAAGCACGACTTCATCGCCGACGCGCTCGACATCTCGGCCGGCCGTCGCATGCTCGACCTGGGCTGTGGCTGGGGGCCGCTGCTGGCGGACGCGCGCCGACGGGGGGCGACGGGGGTTGGGGTGACGTTGTCGTCCGCGCAGGCGGCGGCGTGTCAGAAGCACGGCTTGGACGTGCAGCTGCAGAACGCGCTCGAGGTGACGAGGGAGACCTTCGGCCCGTTCGACACGGTGGCGAGCTTGGGGGCCTTCGAGCACTTCTGCTCCCCGGAGGACTTCGCGGCCGGACGGCAGGAGGACGTCTACCGGGGTCTGTTCGAGAACGTCGCGGGGTTGTTGCCCGAGGACGGCCGGTTCTACCTGCAGACGATGGTCTTCGGCCGCAACATGATCCCGCACGAGCGGGTCAGCATCGACGCGCCGCGGGACTCGGACGAGTGGTACCTGGCGCTGATGGGGCAGCAGTTCCCGGGGTCGTGGTTGCCGTCGGGACTGGACCAGATCGTGCGGTGCGCGGAGCCGCACTTCCGCGTGGTGTCGGAGTCCAGCGGTCGCCTGGACTACATCGAGACGATCGCCCGCTGGCGTCAGCGGTTCGCCGAGCCGAGCCTCAAGAAGCTGCTGTTCAAGGCCCAGCTCGTCCCCCGCTACCTCACGAGCAAGGACTTCCGTCTGGCGTTCACCTCCGGGGTCAGCGCCAACACCGTCTGCTTCGAACGCGAGCTGCTGGATCACCACCGGATCGTGTTCGAGCGGGTGCCGCGGGGGTAGGTGGTGGGCCGCTACGCCCAGCGGTCGAGCGTTCACCACAAACGACGGAGCGCGCGCCCCTGGGCCGCGGAGGCGCGCCGGTTGTCCCGCGCGATGGCGCGATCGATCTCCTCGAAGGTGGCGCCGCCGGACTCCGGCAGGCCCACGGTCTCGTCGACGAGATGGCCTTCCAATTCGCGGCAGAGCGGACCGAACTGTCCCGGATCCAGGCCGTCGATCAGGACGGTGGCGCCGACCAGGCAGAGGCCCGAGGCGGGCGGCGCCGCGAGCAGATCGTGCCGCAGCGCCCGCTCGTCGTCGAAGCTCGCGTAGAAGATGCTCGGCCCCGCGACGGTGCAGTGCACCGAAGCGCGCTCGACCGCATGCGGCCAGTCACGCAACACGGGCGACTTCGACTCGTGAATCGTGTCCACCGACTTGCAACCCGGAGGCCATTCGATAAGCGCACGGACGCCGTCGATTCCCCCCTGCGGACCGATCGCGGCGCGCCCGACCAGCACCGCCGCGACGATCACCACCACCCCACCGACGAGCCGCCAGCGACGACGTCTACGAATCACGCGCACTCGCTCAAGCCTACGCCGGGACTCGAACCCGGGCCACCACGATTTTCAGAGGCCCGAATCGGGCGGGACCAGGGCGGCGGTTTGCAGGGTCGGGGCGGGTTCCGGCCGAGGCGAGATGTGCGCGGATATGCGCAGTTTTGCGGGGGATTGGGCCACGGGGGCTGGGGTCGTGGCCTGATGGCCGGCAGCCAAGAACCCATGCCCAGCTACCCTCCCGGCCGCGAGCAATCACGCCTGATGCCTGAGACTCTGGCCTTCCCGCTCGCTCGGCACGCTAGCGCGCGTAGAATCGCGCCATGACGCGACCGTTGGACCCTCAGGAGTTCTGCCAGGTCACCTGTCGTGAAGGCAAACGATGACCGTGACCGTCGACAGTCACATTTCCACGGCCGGACCGCTTCGGATAGAGGCTTCACGACGCTACGGAACAGGATCGCCCCTCCGCTATCCCGGAGGAAAGGCCGCACTGGCCGGCCTCTTTGCCGACGTTATTGGGCACCTTGAGTTGACCGAGACACGCTACGTTGAGCCGTACGCAGGTGGTGCCGGCGCTGGGGTTGCGCTTCTCCAGCAAGGCCTAGTTGGCCACGTGGTAATCAACGACATCGACCCAGCGGTGCATGCTTTCTGGCGTGCGGTGGTCGAGCACAACGATCGACTTGTTGAGCAGGTTCGCTGCGCGCCGCTGACCATCGCTGAATGGCAACGCCAGCGCGAGGTATACCGCGCTGGGGACACCAGCGACATCTTCCAGCTGGGCTTTGCGTTTTTCTACCTCAACCGGACAAATCGCTCCGGAATCCTCAACGCCGGGGTCATCGGCGGGCAGGCCCAGACCGGCAACTACAAAATTGATGCGCGGTTTAACCGCGACACCCTGGCGCAACGCCTCCAGGACCTCGGCGCACTTGCTGACCGCATTACGGTGAGCGACCTAGACGGCCGAACGGTCATCCAGAGGCACGCGAACGATTCTTCTACGTTCATGTACATCGACCCGCCTTACGTCCAGGCCGGTTCGCAGCTATACCTGAACGCATTTGAAGTCCGGGACCACCGGGCACTGGCAGACTCGGTAAACAAGATTGATGGTGCCCATTGGCTGATGACCTACGACGTGGCCCCGCTCATCGAGAAGCTGTATCAGCATCAGGAGCAGGCCCGCCTAGCCCTTAACTACTCGGCACGACATCCTGGACGCGCCGAGGAGCTAGTCGTTGCGTCAACCGAAGTTTCGGCGGCCCTCCGGCGGATAACAGCGCCTAACTCCGCGCTAGTGGCTCCCGCAGCAGGTGCCTAAGAAGCGGGTTCACCTGCTCCCATGCCTGCAGCACGTCGTCGGCCTTGACGACAGCGTTCACATCGTGCGCGGCGTAGTTGAACCAAGCCAATGATCCCGGCCGGTGAGCGTCGCCCGACCGGATGGCCGCGATTGTGTTCTTCAGCGGACGGTGACCGCCATACGTGGTGGTCACCACTGTGAAGGCCTTGGCGAGCATTCCGGCTGCTGGGGTCTCGCTAGTCTCAAAATGCCACTTGATGGTCATTTCCAAGATCGACCGAAGCAGAATCGCGGTCGTCACCGGAAACGCTGTGAACTTGATCCCGCGGAGTTCGTAATACCGGCGTTGGAGATTGACAGGGGCGGACCCGTAGTCGATCCCCGCCAGCTCCAGCCGGTCCTTGGTATCGGGATGGTTCGGCCCTCTGGGATTGTTCGGCGCCTTATCGCCCGGCGCTTCACCCTCGTTTCCGTGATTCTCGCGGCCCGACGCTCCGTCGGCTCCGTTGGCACCGCCGCTGGGTGCCTCGCCTTCAACCGAGGACCCCTCGCCCGCGTTGCCGCCCAGGCGCTCGATCAAGGCGCGATGCTCTGGCAGGTCCTTCTTGAACTGAGGCGAGCGCGTGTTTAGGCGACCGTCCCGGAACTCACCCACGAGATACTCAAGTGCCTGGCGTTGGCGCAGCGAAATTTCCTTAGAGATCCGTTCCGGTGGCGAGGCTTTAGGTACGAGCGTTCCGTCGGCTGCAAACACGATTCCAACGGCCGAAGCGATGCCCTTGCTGCGATAGGCGTACTCGAAAGCAGACATGCGCAGTCCGCTTCCCGAGACGTAGTCCCGGAGCGTGTGATCCTCGAACTCGACGCCCGTCAAGAACCTTCTGACGACCGCCATTCGAATAAAGCGCGGGATGTCTACGCCGCGATACTCGGACTTCAGATCGTCCACCGACGCGCCGCTCTCAAGAAGTGAGTAGTAGAACGTCGCTTGCTGGTCCCGACTCCAGCGGCGCTTCGACAGTCCCGTGTGAAGTCGAGCAACGCGAGGTCGAGCGGATGTCCTGTCGGAAGCAACGATAACTCGCACCACCCGAGGAAGGTCAAGCGCCTCGGTGGCGTAGCGTTTTAGCAACGCATGAAGCTGGGTGGTGTGACTGGGGACGAGGCCTGGGTCATGAAGAGCCTTCAGGGCGCTGACGCGACGGTTGCCCTCTAGGACTACGTATTCCGAATCTTCTTCGACCACGATCGGAACTTCGTTATCGAAGTAGCCATCAAGAAGGATCTCGGTCGCAGCCTCAAGAACCTCCTCCGACGCGAACAGGTAGGCGAGTGCTTGAGCCTCGTCGTCGGGGCGGGAAGGAATCCGGTAGTTCTGGAGGTCGAGACGAAGCTTGGTTACTTCGACGTCAACAATGGGGCGCTGAACGTATGCCATGATCGCCGCGGTTACGATAGTCGACGGCGCAAACTGGGGTTGTCTTCCGCGTTCTTGAGGCTCGCGCGCACGGGCTCGCGAACTGGACAGCAACCCCGCACGACAGTCGTTTCGCCAGCCAGGTAGCGGACAGCGCAGCGTGGCGTCGCTCCCTGCCGGCTACCGGCTGGCGGAAACGTGCGTTTAGAGACCTGGGGCGAGGCCGCCTGCTTGGCTGGCTCTTGACTACTCGCGCAGGTCGAAGGGCACGCCCCCGAGCACTCGAGAGTCGCGCTGAAAGCCATCATGTCGCGCCCCCGCGATCAGCCGATCGAAGTTCGTCCCGTGCGAGCGGTCCACGCGCTGCTCCAGCTGGGCGTAGACGTCCATCGTCATCTTCGAATCGGCGTGGCCGACCTGGTTCATCACCCACTTGACGTCGAACTGGTTCGCCAACAGCGCGATCGAGATGTACGTTCGGCGCAGGCTGTGCGGCGTGACCTTCGGAAGCGGTGGTAGGCCGCGCGCGAGGTGCTGACCGTTCGCTGCCGTCGCGGCTTGGGTCACGATCGACGCGACCCTTTGGCGGTCCATCCGGCCGCCGTGGAGGTTCTGCACCAGGAAGTCCTCCGGACCGGTCGAGCGGCCCGCGCGCTGCAACCGGTCGAGATGGTCGACGACCGCCTCGACCAGGTCGGGCGTCATCTGGACCTCGCGGATCCCGGACTCGGTCTTCGCGTCGGGAATCCGAAACCGCGCGCCGTCGGGGTCATGCAGGCGAACGTGACCGATCCGCATGTCGCACAGCTCGCTCACGCGCACACCCGCGCGACCCAGGATCTCGACCACGACCCTCCGACCGACGTAGCCACGACCGACGTCAACGCCGAGCCGTCGCGTGTGGAACGCGACCGTCGACTTGGCGATCCCGAGCTTCTTCGCGATCTGGTTCGGTCGCAGGCCACGGGCGAGCATCCCGCCGACCAGCAGCGCCGTCGGACCCGGCGCGGGTCGGGGCTTCGGTTCGTAGCGCTCGGCCGCGGTGGCGGCGTCCAGCAGCGTTGCGAGTTCATCCATCTCGAGGAACGTGCGGCTCGGCTTGGGGACGTAGATCTTCATCCGGCGGCCGCGGGCGGGGTTGTGGTCGATCTTGCGGTCCTCGATCGCCTCGTCCAGGATCGCCGCAAGCGTCGAGATGATGTCCCGCAGCGAGCACGCGTTCAGCGGCCGCAGCTTTCGGCCGTGCTGATCACGCAGGTCCGCGCCGGCGTCCAGCGCCTCGGTGATCTCGCGGGCCTCCTGCAGCTTGCGCGCCTTGAATGCCTGGCAGAGGTCGCGGTCGATCCGGTCCAGGCGGTGCGGGCCGAAGAACGGCAGCAGATGAGAGAGTCGCCAGCGGTAGTTGATTTCCGTGTTCTTCGAGATCGGCCGCGCGCCGAGCTCGCCGCGGATCTTCGCCGCAATCCACCAGTCCGCGTACTCGGCGAATGCCTCCGCACCCGCCGGGGTCAGCTCGACCGGCTCCGGTGCCGGTGGCTGCCAGACCCCGACCCGGATCTTCGCCTGGATGTTCCCCAACTCGGTCCGTGCCGTTGGCGCATCCCAGCCGCCACCGCAGCCGCAGGAGCAGCCCGCGACCTCGTGCAGCACGACCCGCACCCGCTCACCGCGATACCGCACGCGCAAGTGAAACGCCCGCGTGCCGTCGGCCAGCGAATGCGTATGGATCGTGCCCTTCAGCGGCGGCGCCATTCAGACCCCTCCGCGCTGCCGTTCAGCTGCATCGTGCTCCGGTCTCGCGACCGGTCCGCCCGGCCGCTCGATTGTTCTCTTCTTCGAACGTAGGTGGTGCAGCCGCGAAAGCCAAGGCCCGACAACGGTCCAGTTCGGCGCGGACGTTCGGCTTCGCGTGGCGAGCGAATCGGGTCAGGCGCCCGACGGTCATGCCGCATCGCCGTCCTCTTCGTTCTCGTCAGGAATGCCGCGGCCGTGCCAGTCGACCGACCGCCCCGGATCTCCCGCGGTCGTGAAGATTGGCGCGTACGGCCCCTTCGCCTGTAGGTCCGACAGCAGGCAGGCGAAGACCTCAACCGACCGGTATTGCGTCCTGCGCGCGGCCATGTCGAGCGCCATGAAGCGACGACGGTCCAACTGCCTGTCCGTCCCGTTGTCCAGGACCAGCAGCACGTCCGGGAACACGGGGTAGCGGGTCTCCCAGAACAGCCCCACCGGCGACCCCGCGTTCTTGGGACGCGGCCTATAGGTGTGCAGCCGCTCGTAGCGAGCGAGCTTCGCCGCCAGCGCGTGCACCGGCATCGTGTTGCGATCCAGCTCGACGAACCGGTAGTAGAACGTCACGCCTCCGTCCTCCCTGTCCTGTGGGTAGACCAGGACCGCGTCGGCGATCACCTGCTCATTTCGCTTACCGCCGTACGGTGAGCCGATCGGGTGCGCGATCTCGTGCCGCCACGACAACGGGCCGAACTCATCGCCGCGCTTGCGAGCCGCACGCAGGAACGCGATCCCGACGTCGTTGACGGCCAGCGTGTGGCGTTGCAGCGGACCAGCGGCGTGCTCCGGCGTGACGAGCTTGCCGCGCGATTCGGCACGCGGCGCAGACTCGACCATCGCCAGACCCGCCGGGGTCAGGTGCAACAGCTTCCGCCCGCCAGGTTGCCGAACCGCTTCGGCCAGGCCCGCGGCCTCCAGTCGACGGATCTGTCGATGCGCCCATTCGTGCGAGCGACCGGGCGTGTAGAGCTCGTGCAGTTGCGCCGACGACAGCAGCCGGTGCTGGTAGATGCCTTCCAGCATCTCGATCGCCAACGGACCGAGCCGGACCGGATCAGCGACGGGCACCGCCATCACCTCCACTCCGTTCCGTCGTCGTCCCCTGGGACGGCGGCGGCAACTACAAAACGCACGCGCGAACGGCGGCTGAGCGCCCGACCGATGCCCCAGCGACCCAGCGCCAAACGCAGCCTCCCGCAAGGGAAATCACGAACCCCTTTGAACCCGGAAAAGATGTCAGCGGCGGCCGCGAGACGGGATCGCAGTCCCGGACTACGATCGACGTGCCTCGCGGTGAAACCGTCGGGGACGCCGCGCTGAACCGCACGGGCAACCCCCGGCACAACCCCAGCCGCAACGGCGACCACCCCGGTCTTCCCCGGAAGCTCATCGCGCTCTCCGTACCGCTCCTGCGTGACCTGATTCATGTCCTAGAACGCTCCCTGCGTCGTGATCGGCGGCAGCACCGGCTGCCGCTCCCGTGAGCGCCGTCAGATCACCGTCCGCGGATCAAATGGCCGTCCTGACGGCGCTGATGAGCAGTCAGACCGGGCGGAATGCGGACGTTGAGACGACGCCCTGATAGCTAGGCAGGACCAGCCGCGAAAGCCAAGGGGCAGATGTGACTACTAGTCGCAAGTGACTACCTCGCAGCGCCGGGCGACTAGTAGTCGGTGCGACTACTTGCAGCGGATATGCAGGGAAAGACGTGATCAGACGTCCAGAGCGCGAGCCGCGGGAGGGGTCAAACTTGCCACCCCCATTCGGAGGGCCCGCGACCGCGAGGGGGGCAGACTCGCCCCTCGTCTGGAGCAAGTGGAATGGGCCCGGGCGGCCACCGCCGCAGCCGCAGTCGGCCCGCGGCCGTCTCAGGCATCCCGTGGTTCGAGGTCAGGTCCCGGCCAGCTCGCCGAACCGCACCGCCGCGCGGGTCGGAATGACGAACTCGCCGTGCCGGTGCGCCAAGCCCGCGCACGCCAAATCGCGGACCGCGTTGCGGATCCGATCACGCTCGCTGAACGACCCATCGTCCAGCCCGATGAACTCGGTCAGGATCTCGTCGAGGGTCAACGGCGACGGGCGCGGATCGAGCAGAAACCGCAACACCGCGATCTGCATCTCGTCTTCGATCTCGGCCGCCGAAAGGGCAGGGCCACGGGTAGGCTGGTCATGCATGGGAGGCTCCGTTCCTCTCTTGCCAGCCCCGGGAACGTTCGCCGCGTTGCCCGGGGCACTTCTTGGCGTTGTCAGTACGCAAACGAAGCTAGCTGGACGGGATCGGGAAGCCAAGGCCGATTCGCTGGCGATGACCGACCCGCTCCCGCTGACGACGGTGCTCCGTGGGCAGCACCTGATCAGCAGGAGGCTTCGACCCAGTCGCGCACACGTATCGGCAGGAGACTCGCCCGTCAGGTCGGCGGAGAACTGAAGATCGTCGAAGAACTCGCTGTCGGGAACGTTCCGCGCCAGCAGCCGATTGACCTCCGCGCCGGGGAGCGTCCTCGTCCCACGTGAGATCGGGGAAGGCGAGTCGGAGCGGACGTTGGACCGCGCCTCATCCGATGCCTCCCGCTGTTTGCCCTCCATGCCTTCAACGTACCGCCTGCACGCGCCGGACAACCGAAGACAAAAGCCCTCGACCGCACAAGCCAAGCCCGGTAGCGTCTCCGCATGGACAACTGGCGATCAGACCCGGCGAATGAAGCGCCAGTCTCGCCGCAAGAAGCAGCCGATCGGCTGGGGTTCTCTTGTCAGCACGTCATTCGCCTGATCCAGGCCGACGAGCTACCCGCCAACGAACTCCCTGGAACCAGCGGCTGGCAAATCCCGACCAGGTCGATCCTCGCCTTCGAAGAGCGTCGCGAGGTCGCGAGCCAGCGGGCCGACGAGCACGCACGGGCACTCGACCGGATAGGCGCACCACTCGAGTAACCGAACGGCAGGGACGCTATTCGCCCCGGGCTTGGTTGAGGCATTCCAGGAGCCGACGGGCGTTGGCCGGCGAGTGCAGCAGATGAGCGGTCTCCTCCAGCGCGTCGTAGTCGGTACGCGAGATCAACACCGCACTGCCGTGACGGGACGTGATCTCAATCGACGTGCGGTCGTCGTTGACCTGCTCTATGAGCGAGATGAGGTTCTTGCGTGCGTTGGAAGCGGTGATCGCCATTTCGGTTTCCAGTTGACCTCGTTCGCGGGTCGACCTCGTCGCCCGGCTCGCTCCATCAGTCCGGATCTCGATCAAGCAGCGACTCGTAGTCGCGGCCCCCGTAGTAGATGCCCAGGATCTCGACGGTCGTATCGGTCACCGCGAAGGCGATGGTGACACGACGGCGGAACCCGGTGGTCCGCATCCCCGACCGGATGTCGTCCCTCGCTTGGCCAACGAACGGGATATCGGCAAGGCTGTCGCAGAAGTCGAGGATCGCCGAGACGTAGCGCTCGGCGCGATCCGAGTATCCGACATCGGCGATCCAGTCGTAGAGGTCCGCCAGATGGTGTTGGGCTCGTGCGGCGTAGGCAACCTTGCGGGTCACGCGTCGCCTTCGACGCGCTTGGCGTGGCGTTGGGCGAGTTCCGCCCGCATCTGCTCGCCGGTGATCGCCTGCGACGGATCAGCGCGCAGTTCGTCGTACGCAGCGGCCGCCTCGGTACGCAGCCAGGTCTCGACGGCTTCCTCCTGGGCGAAGAGTGCCCGGAGACCGTCGCGGACGACCTCGCTCTCGCTCGCGTACGCGCCCGAAGACACGCGCTCTTTGAGCGCGTCGGCCATCGTGTGGGGAAGGGTGACGCTGAGCTGCCGGGTCGTGCGCATGATCGGACCTCGCCGACGGGTTCTGCCAGTACGACTCAATCCTACTCGCCGGGTGAAGCCGCTTCAACTCGCGCGACAGCGCCGCACCGGCCACGACTCGCGTTCGAGGAACGCCGCGAGGCTGACGCCGACCGCCGAGCCTGCCGCGGCCGAGCAAGGTGACCGTGGGACGTCAAGCCGGGTCGCCAGTCGGCACGGCGGCGAGTCTCTCGCACTCCTCAAGCCCAGCGCCGAGCCATGTGAGGAAATCACGGATTTGACTCTCGTCAACCACATCCGCGTCCGCGTCCGCACCGAACGCTGCAACTCTATGAACCATCAGGGACCGAAAGGACACTGCAACGTCATCCGAGCTCATGTCGGACGTCAAATTCCCCACCTCGCGAAGCGAGTCCGCGATGTACGTCAGATGTCGCCGGGTAACCGGGACGACACCAGACTCCGCGACCTGCCGAGCGTCCTTCGCAAGCTCGTGCACGACACCCCGATGGAGATCTTCGGGTATCCATTCCGCCCTTGCCGTCGCGACGGCAAGGGCGTCGTAGGCCGATTGCCATCGGTCTGTAGAAACCAGCGGGAGAGAGCGATCAACCTGGTGCAAGTACCGCGCGGACTCTGGAACTTCAGGGTTCAATGCCGCGTCCTCAGGCGAAAACGATTCTGGCCAAATCCACCCCGGCGGCTCCGAGATGAACTTTGCGTTGGGCACTGAGGCGCGAACTAGATCCTTGAAGGAGCCATATCCAACCCAGCCCTGCGAAACCTCTTGCCCAAAGAGGCGCTGCGCCTCCCACGCAAGGGTTGCAAAGTCGATAGGCCGGCGCAGCCCGGCCAGTCGCTCGGCCACAAACGAGCGAACGGCCTCCGCCTCTTCGTTCGCCGACTCGTCACCTATCCCTGGAATCTCAGGCTCCGAGCCTGCACCTAGACCCACCGGACTCGAAGTTTCTTCTATAGCGGCGCGCAGATCATTCGCCATGTCATCCAGCGTCGCCATCAGGTCAGCCATGCGCTTACTCAACGTGGCGACCAACGGCGGAGGAGCACTCCCGGGCTTGTAGGTATCTTCGTGCGTTAGCTCCCCCCAACTCTCCTGCAGCAGCGTCCTGACTTGCAACTCACATACGACGAGGCGCCTGTCAAGCCCGTGCTGAACAAACGTGCACAAATTTAGATGATAGGCGCGATATCCAGACGCCTTGCCCTTCCCCAGATAGTTGCGGATGCTATCCATATCGTGGATCGCAAGAACTGGCTCATCCCCCTCTACCCACGGGTCCAAGCGTGGCAGAAGATCGTCCGTCAGTCGCAACTGGTCGCTCCCCGTTGTGCAGACAATGCGGAGGCCGACCAGATCGTCCATCACAGCGGGGACCGACGACAGCGACTCCACCAACGGCGCGTACTTGTTCCCCAGCTTTTGCCAGGCTCGGGACTTACTCTTCACCCGCCCCGGCCTCACCTCCAGTCGAACCCGCTCCGCCTCGGTGAGCTCTTCGTCTAGAAATGCGTTGAGGGCCTGGACCGCCGCGACCCGAGCAGGCTTGAGAACGGTCTCGGCATATTCGTCGTACCACTCACTGAACTCAGCGAACGTGAACGGCAGCGTCGGCGTCGGCGTCGGCGTCGGCGTCGGCGTCGGCGAGTTTACGGCGTTCATTGGCTCAACTTACCGCAGCCTTGTCGCCCTTGGATCGACCACAGCGCATCATCGACAGACGCAAGCTGGACTTCCGGCCCGGCGCCCCCATTGGGCCACCATCAGGCCACGAACCCCAGAACGTGGCGCGTCGCCGCTCAAATCGGCCGCGCCCTGAGAACGAAAAAGGCCCCGCTTTGCAGGGCCTTTCCGGAGTGGCGAGACCGGGACTCGAACCCGGGACACCACGATTTTCAGTCGTGTGCTCTACCAGCTGAGCTATCTCGCCAGGACGGTGAAGAGTACCGGGCCGGCGCGTTGCGCGGCGTGATCTCTCCTGCGTCCGCGGATC
Organism: Patulibacter sp.; assembly: GCA_015478825.1. Classification (GTDB taxonomy): domain Bacteria; phylum Actinomycetota; class Thermoleophilia; order Solirubrobacterales; family Solirubrobacteraceae; genus Patulibacter. Next base: position 348 of record JADMKN010000114.1, on the reverse strand, counting down.
TCGCACTGTTTCGCCCGTTCGCCGGCGGCGTTCGAGCGGGTCGAAGGTCGTTCTCGGGTGCGCGGCTGAACGGCGGCCGACCCCATGGATCGTCATCTCGATCGGCGGCGGAGGGCGAGGTGCCACGAAGAGCGGCTCCAACCCCCTCGATCGTCCTCTCGATCGATCGCTGGCGGCCAAGAGGCGATCGTGGGGCCAGGGTCGAGCGTGGGGCCGCCACCCGGTCCGCCCAAGTCTCATCGCAGGTCGTCCGCGTCCCCGCCCCAGGAACCCCATGGCAGGTCGTCCGCGCCCCCGCCCCAGGAACCCCATGGCAGGCCGCCCGCGTCCCGCCCCTGGAACCCCATG